>JAJRSP010000193.1 GCA_024278775.1 Planctomycetota bacterium
CCCGTTGCAGAACAGACCGTCGTCGCAGTTGGCGTTGTTCGTCGTGTGGACCACGACGTTGTTGACCTCGTCGCAGGTGTCGTCCGTGCAGACGACGCCATCGGTGAGTGTCGGTGGGGTGCCGGCGAGGCAGTCGAGCGTCGCGTCGCACGTTTCGGCCCCGTTGCAGAACAGACCGTCGTCGCAGTTGGCGTTGTTCGTCGTGTGGACCACGACGTTGTTGACCTCGTCGCAGGTGTCGTCCGTGCAGACGACGCCATCGGTGAGTGTCGGTGGTGTGCCGGCGAGGCAATCGAGTGTCGCGTCGCACGTCTCGGCCCCGTTACAGAACAAACCATCGTCACAGTTGCCGTTGTTTGGCGTGTGAACCACGACGTTGTTGACCTCATCGCAGGTGTCATCCGTGCAGGGTACGCCATCGGTGAGAGTCGGCGGTGTGCCCGCGAGGCAATCGAGCGTCGCGTCGCACGTCTCGGCCCCGTTACAGAACAGCCCGTCGTCACAGTTGGCGTTGTTCGGTGTGTGAACCACGACGTTGTTGACTTCGTCACAGGTGTCATCCGTGCAGACGACGCCGTCGGAGAGCACTGGCGGAGTGCCGGGTTGACATACGTTTGATACGCACGTTTCGGCTCCGTTGCAGAACAGACCGTCGTCGCAGTGGGCGTCGGTGAAGCATTCCTGGACGGTAACGGTCACCTGGCCGTAGTCGATATCGGCCGGTAGCACATTGCCGAACTGGTTGCAGATGGCCGTGCCGAGGATAAGAGAGGCTGTGTCGGCGGACTGTATCACTGACGTGCCGTTCGCCAGGGCCTGCATGTTCACGACGGCTACCCGTGCCCAGTTGCTCAAGCCCACCTGATCGCTGCACGGGGGAGAGGCCGCGGGGTGCGAGCCGCCCAAGTCATCCACCAGCCCACCTGGATTATTGATCGTTCCGGTGGAGAGCCCCGAGGCATTGAACAGGGCCGTGTGGGTAATGGACTGGGCCGTGACCACGGTGTTGGTGTAGCTCAGGTCTACAGTCACCGAGGAAAGACCGTTGGTTTCCGTGGTCTGTGCCCACAATTCGACTACGAATGTCTCACCCGGCACATACTGGGTTTGTGCCGTGGGTAGTGTGGCGGTCGTGTCGGACGTACCCGCCGTTGGCAGGGTGATCGGTCGGATTGTGACGCGAATGATCGCGAAAGCCTCCGTCGGCACTGCGGCGACTATAGCCAGGGCCACCGCCCATCGCATGATCTTATAAGCTCTCATAGTTCCCACTCCTTGCATAGGATCGAGGTCGCGTCAGGCGACACTGCCGATCCAATTGTGATGATTCGTTTGAGCGGGTCCATGCTCAAGTTCGGCGTTTTCCATCCAACATCCTACCGTTTTCGTATCTGTGAGAGTGGCACAAGGTGTCACTCGTGGTGTTTATTCCTTCGCCCTCGGGCGTTTTGTGGCAGCCGCGGGTGGCGCGGTGCAGTTGGCACATGTTCCGCAGGTCTGGTTCATACATCCCACGAGGGCGGCGTAGTCACCGGTGCCGACGCACCCACCGATATCGCCGTCGACGTTGGCCGCAAGGCAGGGATCACCGGGGGCGTAACAAGCACCGAAACAATTGGTCAACATGGTAATGTCACTTGCTCCGATCGTGCCGTCTCCGTCCACATCAGTGGCGCACAAGTCGCACGACGCGGCCGCCTCGTTGCAGTGCTCGCAGGCGGCGGTGCAGACGGCCGCTCCGGCTATGCACGAGCCGCCCGAACATATTTCCGCGCCGTTGCAGAACACGCCATCGTCACAATCGGCGTTGATCGCGCACTGTGCCGTGCAGGGGTTGGAGCCGAGTCCGTCGATGTGAAGCGACCAGGCGTCCAGAGTTCCGGAATCGACGGAGACGCTATCGAAGACGGTGATGGTCCATGCACCGGCCGAGTCCATCCCATCGAAAGCGCTCAACGCGCTAGTGGGTGTATAGCCGGGAGGAGATGAAAGATTCAGGGCACATTGTGACTCGATGGTTCCACCCGTGCCTTCGTCGTCGAGGATGATTCCGGAAAAATTGTCCTGGCTACAACCATAGGTCGACGCGGGAACGCCCGGACGATCTATCACGGTGACCGTCGTTCCTCCGTGCGAGATTGTCACGGTTAGATCACCCACCCAGGTATGCGTGACCGTGAGATCGACGTTTACGTCACCGATGGGGAAGGAATCCGGCACGGTGATCGTGTCGGTGGCCGGATTGCCCGCGCCACCGCCGTCTGGAATAGCGACGTTGGGGGCACTCTGATAAACCGTGGGGTTTCCGGCCGTACCGCTGCCGCATACAGACGCATCACCCAGGTAGGTTCCACCGGAGGCCGTGCAACCGGCCGATGTGTCTATGCTGCAGAAGGCACCGGCGCAGCAGGCTCCTTGCCCCTGGCAGGTGCCGCCGATGCAAACTTGACCGGGGGGGCAACTGACCGGCGTGTGGGAGCATGATCCGCTAGTGCAGACATCAACCGTACACGGGTCGCCGTCGTCGCAATCGGTGTTGACCACGCATGGGGTTAGCAGAGAAAGGGTGTTAATGACATCGATCCGGCCATAACCATACCCGATGTCGAAACCGGCCGGTCCGAGATCAATCGCTCCGTCGCGAATGAGCTGACGTACCGAGGCCGGCGTGAGAGTCGGGTCGGCGCTAAGGAGAAGGGCGGCCAAGCCGGCCACGTGGGGCGACGCCTGGCTCGTGCCGCATTGGCTGGCGAACGACGTGCCGCCGGCAGCGATGCCGGCCGACCGGATATCGCAGCCCGGTGCGGTAACGTCCAGTTGGTCGCTCCGGTTGCTGAAACAGATCAGATTATCCACCTTGATGTTGGTGTCGGTACAGAGGGTCGTCGTGCAGGAGGCGTTGCCACACCACGAAAAACTGGACTGAGAGTTTTCGCAGTTGGGGAAGTCGTTGTCGAAGACCGCCCCCACGGCGATGGCGCCGGTCGCGCAGGCGGGTGACCCCATGGCGTTGGCGTTGGCCTCGTTACCTGCCGCGGCCACGACCACGACGCCGTTGGCCACAGCGTTGTTGACGGCAACGGCCGAGCTGTCGCTGTCACATGTTCCGGTAAAGACGCCGCCGCCCAAACTCAGGTTGATGACGTCACAGCGGCCGCCGCTCGCCGTCTGGTCTGCGGCGTAGTTGATACCCGCGAGCACATCCGAATTGAACCCGCTGCCGTTGGCATCCAGCACTTTGATGCCGATGAGGGTGGCGGCGGGCGCGACGCCCTGCAAGGGGGTGGAGACACCGCATCGTGTGTCCGAGACACCCGTACCACCCACGGCGATACCGGCGACGTTGGATCCGTGTCCGTTATCGTCCTCGGGGTTATTGTCGTTGTTGGCGAAGTCGCGACCAGCGGCCGTGTCGACCCGGCCGGCGAACAAGATGTGATCGGAGTCGATGCCGGTATCAATGATGCACACTCGGACGCCGCTTCCATCGGCGGAGAGACCCGCGCCGGTGATCTGGCTTTGCAAGGCCCGGATCATGGGAACGCTGACGGTGAGGTAGGCGTGCATCACGCGATCCTCCTCGACCTTAACCACGCCGGGCATGGCCAGCAGGTCCGCAAGTCGTGCCCTAGGGATGCGGCGGAGGTTGATCGTATTTGGAAGGACCGTCTTGTATTCGTACTTGAGGTGGCCGCCGACGTTTGCGGCCCATTGCCGGATAGTGTTCTTGCGGTCAGACGCGAGGCGGGGTGTGACGGCTCCCGCGACCGGAGAGAGATGGACGAAGACGCTCACCAGATCTGTCGTGGCAGGCTGCGGGGTAGTGGTCGCATTAGCGGTGGCGTCTGGCACGAAGTCTGTCACCGTTTTCGGACCGGCGGCCTGGCTTGCGGGACGAACGTTCCCACTATCGGACTTTTGGGGTTGGTTGAGGCTGGGGTAGGATAATCGCCGGATCTGGGTCCCGCCGCCTGATCCAATGCTTACACCGCACAGGGCGGCCCATGCGATCAGAACGAATACGTGTTGACGACGAGATGACTGCGAGAGCTTGACCATACGCATCTTCACCGTAGAAGTCCTGCCCCACGGGACAGGATTTGTTTCGACTGGATCCCCTACCTGTTGAACCCCTGCCCCTCATCCTACCCAGAGAGCCGCTGGGATTCAAGGGAAACGGCTTATTCCGTTAATACTCCCTAATCTCCCAGCAATCAGATCGAGATATCGGGCCTGGTGCCATCAATTCGGGGAAATGGGCGTGGGCAGGCCAGGACCTCGACGGCTTGTTTTTGTTGTCTTGCTTTTGATGTTGCGCGTTGATGATCATCGCAAGAACGGCGACACGTCGTTTCCAAGTCCGAGCCGCAGTTCTTCCCTTCGAATACGTGCCGCGCGTGTACGGCAGTTTCCGATAATACACGAGATACATCAAGTGATATGGCACCGTAAATAATACTGTTTTCATACTCCAATATTAAATAGCTCTAATCGTACATTAAAACGCTCTGATTCTTCTTGCGTTTTACTAAGCGCTCCGGCACGGTGGGGGCTGCGTCTGTTGCTAACGATTGTATCGTACAACGGTTGGGGGTTTGTTTCGAGGGGAAGCGGGTAAACCAACTGTGAAAGGAAAGATTATGAATTCGTTATCGAAAAAAATATCGATCACGATCGTCGTGTTGTCTACCCTATCAATGCCGGGCGGCATTGTTTTTGGTGCGACATACGACTTTGGCTCCGGTGCCGGTGTGGATCGGTTTGCCTATCGATTCGGTGTCCCCAAACAGCCGCTGCCTTCGGCGACCTACAGCTCTCCGGCTATAGCGTTTTCCGCTGGCCAATACGCGACCATCGCAGCGTCGGACGATGTTCGGTACTCGACGGGGCCTGTCGAAGGCGGCTTAGTGGCCGGGATGCGGTTTGTCTTCACCATTTACGAATTGCCCAGTGCCATTACGGTGTCTTTCCGGCAAGCGTGCATGAAGCGATTTGACCGGGCCGGTATCGTCAGCCGTCGACCGATGGTGGTCTGGAGGACGGCTGATGAGATCGAGAGGTCCACGCGCGATTCCGGTTCGCGTCGAGGCGACTCGGCGGCG
>JAJRSP010000194.1 GCA_024278775.1 Planctomycetota bacterium
CGGCCATGAGTAGTTGCCCGGTACCGTTCGATGCCAGTGAAACGGGACGTTGGTCCGTCTCGCTCGGCATGACCGTATCCATCAGCGCGCCGGCCGCAGGGTGTATCTCGTGAATCGCGCCGGTTCCAAACGCGTCGCCCACATAGAGCCGGCTCGGCGCCTCGACGGCGGCCAGCCCACCGCCAACCTCGATGCCATGCAACCAACCGATCGGTAACGTCTCACGAAAACGCTGCGCGGCAAGATCAAACACGTGCAACGCATGGAGCCCAGCGTCGAGAAGATACATCGCACCACCGAGTGCGGTCGCGTCACTGTAAAACCCTGACCCCATCCAAAGCAGCGTCGAGTCGAGCACTGTGCCGTCGCTTGGGTCGAGCCGGTACATCACCGGATGCTTCCCCGCACCGACGTAGTACAGATCGGTGCCGTCATAGGCCAACCCCTCCGAACCGCCGAACCGCGGTTCCGGCGCGGGAAAACTGCGCAAGACAGACAGCGTGCCAGGGTCCAACACATCAATCCACGTCGCGGCGTCATCCAAACGCGTCACGAACACTTCGTTCGCAGGAGCGCCCGCGATCCCGCCATAGGATGCTGTCGATGGTGCGGGCAGTCTTCCGGGTGTTAGGGAGAGGGTGAGCCCATACGTACCCGAATCATTCACCCCCAGCACGGAACATGCCTCACCGGGAATCACAACGGGAAACAGTCCGCCAGCCACCGCGACATAATAGGTGCCTTCGGATCGTAACATCACCGATGGAAACACGAAAGCCTCATCGTAGCACGCCCCACCACCCGAAAAACGCGCGACCGTATCACCTGCGTCGTCTAAGACGAAGAAGGTGTATTCGCAAACCGCCCCCGCGCCGCATGTCGAAACGGAAACGGCGAGATGGGCCGGTGCCCGATCCACACGAAGCGAGTAGATGTCAACGTCAGACTCCGGAAACTCACAATCGCTATCGCCAAGAAAGCCGCCATTGCAGACAAAAACGCCCGAATCAACCAGACCTGTCGGTGTCGCCGCATCCAACGTATCGTCAGGCTCGGTACTGCATTGCGTCTCGACCGGAGTGGCCGTCACGCGTAATTCGTAACTACCAACGCTACTGGCACCTCGTGGCATCGCTCCGTCCGTGCCGACGCCGAAAAGGGTTCTCGAAATTGGAAGGCTAATATCCTCCGGCCATTCCTGCCGCGTGCCCATGACCATCACATACACCGGCGCAAACCGCGCATACCAATAGCCAGGAGTGTTGCAAGCCAAGGGAATCGTTACGGCTACCCTCTCGAGTTCGCCGGGGTTTTCATTGACGGCGATCAGCCGATTGCCTTGATCGTAGACCGCGACCACAGGGCGCAGCCCATCTACCGGATCGTTGGCTTCCACCTCGATCGTTACGAGACGAGCCTCTTCGATGATATCTATCTCGTAGAAATCTCGATCGCCGCGCGTCTGCGCATACGGACCATCCCCCAGAAAACCCTGGTAGCTGATCGTCGCCGGCCTGGTATCGACAAAAGGAAACGGCTGCCCTATCGCGGTGGACACCGAGTCATTTGGCTCATTCATTCCGAATGGATTAAAGGGTGTGACCACAACCTCCAGTTCGTAGGCCCCCATGCTTCCGGGCTCGCCCGAGCCGGGCACGGCCGGGTTGTAGCGGCGGTTCCCCTCTCCCGACACCATGATATAGACATCCGAGCTATCCAGAACGAGCGTTGAGGCTGCGGCATCAACATCGTTGGCACCTAACGGCACACTCTCGCCGAGACCACATGGGTCCTTCGGTTGAAGGTCCACGATGTGATCTTCACACGATCGCAAACGCAGCGCCGGGCGAAGAATCGAACCGATCGAAACCGTTTGGACCCGCACGTCGATTCGCGCCGCGCCCGCCAAGGAAATCCTATAAACATCAACATCCATCGCGCCGTGGGAACCGTCGCCGATGAACTCGCCGCTGATGGAAAAAGATGAAGCGCCCTGTAGTGTTGGCATGAACACGTCGTCATTCGGTTCGATCACGCTCACCGGCACGTTCGCAGGGGCAGCGCTTACGGACAACGTGTAGTCACCGCCCACGCCATATGCGCGGCCGCTTCCCGCTACGGCTGGGTCGAAACGAGAATTGAGCGTATGGCTGATGGCCACATGGTACATCCCCGAATCCAACAGATACATTTCGATCTTTGGATTAGGGTCCGACAACGCACGATCATCGTTGCGTGCCAGTTCTACGCCACCGGAGTCGAGCAGTCGCGCAAGCGCATCGAACACGGCAGCACCTGCCATAACATCGACCGTGACAAGAACCGATGCGACGCCGCCGCTGACTTCAAACGAGTACACGTCTACGTCCATAGCGGAAAAACTACCATCGCCGATTGACCCAGAACCCGACAATGGCTGCGACGGCGACAAGACGCCTATCGCATTCGCTTCAGCTAACGAATCATTCGGCTCAACCTCGGCCAGGACCGTCGATACGGGCCACGAAATCAAGACGAACGCTAAGACGTATCTTGTCATTCGATCCCACCCTCCCATGATGGACGCCCATAGCCAGGACTTTTCAGATTCGTTCGGACTCGATCCAACGGAAGCGTATCCTTATTCCAACTCTCACCACGGACCGAAATGCACCAAAAAGAACTCTCAGGCCCAACTGCCGAGTTATCAAAACTGCGCATGTAGATGGAGTCCGCATGGCCGTCTATAAAGGCTGCATTAAAGACCCAGGGGACACCATGCCAGCCGCGCACCGTCCCAGCGATCCCGCTCCCGATCCACCTGCAATCGGGCGGCATCGGCTGCGCCGACCAAGCGAACCGGCCGTTGTTCTCGTAGTACGCCAGCGTCCGCCTCGGACTCATGATCTCGCTAAGACTGTGAAGATAAGGCGAATTGCTATAGTCTTCGAAACCTTGAGCACCCGTCATGAACACATTCGCCGTGTAGCTCGTGCCTAAGTGATCGTAGGAACTCAGCTTTGAGTCACGAAACGCGGGGAAGTGGATGCCCGTATACCCCGTGTCGGCCGGGCATTGGTTGACGGGGAGGTCCAACCCCATATCGAGTTGGGCTTGTAAGCGATCGAACCCTTCTGGGCTATCCCATGCATCGACGAATTCCTGTTTATAAACCACATCATTCAATGGCCGGGTAACCGGGCCGAATCCGGCGAGCGTTCCATACCGGCTACCCAACTGACCGGGAAACTCCACAAAGCCCGGAACCCCCACGCCGCTCTTGCCGCCCCACTCGTAAGCACCGACGAACATCGGATCCTGACAAAACCCGCCAACCAAGGGCGAGAGGCATTGATCAAATTGCTTGGCGTGTACCGGCAGCGCCGGATCGGACGGTTCCTTTGCGGCGTACATCGAATTGGCAAAACCGATCTGCATCAGGTTCGACAGGCACCGGCTTTCCTTGCCGCTCATACGCACGGATGCCAAAGAGGGCACCAGCCCCGCCGTCAACACGACGGCGATCACCACCAACGCCGCCACCTCGATCAGACTCAGCGCGGACCGCCTCTGCGGCTCACACGATGCCAACAATGTCGCGGCTGGTCGCATCAACCCACGTCGCTTTCCAGGGACATCCATCACCAAAACCTCCACTGCTGATCCCGTTCCTATCCTTCGTTTCGCAAATCCATCACACACAACACGCGGCAATCCGGTGACACTGCTATGGTCGCAAACCACACGGCCAAGCGGCTACGGCGCGGCGACCGGGCAGGTGCCGCAGGTATCGCCAGTTTCGATGGACATCCCATTCCAAGGTGCGAAGCAGTTGGCACCATTGAGCAAGTCGATAACGGCCAAGACGTCCGGTGCTCCGGTAGCACCGCTCACATCAACATCGGTGCTGTACGCTCCCCACGCCCCCAATGCACTGCCATTGAGGATGTCGATCAGGGTCAGGATATCAGCCGGACCAGCCACGCCATCCCCGCTCACATCACCCGGCAGGAACGAGAACTTCGCGGTATGCGCCACGCCCGTACTGGCTTCCACGTAGGTGATCGTCGTGCATGACCCCGGCGTGATCGGACGCGTCAGCGTGATCGTGTACTCGCCCGCAGCACCCTCAACAACCGAGGCGATGCTGTTCGGTCCCAACCCGCCGTCACTTGCCTCACACATCGACCAGCAATCCACCGGATCGGCACCGGCCGGTCCCGTTACGGTGAACGTATCAATGCCGAGCCACGAAGCGCCGCTGGTGCAATCTTGCGGGTAACGCGCATCCACGGTACCCGAAAGCGGATCATTCCAGGTCAAGGTGCCCGCTGGACACTCGGGACCCGGAGTCACCGTGATCTCCATCTCCCCCTGAGCACCGGACCCGCTGTTATCACCCAGACGCATCAGGTAGCAGTTGCCCGCTTCAACCTGAATGTCGCAGTCACTGCCGAAGAGGCAGGTAAACAGATCGCCGGTGGCACTACAGCAGAGTTCCTCGCCCGGGACAATTTCTGTGCTCAGTCCACCGCCGCAATCACACCCATCATAGATGATAAGCTCCGTATCAGGCGTGGTCTCGTTGGAATCACCGCAGGTAGACGCAAGCAGTTGCCCCGTGACGGTGGCCTCATACCGATACCAGACGTCGTTCTGCATATTGCCGAGACAGCTCGGTGCCCGACAGTCTTCCGTAGATGAGCCCAAGTCAAAACCCTGAACGATCACGCCGTCACCGTCGAGATCAAAGATGTCCTCCGCGAACGGACAGGAATCGTTGGCCGGGGGTGTTATGCCACCGCACGACGTCGCGGACGACACCGTCACCCGGTACGCGCCGCGTGTGGCCTCCGTCTTCGCCGAGACGAGAACGTAGTAGGTGTCCCCGCGTCGAAGGTTGGGCAGGCACAACGTGGAGTTGTGCATCTGCGTCGAGTCGCCGCATCCGTCGGCCGCGTCGTCATTACAGCCGATCAACGACAACGTGCTACAGGCGGCGTCCTTGTCGAGCACGCACTCGGAGCCAAAGGTGCAGTCTTGCGCCGCGATGCTACAGGAAACTGGAGCCGGAACACAATAAGTCTCGTCGGCGCAGTTCTGCATCACCGTGCTACAGAGAGAGCCATCACCGTCGCAGACTCCAATGTCTGCACAAACCCCGCTGTCGTTGTCACCAATGGCGTACGCCTGAACCATCGAGTCCTTGGCGGGGTTGGCGCTGCCGCAGGTACTCACGGCCACGTCGAGCGTATCGCCCTCGCCTTCCGGGACCGTGAAGAAGAACCAGACCGAGCCCACACCGGCAACACCCGGGCGCGGCACGGGTTCTCCGCAGAAGCCATCTTCCGTGCCCTCGCAGAAGGTGTTGTCGCAAGTTCCACCGGGGCAGTCGGCGTTGAGGTCGCACACCGCGAAATCCCGACAGTCGGCGGAGGTAGTACACGCCTGACCGTAGTCGATGCCGCCCATACAATAATCGTTCGAGCAAACGCTGGTGAACGGGCAGGCGCTCGAATCGCCGCAACCCTTGCCGAAGTTGATGCCGTCGGCACAACGCGGCGCACATGCCGCGCCGTAGTTGGAACCACCGATGCAATACGTTCTCCACCAGTAATAGAGATCGGGCGGACCGCATGGCTCCTGGGCATTGCAGCCTGCGCTACAGGCACCCGAAGATGGATTGCCATCGAAGTTGCAGAAACCCGTTGCTGCGCCGGCGCAGTCGGCGTCGTCATCACACAAGGCACCGTCGTTGCAGCCGCCCACGCAGAAGCGCTGCCCCCCGTTGCAGCAGATTGGGTCGGGAGGAGTGTCCGTGGCGTTCCCCCCCCAGGCGAACTCCGCCGGTCCGTCCACGAGAAGCTCCACCGCGCCAGCCTGCCCGGTCTCAAGATTCCCGGGTGCGCATTCGTCGTTCGTCGCCGTAACTCTATCGCAAAGCTCGTTGGCCCAGCGCTCGCATGTCTGGTCCCATTCCACCTCGCAGCACCAAGCGTCAAACCAACATACGTATATACAGCAGAAGGGGTCACTGCAACCACGGCCGTCGTGCGCCCGCATGCAGTCACCATCCTGGGACTGGCACGCCATGAGCGGGCAACTTTGCCCCCGTTCGTCGCAATACTGACCGAGGTAATAAACCTTTGGACGATCCAGCGGCTCCACAACGTAGCATTCGTTTAGTGTCAGGTTTTCGCAAGTCTGATCTGGTTTGCAGCATGCTGACAGACCGCAAGGGTGCTCGAAGGGCTCAGCGGCCACGCAGATGCTTTCCGGGCAGTCCGTATCATCCGTACAGGCCAAGCCCCCGGAAGAGCCGGCGTCACAAACCCGGCACGACGCACCTTCTTGCCAAGAGGGCCTTAGCGACGTCCCCCTTGATGGAAACGCGCAGTTGATCTCCGGCACGTCACGGCAGACGGCCTCCCCGGCTTCGTCACGAAAGTATTGATCGCAACATGCGCCCACGGGCGGTGCCCCGTCACAGGTGATCGTCACGTGGAATCCACCGTAAGTGCGGGCAATAACATCTGGATTGTTCAAGGCCCAGCTTCCTCCATCCGCATTACCGGAAAAGACATGGTAGGTGGCGTCCGTGGAGCCGACCGAGGCATCTCTTTGAGTCAGCACCCATCTCGCGTTCACATTGTTGCCCATGAACACCACTTGCAGCGTCTCAACTGGCAGCGGCACGGGCGGATCAAAAACCTTACGGTGAACGTTCAAGCCATCTTCTGAGTTACCAAACACGAACTGACTGCCCGGTATGGCGTTCGGGCCGAACGCGGAGAAATCATTACAAAAACCCTCCGGCGACCCGTCAGCGGTGCGTCGCCGAAGCTCAAAGTCGTACCGCCCGCGTCCGCGAACGGCGACTTCCATCTGTACCATGTTGCAGGTTCTATTGAGTGTGATGTCTTCAGCGATGCAGGTGAGCGAGCCTTCAGTGATGCCCCCACCGCTAGCGCGAATATTTTGATAGGTCAAAAATGTGTCGCCGCAGGTCTCATCACCATAGACCGAGGCATTGAAGCTCGAATGCGGCCAGTTGGGGAAGCCACCGACGGACGAATTACAGGGTATACCAATCGTATCCAGAACATCGGTAGAGTAACCCAGCAGTGCAGGCGCACCTACGATAACACCGGCGTTGGCACGGTTCATCGTCACGCGCAGCCACACAGTAGACGGCAGCAAGACCGGCACGCTCGGCACGAAGTTGATCTCGGTCAACGCATCGGCATCGGGCAGCAACATGCACCCATCGCCCGGCTCCGTAGAAGCGCAGCCGGTCGTTCCCTCGATCACAGCACTGCTGGTACCGTCAACACCGTCGGCATTGGGGCACTCATTCCACAAAGAAAAATCAACCCGAAGCGGTCCGCACGTCACCCCCTCACCGCCGCAAGCATCCGGGTTGGCCTTGCCGATCACCTGGAACCGGTACCGCGTCAACGGGCAGTCGGTCTTGACGGACAGCGTCAGGTCATCAGCGACCATCTGGCCAGCAGGAAATTCGATCGCGAACTGACCGAGCGGGTTGTCGTAGATCAGTTTCTCCGCTGTGCCCGCGATGCCCGCAGCCCCGTCGTTTGAAACCACGTACGCCACTTCTGCGGTGACGGGGTAGACCTTGAACGCCTCAGGCAAGGGCTCACCCTGTGCGGGCTGCGATGAATCAACCACGACCAACCGCCCCCCATCCGGTTCAAGCGGCGAGACTGATTGCGCCGAGGCCGGGGGGACCATCGTGATCCAACACGAGATCACGAGGGCGCTACAAAAGCAGATCGCATGGGGTGGTGTCGTGGCATTTGTTGTTCTCATACCGTGCTCCGAACTCTATCTTTGATCGACAGCGAATTGCGTTGGAACACCGGCCCAGATAAAGCCAGCCCCCGCAACCCCAGCATAGCAACCCTAAACGAGAAAAACAATCGAAATATGCCATTCATCCAGAGAAAAGCTCAGCGCGATCGCCTTGCCTTCAAAAAACGCCGCGCCCGTGTCGTGACGCCAGAACGAGGGTTCGAGGCGATGATCCAAACCGGGAAGCTCAAGGTACCGTTTTGCACGGCAACGGCGTACCGCGTATCATCGGGGGATGTTCTTCCACCACGGGGTGCCGGACAACAACACGAGAGACAATAACGACCGCCCTTACCGGAGAGTTCACTATGGTCGCCATCTGTAGACCAAGATCAAAACGAATCGGCTTCTTGCTTGCCGCTTGCACAGCCGCGTCGTGGCACAGC
>JAJRSP010000195.1 GCA_024278775.1 Planctomycetota bacterium
CAAACGCGTGCCCCCCGGGCTCGATGACAAGGTGCTCACCGGGTGGAACGGGTTGATGATTTCGGCCTTGGCGAAAGGCGCGCGTGTGTTGAACGAACCGCGCTATGCGGCCGCCGCTACAAAAGCGGCCAACTTCATCCTGGACAAACTACGCACGCCCGATGGTCGCCTGCTCCGCACCTATCGCGGCGGCACCGCGCATCTAAAAGGGTACCTCGGCGATTACTCGTTTTTTATTGACGGGCTTCTCAATTTGTACGAAGCGACCTTTGACGAGCGTTGGCTGAATGAAGCCGTCAAGCTGACCGATCTGTCGATCAAGTATTACGAGGACCAGGAGGGCGGTGCGTTTTTTTACACCGCCTCCGACGGCGAGAAACTTCTGGCGAGGTCGAAGAACAAGCGGGACGGGGCTATTCCCTCCGGCAACTCGGTCCACGCGATGAACCTGCTCCGGCTCGCGATCATGATGGACCGAAAGGACTACCGCGAATCGGCCGAGCTTCTATTTCGGGCGTTTGCGCCGGAGGTGGCCAACTCACCCGGTGCGTACGAGCGGCTCTGCTGCGCGGCTGATTTCTACCATGATCGTATTAAGGAGATCGCGATCATCGGCGACCCAACATCGCCGGCCACCCAGGCGCTGCTCCGAGAGGTGGACAGTCGATATCTTCCGAATAAGGTACTCGCGTTATCGCAGAAAAACGTATCGGAGTCGCCGATCGCCCTGCTTTCACGCAAGACCATGCGCGGTGGTAAGCCGACGGCTTATGTCTGTGAGAAGTACCTGTGCAAGGAGCCGGTCACGGACGCGGCGGCATTGGGAAAGCTGCTCGATGCGAAGAAGTAACGATTCTGACAAGACCATAACGGAAGCATACAAGGAGTACCAGCCACACTGCCGATGATGTATAGTTGAGGAGGTTGGGTTCACACCGAACTGGAGTAGAATGAGAAGGATGCGATCATGAGCCACCCAACTGTGATGTCTTTCGCAGCCGGTGCCGCGGTTTTGGCTTTCCTGCTGGGGGTCTCTTCTGCAACGGTGGTGGCTCAAGAACAAGAGGCCGGTCAGTCACAGGATCAAACGGTCGATCACGAAAAGACGACCACCCCACCGACAGCCGAGGACATGCTCAAAGAGCTGCGTCGGGCCCACCCGATCAACGATGTCATCTCTCCGGTTGGCGGCAAGTGGTCCGGGGACGCCGCCACGCAACGTAAGTTGTGGCCGGAGGGATGGTCCGTAGTGGATCGCGGCGGTTTTCTTACACGCGACGGGGATTGGTGGCTGTTCGCTTTCGAGCCGGACAACGGAGATCCGCCCATTCGTCTGATCCCCAACGCCAATCTGGAGGTGCTCGTGCGGACGGCAGTCCACGTGACGACTCCGGTGCGGTTCGTCATCTCCGGGTTGACTACGGTGTTCAAAGATCAGAACTACCTGCTGGTGCGTAGCGTCACTCGAGACCGTCGGGCACCGGACCCAGCTAAACAACCAACCCCGACCTCAACGCCCGATCCCAAACCGGAATCGCCAACGACGTCTACCGACGACGTACTCGGCATGATGCAAGAGCAAGCACCGGAGACGGACTTGTTGGATACGCGCAGACGTTTGGAAACGGCGGCAGCTACGCGTACCCTACTCCCTGATGGTGCGACGGTGATCAATCGCCCGGCCCGCGTCGTGAAACAGGGGGCGTTATACCGGCTGGTGTTTGAGTCGGATCATCCAGACAGCCCCGAGCCGCCGCTCACGATGCTGCCGAACCAGAATATGATGCGTATGATCCACCTGGCAACCAACAATAATCTGGGACTCGTGTTTATCGTTTCGGGTGAGGTAACGCAGTTCCAAGGGGAAAATTTCGTGCTGGTTCAATCTGCGACCCAGCGAGCGGCATCAGGAAACTTTCATAAGTAACGCGGGGGGGTATGTCCCGAGCTTGCCGATTCGGTGGCAGCGCTGCCGATAAGCGAACCGATGCTCAGCGAGCTTGGACCCGTGTCGTGTGAGCGAGACCGGCCCGCACGGACCACGTGAGGAATGAACCGGAGCGATCGAAAGAGATAAGATGAAGGAGCACAAGAACATGCGTTTACGACACGCTCATCAGATGGGGGCCGTCGCCTTGCTGGCGGTGACGCTGGGTATCACCACTATCGCCGAAGCGCAGGTTCTGCCGTGGGAGATTCGCACGGACCCGCAGACGCTGATCGACTGCGGAATCATCAACGCAGAAAACGTGGAATTGGTCGTGTTGGAGAACACGGGGGAGCTGGTCATCGTCAGCGAGGACGGCCTCGATGTCGTTGATACAGTGATCCCCGGCACCGAAGTGGACGTGATTGGCAACGTCTTCTTCTTCGATGCGCAGGTGGGACAAATTGCTTTCGCCGAAGACGCAACCGGACTGACCACCATGTGGTGGCTGGATACCTTATCAGATCGGGTGTATCAGTATGATACCGCCCTAGAGTTGCCGATCCTGGGCAACCTTACCCCGTTCGACATTGTCGGTCTCGATTGCGACCCCTGTCCGGTTTGGGATTTCCCGGAAGACTGTGGCGTGCTGATCGACGACGGTCACACGGACACAGGTGGTCTTGACACCGGCGTACCGGTCGTGACGATCAACTTCTGTGGCACCAATACGGCGCTCTCCATGATGCTCACGTTAGCCGGTTTGGTCGGCACGAGCCTCGTCCGCCGCCCCCGCAGACCACTACCATAGGACGATTCTACTGCCGCCGGGTGACAGGTGACGAAAACCAGCCCCCCCACCGGAATGTGGCCACCGCGTCCTACGCGTCACACAGTAAACAGCCACACGCCGGCTGGCCTACACGGGGCGTCCAATCTCTTTCACAACGTCCCATCCCATCTCGCTGGCGTGATTGATGACGGCGATCGCCAACGCAATGGCATCGATCCTTGACACGTCTCCCGTGAAGTCGGCCATGGGCATCGACAGGGCCATCATCAGCCGCCGAGCGACGTCAACCGGATCGTATACCGGTAATGCATAGTTTCTCATGGCGTGCTCGAGACGGCTCCCTTGTGCCGTATCGGGATCTGTAAGCCAACGAAACGCCTCGTCCTGGTTTGGATTACTGGATTGATATTTCAAGATTCCCCCCCTTGTCCTGAACTACTCCCCCACGTGCTTGCGTGAGATCATACGCACGACCGGAGCACATTTCAGGAAAAGGGCCAATAACGGGGCCAAAAACGTCCGTGTAACGTCCTGAGTAGCCAATAATGGGCGAAACCGCCCGATTCGCCCCCCGGTAGTCCCGTGGGCCGATGAGAGTGGGGGATCACCGCTTGCGTCTGGAGGTTGCGGGCTTATAATGCGGGGCTTGCGTCTGGGCGGTGTCCGGAGCGTATCTCTATAGTGAGACGGTTATGCCGAAAATGAAGACCCATAAGGGCACGAAAAAACGGATGAAGCTCACCGCGAGTGGTAAGGTGAAGCACAAACCGGCGAATTCGGGCCATTTGATGAGTACCAAGAACGGCGAGCGTTGCCGGGGACTGCGAAAGTCGACCACACTCAAAGGCGGTGTCGCTAAGCGCGTGCGACGGACCCTCAACAACGCCTGAGCGTTGACGTGTTCGACGGTACCCGAGTAAGGAACACAGGTACGGTACTCCGAGTATACGGGACCGTAGGTTAGTTTGTCGCGCTGTCGGGCTTGATGGGCTTGCGGCGGTTGGCTGAGAAGGAAGAGTGAGATGCCAAGAGTAAAGTACGGCGCTGCCCGACATCGTAAGAAAGTTCGCGTTTTCAAGCGTTCCAAAGGTTTCCGAGGCGGCACGGGGCGTCACTGGCGTCTGACGCAGGAGACCATTCTCCGAGCCGATAGCAATGCGACGAAAGATCGGCGTCGGCGTAAACGTGATTTCCGTGCGCTCTGGGTGACGCGTCTCACGGCGGCATGCCGCATGCGCGGGATCAGCTACAGCCGGTTCATCTTTGGTTTGCTCGCGGCCGACATCGAACTGAACCGCAAGATGCTCAGCGAAATGGCGATCCATTCACCGAACGACTTTGATGCTATCGTGGAAATCGCCAAGGCGCACCAGCTCAAGGCCGCTGCGGCCGCATAAGGCGCTCCTTCGCCGTTCGGCGACACGGCAAAACAACACCTGGACCGGCCCATGATGAGCCGCCCCCTTTTTATGCGAGTCTTTTTCGAGCGTCATTTTCCGATCCGGGCGAGAAGCGAAGTGCCGACGAACCCGGTGCCGGCCAGCATCAGCCCCAGCGCGTAGTCGCCGGTTGTCGCACTGGAGTCGAACGGCCAGATCCCCACGACCGAGCCAAACAAGATACCCAGGAGGAAGCCAAGCGTGGCTTTTTCGTGGTGGTGTAGCAGCCATTTCAGGATGTTGCTCAGCAGGACGAGGCTCACGATCGCTCCGATACCGGTCGGCACAAGCACGCCGAGAAAGATGCCGACATCGCCCTCGCCGCCGGACAAGGCGTATCGCTTGGCCAGCGAAATCGACGCCAGGATGGTTTCGTATCGGTGCAGGATCAGCAGCATGTACGCGCCGGAGATGCCGGGCAGCACCATCGCAGACATGCCCAACGCACCGGCAAGCAGATCGCGTGCGTAGTTCGCCTCTACGACGAACTCACCCCGGGCGAGGGCCTCTTTGACGGCGACGGAGTCGGGACGCTCGGCGCTGGTCATTGCGATCACAATCATCAGCCCTAGCCCCATGATCGCACCCACGACCGCAGGTGCGCTGACGCGACCGATCATGCGGGTCAGTAGCGGCGCGCCGCCGAGCGTGAGCCCGATGAAGAGGGCATACATGGCGCTGCGGTGCAGCGTAACGGCTTGACTAAGCGTGCCGGCCAGCGCGACGATCGCGACGATCGCACCCACACCCACAAGACCAAGAAAGGTGACGTTGCGACGTGTGAGCCTGAAACGCGTGACGTTTGCGATGGCGGTGATGAACTCATCATACAGGCCGGACACGAGGATCATGGTGCCGCCCGAGACGCCCGGCACGAGATTCGCAAGGCCCATGAGGAAACCGGCCACGACGGTCCTCGGTATGGCAGGCGGGACCGACGTGGCCGGCTCACTACGCTGTGTCTCATTCTCAGATGCGCCCAACTGGCACGACCTCACGATTAGGTACCTGGCTCATGCACGACGGCTCTTCGGAGCGCAGCATCACCCTGCCTCTACGCGGCACCGCCACACCGTATCATCGGATGGATCATCGCCCGCGGTCGCGTCTGTTTTTCGGTTTTCGCTTAACAAAAAGGCGGTCGAGTTCGTCGGCGATGCTCCGAAATGCCTGAGGCTTCACGATCGGATCATGGAGTGTGCCACTGATGGACAGCCCGACAAGCCCACGCGAGGCCCGGTCGATCACGTCGGCGAGTACCGGTATGCGCGTCCAGCGATTCGGGTTAACGCTAACGAAATAGAACTCGGCCGCCAGAATGGGTAGGGTGACTTTCCCCTGGCCGACCAACGCCATTTCTCTTCCAGAGATACGTGCGTCCGTGACGATCACCTCGTCACCGTCAACGAAACCCGAAGCCACAATGGCGTCGAGCGAGTCCCGATTGGGCATCGACAGGTTGAGCACCTGAAGCATGGCGAGCACGATGGGGAGCTTGTAGATTTTGCCATCCGAGATTTCCAGGGAGGCGCGGCCCCGGCGTGACCTCGTGTCACCGAAGATACCGGAAATGTCCAGTTGGATGTTCGTGCGACCCTGGAGCCGCGTCGCGTCGTCTTGGGGCGGTGTGGCGGCATGGGTTGGCCGCAGGAGCGGCGCGAGATCAACATCTTTCAGTTTGGTAGAGAGTTCGTAACGCGTACCGTCCGGTTCGAGCATCACATGGAGTGAGGCATCAACGGACCCGCCATACACGCTGGCCTCGATGGGGTCACACGCCAGACGACCGGTTCCGTCAACCGTTCGAAGAAGCGACCAGTCGGCGTTGAACTGCGTAAGTTTTCGCTCGCTGATACGTAGCCCCACCAGATCGATCGTGCCATTGAGAACCGTACCGCCCAGCCGGTCGCGGATCATCCCGGAAAAGCTGACAACGCCGGTGGCTCGATCGAGACCAGCGGTGCTACCCATAGACACGTTACGCAGTTTGGCTTGACCGGAAGCATGCCAGGTAGGCGTGCCACTGCCCCGATCTTCGTAGCGCAACCGATCGAGTGTGAGATCGACGCTGCCGCCAGGCGACAGCCGATCCCACTGCTCTTGAAGTGGGCCCGAGAGAAGGCGGCGTAGCGAATCGTCAAGGGCGAGTCCCCGTATGTCGGCGCTGATCTCCGCGGAGCGAGTGGGGCCACCAAAGCTCACCGCGATATCGGCGTTGACCTTCGCGCGTCTGTAGCGTCCGGTGATTCCCATCGCCCGCGCGCCGCGCTCATCCACCACAAGTGTGCCGCGTACGTTTTCAATCGGCACGGGAAGCTGAGGCAGGATAACAGAAGGACCGTTCCATGTGATGGTCACGCTCGTGTGATCGCCGTCGGGCGAACCGGTGGAAGGCGGGACGCGCACCGTCACATCGACCGCTCCGTCCACGGTCAACGAGGCCACCTCGTCGCGCCATGGCTGGGGTAACGCGGCAAAGAGTTCGGCCGAGGGGTGGAGGTTCGTGAAGGTAATCGTACCCGTGGGTTGGCCGGTAGCATGGTCTATGCGGCCATCCGCTTGAATCGTGGCACTTCCATAGCGCCCCGTCACATTCGTCACTATGGTTTCTTCCCGCGTGATATGCAACTCTCCGCGTACATCGGTCACGAGAACGGGCAGGTCATCATGCCGCCACGTACCACCGCGTAACGTGACTTTGGTATCGTGACGCAACCGGTTCGAACCGACGGTTTGTGTAAGTGCCGTCGAGAAATCGAAGAAACCGGTCGGATGAAAAGCCGCCACGGCGCGTCGCGCGTGGTCAGGCAGACTGTCGAGGAGCGCGTCGTCGAACGGGATATGCTGCCCGTCGATGCGAAGCTGAACCTCACTGGTGTGTCCGTTATCATAGGACACCGTACCGATGCCGTGGAGCCGTGTGTCGCCAACTTGGCTAACGATTTCGTCAATGATGGCGTGTCCCTTGCTCAACTGGATCGATCCCTGCAGGTGCCGCAGCAGATAGGGAAACGACTGAAAGCGCGCGGACAAATCGTCGAACGTGACGTGGGTTGTGGTGGTCCAGAGAGGCGGAATCTCAGGCGTACTCGCCGACCGCGTGATGTGTACATCGAGGTTGGCCGTGCCGACGGGTGCGAACAGGTCCCACGTGTGACGCTGCGTGGAAGGGATGGCCGCACGGAGATCCTCATCGAGCGGTACGTTTTTTCCGACCACGTGAACTTCCGCTGGCGCGTCTCCGCCCAGCTTCCCAAAGTGTGAATCGATCGTAACCCGTGCGTCACCATGATCGCCGCGCAGCGCCACGGTGCCGCCGGATCCGCCCACGATGATCGAACCGGTCAGGTGGTCCAACCGATAGGGAAACTTTTGCACGATCGTACTTCCGTCACGCGGTGTGATCCGCACGTGACGCATCCGCGGTGGACCCGGTTGCTCGGCGAGTCGATAGAGCTCGATCTGCACGTCAGCCTTGCCGGCAGGATGGTATCGGTCATAGAGACGCGCGATGGCCGGCCAGCCGCGGATCGCGCGAGCTTCATCGGGGCGATCCGCGCGGTCTAGCTGCGGAAGTTCCAGCCCGACGAAGGAGACATTCATATCAAACCCAAAGTCATGCAGACGCTTGGGGTCGATGGGCAGCGCGACGGTACCGCGGACCTGGCACCGGCTGCCATGGAAGACGCCGACAAAGTCCGCCACGATCTCCTTCGCGGACACCGTGGCCGTACCCTTGACATTAGAAAAACGAACGTACCGTTGAGATCGGGGCAGGGTGGCTTCTTCGGCGTTTACAGGAATCGAGAGCGAAGCGTTCGTCAGGTCGATGGTCACGGACCGAGCGGTGCTCGGGTTGTCGGGCGGGCTGAGGTTGTAGTGGGTCACACGGACGTTACCGTTAATCCCGATCAGGTCGGCCCAGTCACCGGTACCGTCCGTGTTGGCCCTGACGGCTAGCATCACAGCTTCTATCGACATGCGCGGCAGGCCACCTTCCACATCGCGAACCGCACCGGATCGCAAGTCGAGCTGCGAGTGGCCACCGGCGCGTGCGCCATCGACAAGGTCTGTTGATTGCCACACGATGTCATAAGTCGTGTCGTCTATGAGTGAGGATCGCCCGCGCACGGTGAGACGCCAATCCTGAACGATGCGATCCTGGTCCTCATCTCTCGCGATCACTTGTACCCGAGCATGGCGAAGTTCAATAATTGGCAAAGAGTGAACCGTGGCCGGCTTGTGAGACGTGAGCTTGCGTAAGGCACGCGCAAGGTTGGTTTGCCGATCCTTCTGGTCGTAGACAATCGTACACGTAGGCTCCAGAGCGATCAGTGTATCAATCTGAGGCCGTCCCACGATCGTCCCCCAGGGGCTATATGTGGCCTTGATCTGCCGACAGGAAAAAACAGGTGGTAGCGTGGTGACCTCTCCGGTCTCCGGAGATCTGACGACAACGTCGTAAAGGCTCGTGCCGTGAAACAGTGAAAACTCCGCACGCCCCACGGTGACCAGACCGCCCGCGTAGCGCTGCAATTGGGCTTCCACAAGCGTACGAATGCGTTCGGGGTCGGTCAGGTGATGGTAGGTGAAGACCCCCGCACCCAGCAGCACGACCGCGAAGCCACACGCCACCCATCGACGTCGTTTGGGCTTGGGAGGTGTGTCCGCAGCAATCAACGTGGCAGCTCCTCCGAGTGATGCCGGGAAAACCACCGACGAAGCAACGTGCAGACGGCGACGGCCGCCAACACGTGCAGCCAGGGAATGGCGCTGAGTCGGTATCGGATACTGCCGACGAACACACTATGCAACAGGCACAAGTAAACTGTAGGAAGCAGCAGCAGTAACAGGGCCGCATGAGAAGACGACCGGTGCGAAGTGGCACAGACTCCCGCGCCGATGATTGCGGCCAGAAACGTCGGCACGGACCAACAGGCCGCCACCGTGCGCGCCAGAGGGGAACGGTACGATTCGACATTGGGGGCGGGGTTCCACATACGCGCTAACTTTGTGCCGGCTAACTTGACGATGCGAACCGGGTCACGGCGAATCGCATCGAAAGAAGCCTTGAGGAAGTAGGAGTTCCATTCCACCTCATCGAGCCCACGCACCTCGGGCATTTGTTTGATGTTCCCTAGATCACTCAGGCCGGTGGCTTGCGGGCCGACGCCATCATACAGCGATATGCCGCCACGCTGCGTCAGAAAACTCAAATGTCCGATGGTATGCTGGTTACGAATCGCCCACGGTAGTAAGGAAGTGAACACCATCCCGGTGACGATGAGCGATCCCACCAGGGCGTGTCGATCTCGTCGCCAGATCACCCCCACCGCGAGCAACACCGCGACAAGACCCAGACCCGACTCTCGGGCATACACGGAAGCCGATGCGAGAAGACCGATCCACATCCAACGCCAGACATGGACCGGCTTTGGACGATCTCGAAACACCGGCCACACCACCCACCAGAGCGCGGCCATCAGCGTGATGTAGAGCGTCTCGGTGAGCAGTAGCGAGCTGGTGAAAACCAGAAACGGATCAAACGCGATAAAAAGCCCCGTCACGATAGCCACCCGCCGCCCGAACATGGCACCGGCAGCGCAGGCCGTGAGCACCGCCGCCGCCGCTCCGAGAATCCAGTGAAGTGCGGTGGCCATATAGATGCCGTGTCGGATACCCGTGAAGATCGAAAGGATACCGGGGAAAAGCGGCATGCGTGTGGCGTGAAAGCCGAGTTCATCCACCAGGCCGTCGCCGAGCCAGAGCGACTGCGCCATCAACCAGTATTGCTGTTCGTCGGGGAACTCCAGCAGTACCGCGTCGCCGCCGCGCGTAAAACGCAGCAGCCCCCAGCCAACCCGCACCATCAAGGCGACGATCGCGATCAGCAGGACCCACCGCGCACCAAGCCGGTCGCCGCAGACATTTCTAGCATGATCTTCCGTCGCGATGGCAGTGTCACCTGGTGTCACGATGGCTCCAGCGGAATGGCTCTGAGATGCAGCACACGTCGGGTGAGCTCGGTGAGTTTGACGCGGTCATCAATACGGTGACCGATGACCCAAATCGGTCCCAGGTGATCGCAGAGCACGGCCACCCGTTCGCGCTGCTTCGGGTCCACTTTGTTGTCGGCAAGAAAATCGGAGAGGGTTTTGGTACCCGGTGCCCCGAGCGGAAAAAACCGCTCACCCGGTCGACGCGTTCGTACGACGAGTGGGCGTTTCACGGCGTCGTAGTCAACGAACTCCTCCATACCGTCACTGGCGCGGCGCAGCTTGGGGATTTGAGCCGGCGTGCTATCCTCCACGGTACATTCGATGGCGATCCGGCGGATGGGGAGGGTGGTACGCCCCGGCACGTGGACGGCGATCTCCGAGGCGATGGTCTCCCGCGGTTGCTCCGTGGGTAGAGAAAACGTGAGCTGACCATAACGCTTTTCTACGATCATCCCCTTGGGGAGCTGCACATGTTTCCCCCCGGTGGATTCGGCAACCAGATCGAGTGTGGCCACCAGATGCGAGAAGGCCAGGTCTTGCTCGCCAAGCTCGAACGAGGCATAGGCCAGACGGACGATCTCCGTTTGTACGATGCGGCTCTTACGCGACAGGGTATCCACGTTGAGCGTCAAGGTCTGGTCCGTACGAGAAATAATCAGCGTTTCAAAGGTGCGCTGCACCGTCTCGTGCAGAAACTCGACGAGCCACTGCGCCTGTTCACCGAGACGGGTGATGGCCTCGCGCGTCTGGGGGTTGATGTCCCGTTCGAGCATCGGCAGAACCTGGTGACGAATGCGATTGCGGATACGCGTGGTGTCCGTGTTGGTGCGATCCTCGCGGAAAGCGATACCCTCCTCCTCCAAGTATTTCAAGATAAACGGTCGCGTGAGCTTCAGTAGCGGGCGGACGACGAACACGTCAGAGCCGTTTGTAAGTTCGCGGCGGCGCGGTATCCCCGACAGCCCGCGCAGCCCCGTGCCGCGCAATACGCGGTGCAGAATCGTCTCGGCGTTGTCGTCGGCGTGATGACCGACAGCCACCAGCTTGGCACCGGTTTGCAGACACACACGATGATAAAACGTATATCGCGCCTGCCGACCCGCCTCCTCCACACCGATCGCGTGTGTTTTCGCTCTGGCCGCAATGTCTTCATGAGCGATCGTACAAGGCAGGGCAAGGGCCTCGGCCGCGGCCTGCACAAAGGCCGCGTCTTCTGTGGATTCTTCTCCGCGAAGTTGGTGATCAAGATGGGCGATGTGTAGCTGAAGGTGCCAGTCCAACGTTTGATTGGCGGCCAAGAGCAAGTGGAGCAGCGCCATCGAATCCGGTCCGCCGGACACACCGACAATGACGTGATCGTTCCGGTGGAGGAGTCCTTCGTTCAGCCAGCTCTGAGCCAGTGTTTTGATCATGACGGCACGCGTTCACCACTATTGATACGTCCATCCTTATGGTAGCTCACGTCGCTTGCGCTGGTGCGGAAAAACCACACCGGTACTAATCGGGCATCATACCGGAGACCTCTCCGATCATTTCGGAAAGGGTCGGGTGCGGGTGGATCGTATGGCTCAGGTCGTATGCGACGGCACCCATCTCGATACCGAGCACACCCTCCGCGATCATTTCGCCCACATGGGCACCGGTCAAGCCGACGCCGAGCAACCGGTTTGACCCCTTCTCAAAGATCAACTTGGTCACGCCGTCCGTCCTCCCCAGGGCAACGGCTCGGCCGGAGGCAGCCCAAGGCATTTTCTTGATGGAGATGTCAAGCCCGGCGGCCTTGGCTTCAGCCTCGGTGTGACCGGCCCAGGCAATGGCCGGGTCCGTAAAGATGACGGCCGGTATCGCACGCGGATCAAACACGTTGTCCTTTCCGGCAAGCTGGTCGGCCAACACCGTCCCCTCGTGGATCGCCTTGTGGGCGAGCATGGGGTTGCCGATGACGTCGCCGATAGCGTAGATGCGCGGGGCCGTGGTTGCGAAGTTGTCACCCACTTTGATGAAGCCGCGTTCATCGGTTTCCACACCGGCCTGGTCCAACGCCAGCTCTGTGGAGTTGGGTCGGCGGCCAACCGAAACCAGGACGGTGTCGTACCGTTTGGTCTTGGGGATGTTCTTGCCCTCAAAAGTGATTTCCACCCCCCCTTTGACCTCTTTCATCTTAACGACTTTGGTATCCAGGCTGATTTCGGTGAAGTCTTCCTGGAGTCGTTTGGCCAGCGGCCGGACCAGATCGCCGTCAGCACCGGGGAGCAGAGACGAGGTCATCTCCACGACAGTGACCTTTGTCCCGAAGGCCGCGTACACCTGCCCGAGTTCCAACCCGATGTATCCACCGCCGATGACGAGCATCGTCTTGGGGATTTTTTTCATATCGAGCGCGGTGCGTGAGGTGAGTACGCGCGGCGAGTCAATCTGTAGCCCGCGCAGCTCAATAGACCGAGAGCCCGTGGCGATGATCGCCCGACGAAACTTGATACGAGCGATGTCACCGTCTTGAAGTGCGACGTGCTTGCCATTTTCGAATCTGGCCGTACCTCTGACGACCTCCACCTTGTGTTTCTTGGCGAGCATCGCGAGACCGCCCGCAAGTTTGTCGACGACCTGCTCTTTCCAGGCGCGGATGGCCGCGACGTCGAACGTGGGCTTTCCGAAATCGACGCCGGCGGCCTTGGCCGACTGGGCCGCGTGGATCGTTTCCGCCAGAGATAAGAACGTTTTGGATGGGATGCACCCGCGCTGCAGACACACGCCGCCGAGTTTCGGCGTAGTCTCGACGAGGGTTGTTTGTATCCCGTGAGAGGCCGCCCGGAACGCCGCGTGATAGCCGCCCGGACCGCCGCCGATGACCAACAAATCCGTTTCTTGTGTGAATTCACCCACTACCATGAGCAAGGCCTTCGTGTTTGTGGTGTATCGTTTCAGTCATCCCTTACGACATCGGTGCTGCGCCTGTCCGGTTCGGACCGCGCTTTGCCCGAAGCAGGCACCGCGTTCCGTTGCCCGGTACCCGCTAATCCAGCAGAAACTTGGACGGGTTCTGCAGGTAGCTGATGATTTCTCCGCAGAACCGTGCGGCGTTGGCCCCGTCGGTCGCCCGATGGTCAAACGAAAGGTTCATCGGAAGCATCAATCCCTTGTCGATGTCTCCATTGTCGTTGATCACCGGCTTCCATTTGGATCGACCAAGCCCGAGGATCGCGACCTCGGGATAGTTGATGATTGGTGTGCTGACGGAGCCGCCGAGCGCGCCGACATTGGTAATCGTAAAGGTGCCGCCGCGCAAATCTTCTATGGCGAACTGGTTGGTGCGAATCCGGTCGGCGATCGTGCGAAGCTGATACGCGATGTCCCGCAGACCGAGCGTGTCGACGTTTCGCACGACGGGGACGATCAACCCGCGCTCCGTATCCACCGCAATACCCATGTTCACATAATCTTTGTAGATGATCTCGCCGTTGTCCTGGTCAAAGCTGGCGTTGAAGATTGGATACTTGCGAATCGCGAGGCACGTGGCCCGAATCACAAACGTCATGATCGTCAGCTTGGGATCGTTGTCCGTCAGCGAGCTGAGCTTACGCCGCAGCGTGTCGAGCTCAGCAATGTCCACGTCATCATTGTGCGTGACGTGGACGGCCGTGAAAGCCGAGAGCGACATCTGATTGGCGATGGTCTTGCGGATCTGGGTGATTTTGTCGCGGCGGATCGGTCCCCATTTGTCAGTGCCTGGGACACCCGGAAGCGGCAGCGCTGGTAGCGGGCGCTGTCGCGGTGCGGAGGCCGCAGAGGGTACACCGGCCGGTGCGGCGGGCGCACTGGCGTGTTTGGTGACATCATCTTTGGTGACGCGACCGCCCGGTCCGGTTCCGGTGACGCTATCGAGGGCGACGCCGAGTTCTCTCGCTAGCTTTCTGACGGCCGGTGCCGCGGTTGCAGTCGTCCGCCGTGACTCCGGCGGGCTCGACGGGACCGGTGGAGCGGATACCGGAGGGGCTTCGGCGACGGCGGTGCCTGTCGATGCGGCTGCCGCGGTCGAAGATACGGGAGCCTGCGATGTTTTCGTGCTTACGCTTTCGGACCGCTGGGTCCCTTCACCGTCAAACGTGATGATGACATCACCGACGTTGACGGTTTGCCCCTCGCTTACGTGGACCTTCTCGGCCACGCCGGCAAATGGCGATGGAATCTCGACGGCGGCTTTGTCCGTTTCAACTTCCATCAAACCCTGGTCCAAGGCGACGGTCTCGCCGGATTGGACCAACACGCGAATGATCTGTGCCTCGGTAATGCCCTCACCGAGATCAGGTAACATAAACTCCCTGGCCATCAATCTGCTCCCGTGGTAGGTGCGTTGTCTTTTTCTCTAGCTGCCAAAAGCGGTCGTCACACGAACGAGGGTGCCGGCCGCCGAGTAAGGTCCGGTTCCTGTTGTGGCGCGCCCACGCGCTACTCAAACGCCATCACGTCCCGTAGCCCGTTGGCGATGCGCTCGGCACTCGGCAGAAACGCACGCTCCCGGGCGAAGTAGGGAAACGGCACGTCGTAGCCGCCGATCCGTTTGATCGGCGCTTCCAGATACATGAGGGCGTTCTCTACGATCCGAGCGATAACCTCCGCGCCGACGCCGCAGCTTCGTGGGCCCTCTTGTACGATAGCCGCCCGACCCGTCTTTGACACGGATTGCACAATCGTCGGTGTATCCATCGGTGATACGGATAGCAAGTCAACAACTTCCACGGAGATGCCGTCGGCATCCTGCAGGTCATTGGCCGCTTCCAACGCGGGACGAACCATCGCGCCCCACGCAACCAAGCTGATATCCGAGCCTTCGCGAGCAATTTGAGCCTTGCCAATGGGCATGGTTTCCGGCTCGGTCGGAACTTCTTCTTTGAACGCTCGGTAGACCGCCTTGGGCTCATAAAAAATGACCGGATCAGGGCATCGGATGGACTCAAGAAGCAGCGCGCGCGCGTTACGCGGCGATGACGGCATGACCATGTGCAGCCCCGGCGTGTGGGCGTAGTAGGCCTCTCGGCTCTCGCTGTGATGCTCTACTGCGCGAATGCCGCCGCCGTAAGGCATACGAATCACCATCGACATCGGGAAGCGTCCACGCGTGCGGTTGTGGAACCGCGACATGTGCTGTTCCACCTGATGAAACGCTTGATAGGCGAACCCGGAGAACTGCATCTCGGCCACGGGCTTCATGCCATAGAGTGCCATTCCGATCGCACCGCCGACGATGGCCCCTTCAGCCAGGGGGGTGTCGATGATGCGGTCCTTGCCAAATTTGGCCAGGAGATTCGCGGTCACGCGAAAGACGCCCTCGTCCTGGCCGATGTCCTGGCCCAAGAGCACCACCCTATCGTCTGTTCGGAGCGCGTCTTCCATGGCGAGGTTGAGTGCGCCCACCATGTTCATCATGGTCATAGTGCCAGCCTTCGATCGCTGTGGCGATGTATGAGTGTTTTCAATGGTAGTCAATGTCCCGCTCCAATGCCTTCCTGTTTCAGGCAGGCCGCGAACTCGTCTCGCTGCTGTTGTACTTCCTCGGTCATCCGGGTGAACAGGTAATCGAACGCGTCGAGCGGGTCGACGTCGCGAGACGCTTCGAAGCGCTCGACCGCAGCGGCAACTTCGGCCAGCACTTCTTTCTCGATCTTGGCTCCGGCCTTGTCATCGAGGATCTTCCGACCAACCAGGTAGTCATAGTACCGGGGAATCGGATCAAGCTTCTCCCACTTTCTCACCTCTTCTTCGGAGCGGTATTTGGTGGGATCGTCAGCCGTGGTATGCACGCTGAGCCGGTAGGTCACCGCCTCAATCAGCGTGGGACCACCACCGTTCTTGGCCTTTTCGACAGCTTCCTTGGTACCCGCATATACCGCCAGTGCGTCGTTGCCGTCCAACTGCAAGCCATCGAAGCCGTAGGCAATCGCCTTTTGAGCGATCGTCTCGGAAGCGGTTTGCGCCTCGCGGGGTATCGAAATAGCCCACTGATTGTTCTGAACCATGAAGACGACCGGAAGATCATAGACCCCGGCGAAATTCATCGCTTCGTGAAAATCGCCCTCGCTCGTGGCCCCGTCTCCGCAGTAGCAGAGCACTGCGTGGTTGTCGCCACGCAGTTTCATCCCCCAGCCAATACCCATGGCATGGGGAACCTGTGAGGCAATAGGCACGTTGATGGGTAGGTCGTTCACACCGTCGGGTGGCTGGCAGCCTTCCTCATAGCCGCCCCAGAACCTCAGCACCGTCTCCAAAGGCCAGCCGCGATGATAGAAGGACGACGGCTCGCGAAATGCGTGGACGACCCAGTCTTCCGGCTCCATACACAGGGTAGCGGCACAATGGGCCGCCTCCTGCCCGCGGCAGGGACCATACGTACCGATCCGCCCCTGGCGTTGCATGTTGATACAACGTTCGTCCAGACGGCGAGCCGTCAACATGAGCCGGTACAGATGGATCGCCGTTTCATCGTCAAGATGAGGATCGAGGGCCTCATCCAGCTTGCCTTTTCCATCGAGTATGGAGAGATATTCCAGCTTGGTTTTTGTTCTCAAAGACTTTCTTGGCAACGTTACTACCTCGTTTTCGGGAACCCGTGCGCGCTCGTGGTCTCCGAACGTGCTGGCGGCTTCGTTAGTACCAAACCCCTTTTGGCCCGGTGAATCGCCCCGGTCAGGCTCGGGAGCCGCATTGTACACAAGATCAGCGTTCTGTGTAGGCGCGGAAGCGAAACAACGAGGTCATTTCGGGGCATTTCACGCATTAGTTTGTCGGGGAGTCGGCCGGAGAAGCTAGCCTGTGAGTTTCTGCCGCCGCCGTTCCGCCAAGGCCCAGCAGGCGGCCGCTAGCGTTCCGATCGCCACCAGGGCGAGGCTCAGCGTGATGAGCAGACCGTCTTCGTACCGATGGAACTTCTCGATAATCACCAGCGATATGGGTGCCAGCCCGGGGGGACGCACCATTGAGGAGACTGGTAGCTCGGCCACACTCAACACCGTCACCAGACCGGCCGCGGTGGCGAGCGCGGACCAGTGGATCGGCAGGACGACATGTCTCATGACGGCACCACCGCTCGCACCATCGGTGACCGCTTGATCGATCAGGGATTGCGCTACGTACCGGTGGAGGGCTCCCGCGAGGCACAGCCCGACCCATGCGAATCGAGCGACGTAACCGATCGCGAGGATCGGCCAATAGGCATACACGATCTCAAACCCGGCTCGGTTGTAGGCGGCGATGAGCGACTCGCCAATCAGCGCCCCGGGTAGAGCGCCGAACGTAATGGCCCATAACATCGCGACGCGGCGGCAGGTGTGGTATCGCCACACGGCAACAGCGATCCACACCACGATGACTCCGGCGAATGAGGATACAGCGAGCGAGCCGATCACGTCATGCGAGTAAGTTCGGATGGCCGTCTCAATGTCGCCGGCGCTCAGGTCAGCGACCAGCGCGGCGATGGGGAGCCCCCAGGAGAGGAGCAGCATCAAGGCCAGCGCCAGAGTGGGTCCGGATCGTTTCGGCTCGTAGGTGTTCGACACGTGAGTGATATCAATCTCCGCCGCCTGTTTTCGCCATAGCATTACGGCCATGAGAAGTGCCGCCGCCGTGACACCGATGGAGGGCAGCGCGGGAGCGATCGTGTCGATAGGGTGGATCGAGCTGGTCGCCCACCCGAGCAGTTCAGTCGCGTAGACGGTAAGTCCGCAGGCGTGCGGCACGCCGTAGTCATTGAAAAACAGGACAAACAGGATAGCGGCTGACAACGCGATGTGCGTGCGCAGGTTGGGCAGAGCGATGGCGATCATCAAACGCCATCCGGAGGCTTCCAGTAGAGCGGCTTCACGACATTCGTTGCGACGCTGTGACCAGGCGCTGCCGATCACCCATGCCGGTACCGGCCACGCCCACAATGACCAGACGAGGATGCAGCGGAGTGAAGGCGACAGAAAACCAGGGGCCACGCGATCCCAGCCGAAGGCGTAGACCATCGGCGGACACAACAGCAATGCAACGCCGAGGAACATGATGCCCCGGCCGACATGGATCCCGGCGCAACCGATAGCCCAAACCGCCGGCAGAGAACACACGAGACACGCCACGACCGCACCGGCGGCAAGCCACGCCGTGCGTGCCAGGAGGTGCCACTGCCGCATTCCGGGCTGAAACCCGTTGACCGGTAGGGTGGCGTCGCGAAGGCACTCGATAAGCAATGCCAGGGTAGGCCAGGCGATCGCGGCGGCGAATGCGACTCCCGCGCCCGTCACAATCAGAGTATGGGACCAGTGGCGTTTCACCGGATGAGGATTTCGCGTACGGCTTGTTCAGATTGTGGCAGGGCGTCGGCGACGGCGTCGAACGCGATCTTCGTTTCCGCCGGCCAGGGCATACCGAGCGACGTACGCAGTGCCGGGCGGACCGGGACGTTGCGCGAATCACTCTCCGCCAGCATACGCTCGACGTCCGCGGAGACGAGGAAATCGACGAGCTTTCGGGCCGCGTCGGCGTTTCGACAGCCTTTGATGATCGCTACGGAACAGGGAATCATAAGCGTGCCGCCGTCACCCATGTCGAGATAACGCAAATCGAGAGAGGCACCACCGCGCTGCGCCAGCCATACATCGTCCGTATCGGTCGCGGCAAGCGTGGCCCGGCGGGCCATCACCGCGCGGACGGCCGAACTGTTGCCATCCGATATGAGCACACCGCCTTCGTGAAGTTTGGTCAGGAACGCTCTCCCGCGATCCGCACCCCACAACGCGAACATGGCGGCCACATGGCCCCGTGTCGTACCGAACAGCGGATTCGCAATGGTGGTGATATTCGCAAACTTCTTTTCGGCAAGCTGCTCCCATCGGGCAGGCAACGCGTCGTCGTGGATTCGTGCGGGATCAAACGCGATCACGCGGCCCCGTGCGGCCAACGCCGTCCATCGGTGTTGCTCATCGTGATAACGCCTTGGGATGTCAGCGGCTGTCGGTGGATCGTACGGATCGAGTAATCCGGCTCGGGCGAGGGCTATTGTGTTGAATAACTCACTCGACCAGAACACATCCGCGCGGCCGCCCGACCCTCGCGATTCGGCCACAATTCGCTTGACCAAGCCGGTCGTTTTGCCAGCCTCTGAGTCAAAAACGATCTTCGTCTCGATGCCGGTTTGCTTGCGGAACTGATCCAAGACGGTGCGAGAGAAGGCCTCATCGACGCTGCAATAGAGGGTGACGGAAGCAGGACGCGGGGAGGATTCATCGCCCGTCTGTCGGCACCCGAAAGAACCGATCGTCAAGATCAAGGCGCAGGCTCTCGCTGATCCCCAATCCGGCCACCTGCGGCTGGTATGACCCCGCCCTACTTGTTCGGACTGAGATGTCACGTCCATTCTGCTCCCCGCAGTTGATATCAGCCCACCGAGGCGTACGCCTGCGGGTGTGTCCTCTCGGGCGATTAGCACCGGTTGATGCGTTCGCCGGTGTCGCTTGCTTGTTGCAATCGTCGCGAATCCGTTGGCGCACCGCGATTCGACGTTAGAATACCCGGCTCGCGTGGCGTATACCCTAGACGGGCATCGTCCGCCAGCGTTAATGGCCCCCATCGTCTAGTGGCCTAGGATACCGGCTTTTCATGCCGGCGACAGGGGTTCGAGTCCCCTTGGGGGTGGTCGCACAAGAGCCGCTGCAGGCGATTCTGAGAAGTCGCCGCGGCGGTTTTTTGTGTTGACATGTCTCGATCTCGGGCGCAACACGTCCTATAGAAAAAGTGTTCGTGTATTGGTGTACTTTGTGGTATCATATGCGGTCGGTAAGGGGGCGGTCTGCGATTGATCGCAGCGCGTAGAAGTTTCTTCAGGGGTTGGGGTTGGGGACATCATGATAGACAGTCGGATTCGATGGATGGGCGTCGTTCTGTTGGCGGTGGTTGCAACGGCGGCGAGGGCCGAAGTGGTCACACTCACCCCGGTCAAAGATAACACGCTGTTCCAAGACGCCACCGGCGCGCTGAGCAACGGTGCGGGACAGTACCTCTTTGCGGGGCGCAGCAACCAAACGGATTCACAATCGCGTCGTCGCGCTTTATTGAAGTTTGACATCGCTGCGGCCGTTCCGGCTGACGCGATTATCACAGACGTGTCGCTCACCATGAATATGTCACGCACCATCGAGGGTGCGACGATCATCTCGCTGCATCGAGCGTTAGCCGATTGGGGAGAGGGAAGCTC
>JAJRSP010000196.1 GCA_024278775.1 Planctomycetota bacterium
GTTACCTTCAATTCGTTCCGAACACGAGAATACGCACCGGGTCGCAACCGATGCAGAAGGAAAAGCGGGTCTGTACGCAATGGCCACTCCAGTTCGAGGCGCGCCTCCGGCATGATGACCGACGCCACGGCTGCCAGCGGCAGGGTCGGAATCACGACGTTGTCAGTCCGCTTCACAGCCAATACGAACTCCCCAGGGCGTTTGACCATATCTCGGGCCACGATGGCACCGTGTCGTAGTCGCGTCCCCAAGCCTTCCAACAGGGCCGGCGCAAGCTCAGGAGAGCCATCCGGCTGATATCGTGATGCCGCCAAGATCACCGGCACCCCAGACTCCTCCAAAGCTATGATGCTCGCGACGAGGTCGTCGTCGTGCGGCTGTGCGCTTTTGAAAAAGAAATCCCAGACGACCGCCCTGGGGGCCACCTCGACCAGTCGCCGCATGAGGTAGCTATGAACCGGTCGCCACGTGGGCGCGCGCAGTGATACGCCCTCCAAGCCGAGAGAAGGGGCCTGAGACACAAGCACGGCCGGGGTCTCATCACCAATACCAATGAGACGCACATCCTCCCGTGTCTGCGATATCGTACCGAGTGCCGTGTACTTCCCCGGCTGCTGTTCCCACTGCCCGTCTACCTGCCAACCAATCGGCATCAGCAGTGGCGCCACCCACAACACCACGCCGACGGCGGCCACAAAAGACGCGGAAAACGTAAAACGAGACCGGGTAGCCGCACCAATTGCCAGACGTTTCGCACGGTATAGCAAGCCGAGCGGCTTGGTGGACACGCGACGCTCTTCGCAGTAACGAGCGATGTCATCCGCGAGGGCGGCGGCACTGGCGACACGTTGCTGCGGCTCCCACACCAGACACCGTTCCAGCAACACCCTGAGGTCGGCGCCGCGGGGGAGGTGGTCCAGCTTGGGCAAATGAGGCAGTTCCTTTCGGATACGGTTGAGCAGCGCTTCGTGTACTGGTTGATCCGGCGCTCCGATCAGCGGATAGGGATAGTCGCCGTCGGTGACGATCTCATACAGAATAATGCCCAACGCCCACAGGTCGCTACGTTCGTCTATGGGGCCGGCCACGCCACCCCATGCCTGTTCGGGTGACATATACCGCAGCGTGCCAATGACATCGCCGGCGTGAGTGATGGTTTCGTGTAGCCAACTACTCCAGTCGCTCGGCTCGACGAGGCAGATGCCGAAATCCAACACGTGCGGCTGACCGTCGGCATCCACGATGATATTACGAGGTTTGAGGTCACGATGGACGACACCGACCGCATGCGCGTCGGCCACGGCACGGCATACCTTCTGAAACACCCGGAGCTTGTCCGTCATGTTTGGAGCGGTGTGCGCGAAGTACTCATCGAGATGAACACCCTCGACAAAGTCCATGACGAGGTATTTCGAATCACCGGACGTTCCCGCGTCAAAGCATTTGACAACGCCGGGCGAGTCGATGCGTCGCAGGACGGCGATCTCGCGCTCAAACCGGCTGGATTCCATCTCACCGGGATAGCTCAAGATTTTCAACGCGACGATTTTCGGCGTATCGCGAAGCGACCAAGCCTTATAGACGATGCCAAAGCGACCGCGGCCCAACTCCTTGATAATGTGGCAGCCGGGAATCTCCAGCGCACGCGACTGACGACCCAGTTCAAGAAACCGATCGAGGCATTTTCGGCACTGGGCCAGATGCCGATCTACGATGCGGGTCTGTGCGTGGGTAAGCTCGTTTTGCGTATATCGCGCGAGCTCTCCCTCAACGGGGCACGACGTTGAGTTGTCCATCCGGTCGAAGTCCACCGTTTATCCGTTGCTAAAAAAAGCCGACGACCCCACCGTTCCCCAAACAGCAGCCACCCGCACCTACGGCCAGCCCGCGCGAGCCCCCCTCAGAGGAGAGGGAACGCCCACCGGCTCATGCCTCCCGCCACAGAACGAGCCGTGGGGCGCAAGCGCTCTCTATACATGATCGGGTTTTGTGGCTTTCGGCGCTCACGCCTTCGGCCGCGCGATGTGGGGGACGACATTTTGAGGCTCTACGCCCTGGTGCGGATGTAAGGCACTTCAGGCGGCATCAGGGCGGGGTTCCCGGTCTTACCGGAGGATCCACCTCCCGCGTCCGTGACGATACCAAACAAACGAAACCCGAAGAATGGGGTACCCGCCACGGTCACCGATTCCGTCATGCACCCCCGTGGTGCCTCGCGCGGGTTGTACTGGGCAGAGGATGCAGCGTCGACTAGCATAGTCTGGACGGGTATCCGGAGGATTCCCGACGGGGCCTCGGAGGCGGGCAGTGCTCACGCTTACTTTTCTTGGGGTTGGCTCGGCGTTTTCCAAGCGCAATCTCCATGCCAACGCGTTACTAGAGGCTTGGTCGGGCAATCCGCAGACGCAGGAGTCTCCCGACAACAACCTGCTGATTGATTTCGGGGCGACGGGACCACTCGCCCTACACCGGCTTAAGGACTGTGACGGTTTCGGCTATCTCGACCGTGACGGGGTCATCAACTATCCGGCCATCCGAAACGTGCTCATCACACACCTCCATGCGGACCACGCCGGCGGTCTGGAAGAGCTGGCCACCCTGAACCGGCACAGCTTCGGCCTGCATGAATCGCCCGAAAAGCATCTGCCCCGGATCATCAGCTCGGCGGAGGTGCTCGAAAACCTCTGGGCGCACTCGCTCAGCGGCGCGCTCGGCGCGTCATTGGGCGGTCGGGCTCGTCTCGAAGATTATTTTCGGGTAACGCACGCCTCGGGGAAGACGGACGGGGCCACGGTACATGCCACCCTGCTCGATCGCTACGAGATCCGGTTCATCCGCGTGGACCATATCCGAATGCGTAAGCCGTACGATTGGCCGACCTTCGGCCTGCGTCTCGTGGACCGGATTTCGGGGGACTCGGTGTTTTACTCGGGGGACGCGCGGTTCGATCCCGATCGGACGCTGGATTTCATGAGCGAGGCACGAATGATCTTTCAGGATGTGCAGCTCACCGATGCGGCCGATGCCGTTCACGCCCTGTTGTCGGAGCTGCGCACGTTGCCTGTCGACGTGAAACGAAAGATGCGACTCTACCACTATGCCGATTCCTGGGACTGCGGGGATTATGATTTCGTCGAGGAAGAGTTCGCCGGCTTTGTGCTACCCGCACGGCGGTACGTGCTGTTCTCATAGGTATCACGGTGCGGCTTCGTCCGGCGACGCGCGGCCCAGCCCTTCCAGTCCCTGCGCTGCCCAGACACTATCATCATTGAGTTCCGACGCCCGGCGGAAGTGATCCCGCGCGTCGTCGGTCCTCCCCTGGGAGCGGAGCACCTCGGCCAGCAAGCAGTGGGCGGTGGCATCATCATGATGCCGATCGAGATAGCGTCTCAAACGTTGCGCGGCCGCTAGGTTGTCACCGTGCCGCCATAACGCCGCTGCGTAGAGCAGTATCAAACCGGATTCGTCGGGCGCGTAGCGTAGCGCCGTTTCCGCAGCGGCGACACCGGTCGGGATATCGTTTGTTGCGAGCGCCGCCTCCGCCAAGATTCGATAGCCACGACCGGTCTTGGCCTCGCCGCGAGATTCGGGCGTCAGCCAGGAAATCGCCTTCATCGGCCGACCGGTACGGAGATAGGCGGTTGCAAGGGCGTGTCGGGGGATCGTCATGTCCACGCCGCCGGACGATTGGCTCATGACGGTCGTGAGGCTTTCGATGGCCTCTTCGTATCGGTTCGATTGGACCAACAATAGACCCAGTTCGCGTGAGGCGATGCGGCTTTCACCCAGGGCATCCAGCGCGATGCGGTATCGGCGGATGGCTCCGTCGACGTCACCAATCAGAGACGCGATATGGGCAGACAGCAGTAGCGCGCTACCGTTGTCGTCGTACCGGCCGATAGAGGCATCCAGATGCTGCAGCGCCGTGTCGGGCCGACCCAACGCGACCAGCGATTCGGCATAGGCAATCATGTAGTCCACATTGTCGGGGGCGGCCTCGCAGGCATGCGCGTAGAAGGCGGCGGCCATATCCGTATGGCCCCGCGTCTCCGTCACCACGCCCTGCATATACGTCAAGCCCGGAGAATCCAACTGGGCCTGTCTGGCGGCCTCGATGGCACGCCGAGCCGATACTGGTTTTCCGAGTTCCAGATAGGTTTTTGCCAGCAGGACGTAGGCCGGGGTAAGCGTCGGATCGAACGCCAGCGCCTCGGTCGCCACGACCTGTGCGTCATGAAACAGCTTGGCGTCATAGTGCTGTCGGGCTAGCTGCATCTTGAAATCCGCACGGATGTGATTCCACCGGTCCTGAGCTTGGGTTTTGGTTTCGGTCGGGGTCATGATCCGGCAACCGGCGGCTCCGACCAAACCCATCACCGTGAGACACAACACGCCGGCATGATAATATCGCATGGGAGACCTCCTTACGGTCAGATCAATCGTGATCAGGAAGGGTCGGCATCGCGTCGCCGGGTTCGGACTCGTCGGGTGGTGCGGGTCTGGGAATGTCGAAGTTCCGCTCATCCGGTCGATGATAGTGGGGCCGGGGGTATCCGCGTTCCCGAGCGATCAACTCGTGAATAAAAAGCCGGCTTTCGGCATTGTCGTGATCCCAATCCGGTACGCCTGTCAGTCGTTGTCGCAGTCGCAGCGCCGGCATGAACTGCGAATTGTTGTGAATGGCGAGCTTGGCGTACCAGAGCGCTTGACCGGTATCACCCGATTCGGCGGCATCCAAAGCTTTTCGGTAGTTGGTCTGCGCGAGCCGTTCTCGCCCGTGCCACATCAAACCCTGACGCACACCCACCCGCGCCCGTTCAATATAATCCCATTGTTTCTTTGATGCGTCGGCGTAGGCCTCGTGGTCTTTGACGACCGAAATCGTCAGCAGAATGATTACCTCTTCCCTCGTGGTGCTGTCGGTCTCGTTGCGAAACAGCATGCCAATCCCTGGAAGTGACCCAAGCATCGGCACCTGGCCGCGTTTGTTGGTCGTCACTTCTCGAAACAGCCCACCGATGAGAATCGTCTCGCCATCACGTACGATGACGTTGGTCGTGACTTCCGTCGTTTGCTCCGAGGGGAGCCCCTGCGCGCTCACGAATCCGACGCTGTCTTCCGGATGGAGTTCCACCCTGATGTAACCGTCATCCCCCACAAACGGGCGGAAGATCAACTGCGTGCCGGTTTCGAGGAACTGAACAGTTTGGACCGCTTGCGTTTCAGTGATCGTAGTGGTCAGGAATCCATCGCGACGACCCACGATGACCTGGCCTTTCTGCCGGTTCAGCGCCAACACCTTGGGATTTGCGACCACCGCAGTGTCGGTGACCTGTTCAAGGGCCCTGACAAACGCCGCTACGTGATCTTTGATCACACCGATGGTCAGTCCGCCACTGGGTACCGAACTGGCAAAATCGGTCTGCCCGATCGCGTTGAATTTTTCCAGACGATTTTGCGGAAGCGCCCCGAGGGTAAGATTCGTCAGACCCTGTGATGCCGCGCCGAGTAGCTCGAGATCCACACCGCCTACCATCGTGAAATCAATGCCGAGCGCGTTTTGGTCGTCGAGCTGTGCCCGAAGAATGGTCGCCTCGATCAAGACCTGTGTGGGGCGGATATCGATCTGGCGCAGAATAGACCCCACCTTATCGAGCGTACTAAGCGATGCGGTCACCACGAGAAAATCCTGCGCGGCGCTGTTCATACTGCCGCCGCCCTCGGCGTCACTGGCAAGCCCGATCTCCGAAAGCGGAGAGGCCACGATATTATCCGCACCATCGCCCTCACCGATGATCGGTGTCACATAATTCTTGGCATCCTGCGCGGTGATGTAGTTTAGCCGGAAGACGCGCGTTTCTACCTGTGTGGACGCGTCAAGACGATCCAACTCTTCGTTGGTGTAAACGAAAATGAAGTTGCCCACGCGGCGAAACCCCGCTTCATGGGGCATGAGGATCGCAGACAACGCGTCTTCAAAAGTCACGTCGTACAGGTCGGCCGTCACGGTCCCCGTCACATCCGGTGAAGCCACGATGTTACGTTGACCGCGAATCGATAGCAGCCGAAGTACGTCGGACAACGGCAGTTCGGACACGTGAAGCTGCACGGCACCGGACGAAGCCACGGTCACATCATTCCCATCAGGAATCGTAACCGCCGACGTAGCCGCACTTTGATCCGGTGCGTCCTGTGCGCGCAAGGGCTTCTGGGGCCACCCCATCGCGACGACGACCGCCAGGATGCACCGACCGCACAGACGAAACCGACGCGGTACGTGGGCCGTTGGTACACACAAAACTGATGAGTGTCTTTTGGTCATACTTTTGAGCGTTCTGGAAGCCTCGCATCATGCCGCCCGGTTTCCACACACGCGGGGCTACTTCCCACGCCGGCGCGTCGACACTCCGAAACCCGGTTGGTTATCGGTCGCTTCCACCCGAACATGAAGCTTCCCGGACTCAAGAATCTGCTTAATATCGGAAAGGAGCTCGTTCGTGCGTCGGGCCTGCGCCACCAGTTGGCGACGCTGCTCAGCGGGGTTGGACACCTGAGCCTGCGCCACGCTCAACACAGGTTCTTGCGGTGCCCACGCCTTAACGAAAGTCGCCACGAGGAGTACCCCGAAGATCACGTTCCACGGGCGCGGGGATCGGCGGATCGGACGGGTTGAGGCAGAAGTCATCTCGCTATCTCCTAAAAAGTGCATGGCATGCCCCCACGGCGCCCACCGCCGCGTGCGGGGTCGGGTCGGCGACACGCGCCAAGTGGAGCGGGCCCCCTTGCGAGACGTCGATCGACCGTAGTTACGTCGGTAGTATCGGCAGCGGGTTGGCCTGATATGGGTTGGGTGTGGCAATCACCTTTTGCGTAAGGTGATCTCGTCTCGGCGAAGCGGTTTCCAGTACTGACAGATCGGTTGGGGTCATGAGCGGACGCCACGGGCTGTGCTTCCACGTCACCATCATCGCGAGTATGACCAGGGAGATAACGATCGCACCACTACTCACCCGATCCGTCAAGGCAACGCCGAGGGGATCACAGGCCATCAGCACCCCACCGAGTGCGACAAGACCCATGGCCGCGACGACCACCGTCTCTGCCTGGATGCCCAAGACCCGCGAGACCGGCACGAAGATCCCCACGGCCAGCGCGACGCAGATCAGAAGCCTGGCCGTCATCTTGGACCCTTCGGACGATCGGCTCGCCACAGACGCCATCAACAACTGCCGGCCGTAACCCGTCGTGAAGCCAAGTGCGATCAGCATGGCCCCGCTCGAAAGCAATTCCCCGGATAGCCCCCACCGTGTCGCTCGGGCCAGCGCCAGGGACGCCACCACCACCGCACCGCCGCTCGTAACCGTACACAGACCAAAACCGTGAAGTGTCCGTGTGCCCGGCAGCTTCACCCAGCAACCCAGCAACACACCAATACCCAGCGTCAAGAGTGCCAGGGGAACGATTACGGAATCGACTCTCGAAGGTAGATCATGAGTCGTAAGAATGAGGCGGCAGGCGATGGCCGCACACAGCGCAGCGCAGCCTCCGACAATGACAATGCTAGCGCGAAGCAGCGTGGGCCAACGATCGCTGCGCATGGGCAGCGTGTCGGCATCATCGACGTTCAACGGATGGTTCTCGCGATATTTGGAAAAGACCCCAGCCGCCAGCAACGCCACGAGCAGCGCGGGTATCGACGCAACGACAAGCAACGGCCTGGAAGCAATGTGATGACTGACCGACTCCGCGTAGAACAAAACACCCGCGGACGCGCCCAAAAGATGCCAACCCGTGGCACGGATATCCCACCGCCCAAATTGGCAACTCATGTGATGCGCGCACGAGAGCGCCAGACCCAGTGCCATCAGCGGTGCCAGTCCCACGCCGAATGCCAAAGCGACGTGCAACATGTCCAGCGGCATCACCGACCAGACAAAATGAATCTGTAGCCATGCGTAGAAGGCCGACGCGAGCGCAATGGTCGCGGGCAATACGGCAATCGTCACACCGGCCAGCAGGGCGATCCCCGAAAGAACGATCCAATATAACGGGCGATCCGCGGAGCCGCGTGCCCCAAGCGTGTCCGAAACGCTCGTAGGACGGTTTCGGGCGATCACCCGATCCCAGAGAATCGCAAAGGTCCACATGGTCAGGCGCTGAGGCACACGCACGCCCACGGCCAGCGCAAGGAACGCGCTGGCCAAAATGTGTTCGCGCGCAAGCCCGCCGAAGGTCGCCTCCAACTGCCCGTAAAGACCGGCGATCACCATCGCCGTAGACGCGCCGAACAAACCCGAGACAACCGCGATGGGAGCCACAAAAGACCATCGGTTCGCCTCGTCCTGCGTTGCGCCGTCATCGGCCAAAGAGGAAGTGCTACCCGTGTGTGCGTTTCGACCGTTTGTCGAACGGCCGCGAACGCCGTCGCGGGTCTGAACGATGCGCGACGTACGGCGCGCCCGGCGGCTCCTGTGATGAGTGGGCCTCCTTCCGTGTCGGCGCGTCGTCGGCAACATGAGCGTGGGCCTCCTGCCCGATTCCTGTCGTTGAGATCCACTCGAATTGTAACCGTCAACGCGCGAAATCCAAGCTGCGTCATGGAGACGGCTCGTCGACGGGAATCACAGTCGTGTCGTGGGCGGAAAAGGCACGGCGAACCCCCGAATCGAGTTGCACCATCAGGGTGGCCGTCGGATCAATATCGACCGTGGTGCCGGAATAGGCCCGGCCGGCGGATCGCAGACGAATGGGCCGCCCCATCGGCTCGCTGTACGAAAGCCAATCACGTCGAACCTTACCACCACCGTGTTGTCGCATATCGAGCAGACGTCGATCGAACTCCGTAAGCAGCGCGACGGCGAGCCTCGTACGATCCACGGGCAGCGCGCTTTCCAGCTCAAGAGACGTCGCCGTAGCACCCAGCGACGAATCGAAATGGCCACGGTGTTGCAAACAATTGACCCCCACGCCGCAGACGCTCGCACCGCACTCCGCCGCGATACGCCGGGACTCGATCAAACCGCCGGCCAGCTTTCGCCCGCCGAGCACGAGATCGTTAGGCCACTTGATCTGCGGGTTGAGCTCGGTACACCGCACCACCGCATCCCGCGCCGCCACGGCCGACAACAACATCAACTCTCCGCTGCGAACATGAGCGGCGCCCTCAGCGATCATGATCGAGCAGAGTAGGCTCGCGCCGCGTGGAGACTCCCACCGGCGACCGAGGCGACCTCGACCGGCCGTCTGATGCTCGGCCAGAATGACCGCCCCATCCCACGTGGACGGTTCGGACGCCCCGGCTATCAAGCGCCACGCCTCGTCATTCGTACTCGTAACTTCTGGAAAATACTCGACGCAACACCCCACGTACCGCCCTTGCACGGCGTGACGAATGCGATCGATATCGAGTTGGTGCGACATGTGAGCCTCGGCCGCCACTACCCCTGGGGTTGAGAGATCATGCTGCGGTCCCAGTTCCAATCAATCCGGCGAACCGGCTGGTCCTTACGAACGAGCACACACATGATCGGCTTATTGGTGATATCGTTGAAATCCCAGCCCACCGGTTGCCCGTAGTACTCATCGAGAAACGCCTTCCACTCCGGAAACGGTTGTTGGTCGAACAGCACAACGATAAGCCTCGGCAGACGGGCGCGCAATTCCTGCATCAAGATGTGGCGGCGTCGCTCCGCACCGGCCATGCCGGCGCTAACCCCCGTGATCATCGTATAGCGTGAGGCACAGCGTCTTTCGGCGTAGTAATAGATGGAGGCGTCGTTGCTGTAGACGAATATGGTGTCACCCGGCTCGGTGATGCGTTTGATGTTCCGGCCGTGCGCCCGGCCCCAGAAATCTCTGGAGTTGTATCGTTTGATGGTGATACCAAGCGGAGGTTGACTCAGGTAGTTACGGTATTGCGTCCATGCCGAAGCGCCCCCGATCACGGCAAACGCCAGAGCATAAGCCACGATCCTACCCCGAGGTTTTTCGGATTGGGATCTGCGACCCAGCCAGTCCGCCATGTGTCCGACGGTGAGCGAGACCGCCAGCACAAGTGGTGGGATCATAAGATAGTAATAGTGCGGCCAGAAGCGCCCCGGCAGACACACTGCGATGAAACTCGCGATCACCAGCAGCGCGACCAGGGCCGCCTGGCTACCTTGGTTTGGTTCGTCGGAGGAAGAAGATGTCGGGGCGGTCGTCGCAGATGCCCTCCTTGCTGATCCCGCCCTACAAACGCGCAGGCATAGCCAGACCATACTCGCGCCGCCAAAGAGCCACAACGGCAGCGCGCTGGCAAAGATGAACGGATGGCGCTGCGGCGAAAAGAACGCAACGAATCGCATCAGAAGCCCGGCGTCCGTGTCGCTGTAGCTCAGGTTGAACAGAAACACCGCGTCGACGAATTCCGTAAAACGATCAGTGACGGTGAAATACACTAGCGAGCCGATCCATAGCACGAGCGGGCCGACGGCAAGCAGCATCAGGTTTTTCAATCGCTCGCCCGGCTTCCGGTGACGTACGGAAAAGAAAACGACCCATACGACGAGCGCGATCCAATGCACGGCCACGACCGTCTTGATGGCCGACGCCACGGCAAGCGACACCCCTGCACCAAGCAGCGCAAGACGATAACGACGCGCCGAGGCGGTGGCCAAATACCACCCCAAAAGGATCAGGGTGTTCATATAGATTTCACGGTTGCAGCCTTCGCCGCCCGTACCGGGATCTGAGGACACAAGCGCGAAAAGCATGGCCCCGAACAGGGCCGCGCCCGACCCGGCCGCCCGACAGAGGATCCCGAAAATCAGACTCAACGACGCAAGCGAGAAACCCACCACCATCCAGCGAAACACCTCGGGCGCATCCCCGAAGAACCGAATCACACCGGCAAAGAGCACGAACACACCGAAGGGTTGGTGGTCCCAGACGTCAACATACAGACGGTCGCCCTCCAACAACCTAGCACCGATATAGGCGTAGTTGGCCTCGTCGGTTTCGAGGGGTAGATCGAAGCCGTGCAGCCGGAACACCACGAGCACAACCCCCGCCGCGAGCAGGCCGATCAGCGCGAACCGGTCGGCCCATCGGGGTTCGAGCGGGACGGGGTTGTCGTGAGCGGCTTGCATGGACCGATCATCGTAGCCTCGAACGGCTCCCCACTCCAGAATCGTGCCGGTTCGCTTGCGGCTGCACGATGGGGACGTTGCCGCTACAATCGCGCGGATGCTGACCTACTCCCTTCAATCCGGCTCCAACGGAAACTCGATTTACGTCGAGGCGGGTGATGTACGGCTGTTGTTCGACGCCGGCATCAGCGGCTCATGTGCCGAACGGCGTACGGCCGTCCACGGTCGAAACATTCGTGACGTGGACGCCGTCATTATTTCTCACGACCACAATGACCACATCCGCAACGCCGGGATTTTTCAGCGGAAGTTCGGCCTGCCCCTCTACATGACACCGCACACGCAGGAGGCGACATGGTGCAAGCTCGGCCAGCTCCACGACGTGCGCCATTTTTCGTCGGGTGACACGCTCACGTTTGGATCGGTCTTGGTCCACACCACGCCAACCGCCCACGATGCGGCCGATGGGGTGGTGTTTGTGATCGAACACGACGGGAAACGGCTCGGCATCTTCACGGACCTGGGTCACTGCTATGACGGACTGGTGGCACTGCTCGAATCCGTGGACGCCGCCTACCTCGAATGCAACTACGACACCGACATGCTGGAATCAGGAGATTACCCGCCGCATCTCAAGGCACGGATTCGTGGTAATGGCGGGCACCTGTCCAACGATGACGCCCACCAACTATTACGCGCTTGCGGCGCACGCCGACCACAGTGGATCGCCGTGGCCCACCTCAGCCAGAGCAACAACCACCCAGACCTCGCCATGAATGCCGTACGAACGGCTCTCGGCAGCGATTATCCCGTCCATCATGCGTCTCGGTATGAAACATCGAAACTCCTCACCGTATCGTGAGCTTTCTTTTTCACGCCGGGTTTTTCCCGATAATGACACAGCGCGGCACCCGCTATACACGAAAAGGGTCGTCGTCATCGTCGAGATCATCGGGTTCGTCGTACTTCCAGCGGTCCGCCTCGTCGGTCTCATCGATTTCCCGTTCGAGTTGTTTGAATAGTTTTTCTTGAAGCGGCGCGAAACGTCGGTGCATGTTGAGCGTCGCTTCGTGAGCGTCCGCAATCACCTGTAATTGCCGGAGTTCCCATTTTGCCAAACACTCCGGCTCTTTGATGGTTGAATAGGGATCACAGGTTAAATAGGGCGAACCATCTGATAGCCGTCGAAAGAATTCACAGTCTTCACAGCGTAGCATATCGAAAGATCTCCTGCTTTATACTGGGGAGCGGGTTTGGTGTTGGTCGAAGTATATGGTGAGAGTTATCGCCAGCCTTACCTATTGTGTGTAGTGTTGGTGTTAAGTGGCGGTGTTGCGCGGCGCGCAAAATTTCCGTAAAATAAAGCTTGCGGAAACGATAAGAACTTGCGATAGTAACCCGTGTCATAACTTTGTCCTCTTACCGACCCGTCCCCCCCATGGGTCGGTTCCCCCAAGGCCCGGTCCACCCCACCGGGCCTCTTTCTTGCGCTCTTATCTTTTGCAATACGATAATGAGTCGTCCCTGAAAGACGGTTATCGCGTGCAGATCGCCGTATTTTTCGTCATTTTCGTGGCTTGGAAATTGCAGGGTTTTGTATCGATTGATGGTGAAACCTTGCAATTTTCGTACAGGCACGGAGGCCCTGA
>JAJRSP010000197.1 GCA_024278775.1 Planctomycetota bacterium
ACCGTGCTCGGCTCGAAGTTGGCCGACTCCAACAGCAGCGACGTGGTGTGGCTCGCGACTTCGGCATCCAACCCACCCATCACTCCGGCGATGGCGACGTTGACGCCCTTCGATTTAATCATCAGCGTCTCGCCGGACAACGTACGCTCGAAACCATCGAGCGTCTTGAACTTTTCTCCATCCGCGGCGCACTCCACCTCGATACCATCCACCCTGTCGGCGTCGAAGGCGTGCATCGGCTGACCCAGGTCGGCCATGATATAATTCGTCAGATCCACCAACCCGCTGATCGGCCTCATGCCGACATGCCCGAGTCGAAGCTGCATCCAGAGCGGAGCCGGCTGAGTCGGAACGCCCGTAATCACGATGCCACTGTATCGACGGCAGACCTGCGGATCGGCGATTTCAATCTTCAGCTCGCTCCCCGCGCCGGCCATCAGCTCATCGAGCGACGCCACCGGATAGGACTTGAGCGGTAGTTTCAGAATCGCGGCCATCTCTCTCGCGATGCCGTAATGACCCCACAGGTCCGGGCGATGGGTGATCGACTTGTTGTCCACCTCAATCAACCAATCATCAAACCGTTCCGCTGGGAGCTTCTGCCCGGGCAGGACATCCGGGGCGAGGAAGATCGCCTCTTTGATCGCCATGGCCACGCCGATCGCATCGCCGGGCAGAATCATGCCGCAACTCGGTTGACCGGCCACCTCTGCCACGCCGATCTCACCCAGGGCGGCCACACTCGCGCCGGGGGGTGCATACACGACACTCGAACCAACCGGCAGCACCGGTGCCACCGTGATGGTGTGAACCGTCGCCTTATCACCCACGTCCAACTCGGCGAGCCGCATGTGCGGAGCGCCGGGGACATCGGCCACACCCACCACGCGCGCCGCGATCAAACCGTTGGCACCGATCTGAAGATGCTCCACCGTTTCGACCTCGGCGGTCGTCCGCGTAAACCTTTCGGCGAGGGCGTGAACGTCGATATCCTCGGGGATATCTACGAAATCTCGAATCCATTGTAGTGAGATCAGCATGATAGTGTCACGTTATGGCATGTTACATCGACGCGGTTATTCCCGAGAGACCACGACCGCGCCGCCCTGGCGCTCACGCCCCACGATGGGCCGAAGATCACCCGAGTTGAGCACGCGGATATCGCGGATGCCATATTTCATCATCGCGAGGCGCGTCAGCCCCAGCCCAAAGGCAAACCCGGTGTACACCTCCGTATCAATGCCGCCGGCTTGGAGCACGTTCGGATGAACCATGCCGGCCGGCAAGACCTCGATCCAGCCGGAGCGTTTGCACGTCGCACAACCCGCACCGTCGCAGATTTCGCAGTTCATATCCAGCTCGATCCCCGGCTCGACGAAGGGGAAGAAGCCGGGCCGCACGCGAACCTTCACCTCGCGGTTCATGACTTCATTGAGCAGGGTTTTCGCCATCGCGATCAGATTGGCGATCGAGATGTCCCGGTCGATCAGCAGGCCCTCCACCTGGTGAAAGGTGTTTTCGTGAGAGGCGTCGATCGTTTCGTATCGAAAACATCGGCCCGGGGCGATCACGCGGAGCGGTGCGCCGAACTTCTTCATGGATCGGTGTTGCACGGGCGAGGTATGCGTCCGCAGCACCGAGCCGTTCGTCAGCCAAAACGTGTCCTGCATGTCCCGAGCCGGGTGAGAGGCGGGGATGTTGAGCGCCTCAAAATTATGATACTCCGACTCCATCTCCGGACCCGCCTCGACCGTGAAGCCGAGACGTTCAAAAATTCGCTCGACCTCCCATTGCACCGCGGTGACGGGATGCACGCTGCCCATCGGCGGACGAAGACCGGGGATGGTCGGATCGTGGGTCATTGTCTGGGCGGAATCGGCACTGACGGCCGCCTGTTGCAGGGCGGCCTGTCGAGCGTCGATCAGCGCTTTGACCCGTTGTTTAGCCGCGTTGATCGCCTGCCCCACCTGCCCTCTTTGCTCGGGTGGGTAGCCCTTGATGGCACCGATGAGCGAACCGAGCGTGCCTTTTTTCCCGAGGATGGCCGTGTCGAGGCCGCGCAGCGCATCCACCTCGTGTATATCGCCGACCTGACCGGCGACATCGGCCTCAATCTCGGCGATTAGGTTGTTCAGGGTGTCCAGGTCCATTCTATCTTTCCACGCAGCACGCTCCGCCACCACGGCCGGACAGCTTAGAACGGGTGCCTGCCGGACGCAAGGAACGGGCACGAGCGAGAAAAGTCAAGGATGCGGCACGCCTGCGTGAGCGTGTGGAAGTAACGAAACGCAGTACCTGCTAACAAACACGGCCACACCGAACCTCTGCCACACTAACGACACCGTCATACGCCTGGAACCCGCGCCGCACCGATTCCCCACACCCATTCCCCTACACCCAGCCGCGCGCTCTGCAGGCTTCGGCGACGCGGGAGACGCCGATGAGGTAGGCGGCCAGACGGTGGGGAACGTCTCGCTCTTGGGCGAGCTCGTGAACGGCATGAAAGGATTCGGTCATGCGGCGGTCTAGCTGGCGACGCACATCTTCCAGCGACCAGTAGTAGTTGTAGCTGTTCTGCACCTGTTCAAAGTACGACACCGTCACACCGCCGGCGTTGGCCAGGATATCGGGAACGAGAAACACGCCCTTGTCCTTGAGCACACGGTCTGCGTCGGGCGTGGTGGGTCCGTTGGCCAACTCCACAATCAGCCGGGCGCTGATCGCATCAGCGTTTCTATCGGTGATGACATGTTCGATGGCCGCCGGAATCAACACATCGCACGAAAGCGCGAGGAGATCGTCGTTCGGCACCTCTTCCCCGTCATTCAGACCGGCCAGTTGCCCGCCGTTTCGGTCGGCATATGTCAGCGCTGCGGGAATATCGAGACCGTTTTCATTGTGCCACGCGGCATCTTCGGCCCCAATCGCGACCACCTTGGCACCGCGTTCATGAAGCAACCGCGCGATGTTCCCGCCGACATTGCCAAGCCCCTGAATCACATAACGACAATCCGCCAGATCCATCCCGAGCACCTTGGTGGCTTCACGTAGGCAAAACAAACCACCCCAGGAAGTAGCGTCGGCACGACCACGTGACCCGCCGATTGCCGGCGGCTTCCCGGTGATGACGCCTGGGTGTGATTGAGCGATCGTGGTTTCGTATTCGTCCATCATCCACGCCATGATCTGTGGCGTGGTGTACACGTCCGGCGCGGGGACATCGCGGTCCACACCCATCCTACCGGACACGGCACGGGTGAACGCCCGCGCGAGGCGCTCCTTTTCGGTGATGGACAGATCCTTGGGGTTAACGGTCACCCCGCCCTTGGCACCGCCCAGCGGAAGATCGACGACAGCCGTCTTCCAGGTCATCCACGCCGCCAGCGCACGCACCGTGTCGATCGTCTTGTTGGGGTGCCAGCGGAGTCCGCCCTTGGTCGGCCCACGAGCGTGGTTGTACTGCACACGGTAGGCCTTGAAGACACGGACCGTACCGTCGTCCATGTTGACGGGGAGCGTGAATTGAAACTCACGCATCGGCTCGCGAAGGAGCGCGTGCGTCGCGTCGTCGAGCTCCAGGTGCTCGGCGGCTACATCTAACTGCTGCTGCGCAAGAACAAAGGGGTTCAGGCCTGCCATCGACGAAGTAACTCCCCGATGGCAGGCTTATCCCCTGACACTTCTGCGTCTGACTGATCGAACATCATACCCTTATCCGCAAGACGACTCCCTAGCACAAGTCGTCAGGCCGATCACGTGACCATGGGTGCAAGACACTTTTGGCGGCTTAGCGTTGGTGGGGTGCCCCATGACCATCCCCATGTTACACCCAACCGCGAAGCTTGCACGCCTCGGCCACACGCGTCACGGACACCATATAGGCGGCCAAACGGTTGTGTACCTTGGCGTTCTGCTGCATGTCGTAGACGGCGGAGAAGGCCTCCGTCATCTTGCGATCGAGTTGCTGGTGAACGTCTTCCATCGACCAGTAGTAGTTGTAGGTGTTTTGAACCTGCTCAAAATAGGAGACCGTCACGCCTCCGGCGTTGGCGAGGAAATCCGGGATGATATAGACGCCTTTTTCAAAGAGGATTTTGTCGGCTTCCGGCGTGGTTGGACCGTTCGCCAGTTCGCAACTGATCTTCGCCTTGATGTTGGAGGCGTTTTTCACCGTAATCACACCCTCCAACGCAGCCGGATAGAGCACGTCCACCTCAAGTTCGAGGAGGTTTTCGTTGGAGATTTCCGAAGAGCCGGGGAAGCCAACGACCGACCCGGTCTCGCGTTTGTGTCGAATCAGGGCATCCGGGTCGAGCCCGTCCTTACACGTCACACCGCCGCGTGAATCGCTCGCCGCGATCAACCGACCACCACCCAGGATCTCCGTATGGAGCGTGGCGGCGAATTGACCGGCGTTGCCGAAGCCCTGTATGGCGTAACTGGCATCTTCCACGTTGATACCGAGCTTCTTGGCCGCTTCACGAACGCAATAAACGCCACCGCGCGCCGTCGCATCACCACGACCCTGCGAACCGCCGATCGGAATCGGCTTGCCCGTGATCATGCCGGGGTGAGAATGACCCATCATGATTTCGAATTCATCCATCATCCACGCCATGATCTGCGGCGTGGTATACACGTCCGGAGCCGGCACGTCCCGGTGTACGCCGAGCTCACGACCCACCGCACGGATAAAGCCCCTGGCCAGACGCTCCTTCTCCCCATCGGATAGCTCCTTGGGGTTGCAGACGATGCCGCCCTTACCACCGCCGAGCGGAATGTCCACCACAGCCGTCTTCCATGTCATCCACGCTGCCAACGCACGGACGGTGTCCACCGTTTCTTCCGGATGCCAACGCAGCCCACCCTTTGTCGGACCCCGCGCATTGTTGTACTGAACGCGGTAGCCCTTGAATACGCGGGTCGTCCCGCTGTCCATCTTCACGGGGATGGTGAAGTGGTATTCGCGCATGGGCCAGCGGAGCAGCTCATGGGTGGCCTTGTCCAGCCCCAGCCGGGCGGCGGCCTCGTCCAATTGTTCCTGTGCAATGGCAAACGGATTCAGTCCTGACATAGTTTCTTGCTCCTGCGGCGGTCTTTCGCCACGCGTCCTCTCTGTCCAACCATAAGCTAGTTAAACCGGCGGAAGTCGGAACCCAAGACCCCTCGGGCCACGCACACCGATCAACACGATACCCCTTCGCAGTGCAAGCCGCATGCCAGCCCGCAAGGTTCCCGGCCTGCTACCGCCGTGTGAAACGGGGGATTCTAACACATTCTCCCGGTTTGGCGAGGAAAAAGGCGCTTGGACTCGGACAAAATAAGACGGAACCACCACACCAAAAGACAATCGGAACGGATGAGCACCCCGTTGCAAACCGGGTACCGTCGTATACCCTCGCGTCCATGTCCCTGATTCGTGACCAAGCCGTGGTGCTCGGACGGCTCGACTATTCCGAAACGTCGCAAGTGATCGTGCTGCTGACGCGGGAGCACGGGAAGGTCCGTGCCATCGCCAAAGGGATCAAACGGAGCACCAAACAGCGATTTGCGGCCGCCATCGACCTGCTCGAAATCGGCTCGGTCGTGCTCAGCGCCCGCCAAGATCGACCGGTGGCTCTGGCTAATGTAACAGAATGGAAACAGACGCGCAGTCTCTCCGGCCTCCGCGAAACACTCTCACGAATCCACGCGAGCCAATATGCCGCAGAAGTGACAACCGCCCTCACCGAAGACTGGGATCCGCACGAGGCGCTGTATGACGCCTTTCTGAATGCCTTAGCGACGCTCGCGGACACCGACGACCCACTGGTCGCAACGACCAGGTACCAGCGCAGGCTTCTCGAAGAGATCGGCTCCTGGCCGCGGTTTGATGCGTGTATGTCGTGTGGCCGGGTGGAAGAACTGACCCATTTTTCCTCACTCGAAGGCGGTATGATCTGTCGCCACTGCGAGCCGGTTCAGGTCGAGAAGCGTGAGGTCGGACCGCTCACGCGGGCTCGATTGGCCAATCGCGCGGAGGCTTCCGACCCGGTACCGGTGTTCGATCTGCTCGATTATCATTTGTCTCACCTGATGGGAAGAGCGCCGAAGCTATCTGAATCTCTACTCCCCAAGCCGCAGCGCGGTCTCGTACGATAAGCCGAACATTCCAACGTGCCACAACTTCAAGACGATCCAAGAGTCAGGCCCTCCGTGACCCGATATTCACAAAGGAGGTTCGGAGGTCTCGACGTGTTCTTACACCACGTGGACGACATGGTTCTTTGACGTAAGAACCTATGGAATAACGATTCATCTGTTTGACGGGCGAAGCGCGCGCGATATGATCGCCCGCGGATCTTCGATGGCGCATTTTTCGTAAGGATATCATCTCATGGCCACAGCCACACGTTGGGTTTACTTCTTCGGTAACGGCAAAGCGGACGGTAAGGGCGATCAAAAACTGTTGCTCGGCGGCAAAGGGGCTGGGCTGGCCGAGATGACGCGCATCGGCCTGCCGGTACCCGGTGGATTCACCATCACGACGGATGCGTGTGACGCGTACAACCGGCGCGGTCAGAAGTGGCCCACGGGTATGGAGAAGCAGATCAAGGCGAACCTCGCCAAACTCGAACGCAGTTGCAAGAAAAAACTCGGCGATGCGAAAAACCCGCTCCTCGTATCGGTTCGTTCCGGGGCGGCGCAGTCCATGCCGGGAATGATGGAGACGATCCTCAACCTCGGGCTAAACGACAAGTCAGTCGAGGGGCTTGCGAAGGTTTCCGGCAGCCGCCGTTTCGCGCTCGACGCCTACCGCCGGCTCATCATGATGTACGGGTCCACGGCCAAGGGGGTCGATCGGCTGCTCTTCGAAAAGGCCTTTGACAAGCTCAAACAGGAGCGAACGGCCATTCGGCTCGGACTCGCCGACGGGGAAAAAGCGGCCGACACCGATGCCGACGCGAACGAACTCGCCGATTTGGTTGAAACATTCAAGAGCATCTACTGCGATGGCTGCGGGGAGCCGTTCCCGCAAGACCCGTTCCAGCAGCTCAGAGGAGCCATCAGCGCGGTGTTTGATAGCTGGATGTTGGAAAAAGCCGTCACCTACCGTCAGGTCGAGAACATCACGGGGCTCAACGGCACGGCCGTCAACATCTGCCAGATGGTCTTCGGCAATATGGGTGACGACTGCGGCACCGGCGTCTGTTTCACTCGCGATCCCAGCACCGGAGAGGCCGTGTTCTACGGCGATCTGCTCATCAACGCCCAGGGTGAAGATGTGGTGGCCGGCGTGCGTACGCCGCTGAAGCTCGAAGCGTTGAACAAACTGATGCCGGAGGTCTACCAGCAGCTCGAAGCCGTCCGCGTCATACTGGAAGTTCACTACAAGGACATGCAGGACCTGGAGTTCACCATCGAACGCGGCAAGCTCTATATGCTGCAATGCCGCACCGGGAAACGGTCGCCGCAAGCCGCCTTCCGCATCGCCGTGGAACAGGCGACGAAACCACTGCTCCATAAGGCGGCCGCGAAGAAACTCGTGAGCAAAAAATACCTCCTCAAGCGGTATGCCGACCTGGCCACCAAGCCCATCATCACGAAAGACGATGCCATGCTGCGAATGCAGGCCGTCGATCTGGAACGGCTATTCTATCCGGTGCTCGATCCGAAGGTGCCAGCCAGCGAACTCGCCTCGCGCGAGATGGGCCAGGGTATCGGTGCCGTACCGGGCGCGGCCGGCGGCGAGATCGCCTTCTCCGCGGAGCGTGCAGAAGCGCGCGCCCAATCCGGTGTGGATGTCATTCTCGTTCGCAAAGAAACCTCGCCGGAAGATGTCGGCGGTATGCAT
>JAJRSP010000198.1 GCA_024278775.1 Planctomycetota bacterium
CGCCGACCGACGAGAACGGCGTCGTAATCCGCCACTACTCGACGACAGTGTCCCGCAAGCTGCGCGACCATCCCAAGATGCGCGTAGACCTTTCCGACCCGGACGACCGCGAGATTGTGGCCAAGAGAGTGTGTCGGGGCAAGCGACCTGCGTATGTGGGCGTCCTACTGTCTCGCATCGAACAAATGACGCGGTGGCGGAAACGCCGGGACGGCAGGCTGTTCCCCGTGGATTTCTACAGGCGAACCAATGATGATATCGAGTATCGCCAGGCGCTGTGGTGCGACATCGAAGGCGACGACGTGGAAGACCTGTTCCGACGGCTGAGCAACATGCCGCTACGTCCGACGATGGCGGTGTGGAGCGGGAACAGGTCAATCCAAGCCTACTGGATTCTGTCGCGGCCGGTGACGGACGGCACGTTCCGCCGACTGATGGATGGACTCTGCGACCGGCTTCGTGGGAACCGCAATGTTCTGAGGCCGATGCAGCAGATGCGCCTGCCGGGGGGTGTGCATGAGAAGACCGGCGCGCGGGCGACGCTCGTTCTCGCGGGCGAACGCTACTACCGCGCGAGGCAGGTCGCGGACGCCATCGCTTCCGCGTGAGAAGAATGAAGACTGTTTCAAGGAGGACCCCTCCGGGGCCGGCCGTTGGCGGGATTCCGCCTCTACGTCCGGCTGGCCGAAAGATCATCCGTAACGATTTGGAACGGATTTCGATCTGAGAACCGGTGTTGACATACTCGCGACGAGCGTCTATTATGCACCTCAGTTGCACAATGGACGATATTCATGTTCTACCCACGCGAAATGAGCGGTTGCTGCAAGGCAGCCTCGAAGCAGTTCCCGGTGATCCTGGTCACCGGCCCGCGGCAGGTCGGTAAGACGACGCTCCTGCGGCAACTGGCGGACAAGAAACGCCGCTACGTCACGCTCGACGATCCTGCCGTGCGAGCACTGGCGCAGGCGGATCCGGCGTTGTTCCTTGAGCGATACGAGCCGCCGGTGCTGATCGATGAAATTCAGTATGCGCCGCAACTCCTGCCGCTCATCAAGATGGCCGTCGACCGACAACGACGGAGCGGTTTGTTTTGGTTGACCGGATCGCAGCAGTTCCACCTGATGAAGGGGGTCTCCGAGACGCTGGCCGGTCGCGTGGCGATCTTGTCGTTGCTCGGCTTCTCTAACCGTGAGCGCCGGCGGTGCGAGTTCCCCCGCGCTCCGTTCCTGCCAACAAAACGCCTGCTGAAGCAGAGGGAGACATCGGCAACAACGCTGACCCTCAAACGACTCTACGCGGATATCTGGTCGGGATCGTTTCCGGCGCTGGTGACGAAGCAAGTTCGCGACCGCGATCTCTTTTATAGCTCGTACTTGCAAACCTATCTCCAACGCGACGTGAAGGACCTGACGCAGGTCGGCAATGAGGCGAGTTTCATCCGCTTCCTGAAGGCCTGTGCGGCTCGCACGGGGCAGATGCTGAACCTGACGGACCTCGCCCGCGATGTGGATGTGGCCGTGAATACCGCCAAGAACTGGCTCTCGATCCTTCAGGCCAGTTTTCAGGTGCTGTTGTTGCAGCCGTATCATACGAACGTTACCAAACGCCTAGTCAAGCGGCCGAAGCTGTACTTCCTCGACACGGGACTCTGCGCCTACCTGGCCGAGTGGTCATCGCCGGAGACGCTCGAAGCCGGGGCGATGAGCGGTGCCATCCTTGAGACATACGTTGTGGCCGAGGTGCTGAAGAGCTGGTGGAACCGGGGAAAGCAGCCGCCGATCTACTACTACCGCGACAAGGACGGCAGGGAAATCGACCTGCTGTTTGTTCAGGACCAGGCCATCTATCCCGTGGAGATCAAGAAGTCTGCCAGTCCCCGGCGGGAGTGGATACAGTCGTTTACGGCGCTCGATCGCCTCAAGCCGAGTCGATCCGAAGGTGGCGTCGTGTGCCTCTGCCGTGAGCGGCTACCGCTCGCGGATAACGTCACAGCCATCCCGGTCGGGTTGTTGTGAAGCCATGGTGTTGCCGTGGTCCCGAAAGCCCCGTGGCCACCTGAAGATGGATAGTCGCTTCATGCTCGACGGCATGGTGCGGATTATCAAGACCTTCGTGATGAACCAAACATGACGCATCTGTCCGAGGGCGTTGTGCGTGGGCCTCGTCCCATTGCGGGTCACGGTGTTATGTTGTCCTGATCGTTTTCCCGCTCGTGTCGGACGGCAAGAGAGCGACCGGCCCGGCTGGGGGGGAACGATGACCGAGGTACCACTGACGCGCGGATACGTCGCCGTTATTGACGATGAACACGCCGACGTGGCCAGCGGATATCGCTGGCGAGTGCTGGTCCAACCCCACACCTGCTATGCCGTCGCCAGATTGCCGAGGCTGTTTGGCAAGCAGCGGAGCCTGTACCTGCATCGCCTCATCCTGAACGCCGGCCCCGGCGAGCGGGTCGAGCATGTGGATCGCAACGGCCTAGTGAATTGCCGAGCGAATCTTCGCATCCGCCCCGTCGGTATCGGGGCCATGTGGCCGACCTCCGGCCAGCCATCCTCCAGGGAGGAGGGCGTAAAGTGGCACGCCGAGTCGGGGAAGTGGTCCGCGAACTTCGCCGACGATGACGGAAGAACGATCCACCTTGGAATGTACGACACGGAATGGCGCGCGATACTCCGGCGGGACTTCGCCCAGATGCGGGGGTGGGGCATGGTGCCGGAGTCCATGAGCTTCGAGCGGTTTCTGGTCTGGCGTCCCGCCGTGGAGAACGGCAGCCTCTACGACGTGGAGCACCTGATGGAGCAGGCATGGCGCGAACGGAAAGGGAAGAGGGCTGCGCGAGATGCCGTCCGCCGACGCAACGACTAACGCGCGGTTCGCCGGACTCCCGGTTGGCCGCGGCGCACGACCCCCGACAAGCGGGTTCGGTGTGGATCGCTTATCATCCGGGCTATGGAGGTTTCCAGAAGACGTTTCACGTTCGGGCTGGTCGGGTGGTTCGCCTTCCTCGGGCCGTTGGGCTACGTCGCCTACATCACCGCCGTCGTCGTCCACGAGGTCATCGGCCATGGTGTGACGGCGTGGTTGCTCGGCGGTGAGTTCACCGGGTTCGCAATCCTGCCGGATGGGATGGGGTGGGCCGCCGCGTGGTGCGAAGGCCACAACAACATCGTCCTCGCTGGCGGGATCGTGACAGGCACAGTCTTCGGATTGGTCTTGATGTGGATCGGTTCCCGCACCCGGCATCTTCTCTCTCGCGCGGCACTTCTGCTCTTCGCCGAGTGCATGCTACAGGACGCGGCTCCCTACGCATTCTGGAACTCGCTCTTTGTCCGCCCGCCGGGCGACTTCGGGAGGATACTGCTCGATCTGGACAATCCCGCGCTTCGGTGGGCGCTGGTCGTTCTGTTCGGTGCGATCTATGCGGTCACCACGGTTCTGATCGCCGTGATGCTGTATCGATGCATCGAATCGAACCTTGGCCCATTCAGCCGGGGGAGGGCGATGCTGCTCGCGTGGGTGTTCTTCGGCCTCGGCGGCGCGGCCTCCTGGTTCGGGTTCGACTGGAACCAGCTCATCGAAGGCGTGGGAAGACTGCCTCAATTCGCCGGAGCCGGCTTGCAGCTTGCGGTCGCCCCCGTACTGGTCGCGGTCACGCGAGAGGAGGTCGCCCCGGTGCGAATCTCAGGAAGATCGTGGGGCGTCGCAATCTCTGCAAGCGTCCTCGCGTGCCTGACGCTCGTGCTGGCCCTGACGCTCTGGCTCAAGGACGGCGCCGCGTGGTGACGCACAAGAGCGACATGGTGCAAAACGATCTGTGGAACGCCCCCCGAGTGCAGTATCCCGCCGAAGGGGGCCGCCCGGAGGGCGGCCCTGTTCACTGAAACGCCAGCTCCCGCAACAACGAATCCACCTGGAAGCAATCTCGTGAGCAGAACATTTCCTCCCCAATATCCGCCCGGCGAGCTATCCACGCTGAGCGAGACCGCCACTGAGCCACATCCCCGTAGTCGGCGGCTGTCGCAGCAACCGTGCGGTAGTCGTTGCTTGAGATGACGTAGCCCGCGAGCCAGCCCGTCGCGGGTGGGGCCAACCCCTGTAGCGATGTTAGGCGGACTCGATCGTCCACGAACACCCACTTCGGAAGGTCGGCGACGGTCTTGAACATCAACGGCGAATGGCGGCACTCGAAGCGGAGCTTTTCTGTCACGAACACGACAGCGGTGTCGATGACGCCGACCTTCTTGCCCCCACGGCGTTGCAGCCAGGACGCGACATAGCGGGCGACTTTTCTGTGCCTGCTATCCAACTCCAATGCGTTCACGATCTGTGTATGCCATCCATTGGGCGGCTTCGCGCCTCGCCTGATCCGTCGCCAGATGCGGCGACACTCCGGGCTGCACGTTTTCCTCTGCGACGATTTGAGCAAGACGCCGCAGCCGCAGATTCTCAGGTCGGGTCGCAGGCTCTCGCACTTCGGACACCTTGACGGCTGACGGCCAGGGCCTTTTCTGCGTGGGTATTTCCTCCCGCATAGGCAGACCAGCACCATGCACTGTTCACACTCGGTCTCGTGATCCCCAATCTTCGCACCGCAGGCGCATCTTTTCCGTTTTGGCATGGGCATAACGCGAATGTCTGGGTGCAAAGGACAATTCAAGATGGCAGCGGTACAGGTTCAAGCCATTCAGTAGTCCCCATTCTTGGTGGTGTTTTGGCTCGTCGGGTGATGCCGCGCGTCAGCGGGTGGCGCTCAGGTTAATTCGTCCGCCCGTGCGTGGGGTTTGCCGACGAACCCCCGCGTACAGGCCAACCGCTGTTTCCCGTGCAGAAACCGCGTTCGCCCGACGTATGGGACGCACCCCATACGCCGTCGCCGAATCGGCCTCCCTGATTCCGTAGGCAAAACGGATGCTATCGGTATGTGTGTAATGAAGCCCGAATCTGAGTGGTCGGGTGGAGAACGCTAATGAGAACGGGAGGCGGATCGTGGAGAGCCACAGCACGGCACCGGGGCAGGAGGCGAACATACCTCCCCATGACCGGGAGAAGAGAATACAGGAGACCATGGGATTGGTACGGCGTGTGACAAGAAACAGGGAAATCCGCCTCGTCGAGGTTCTGCCGACCGCCACTCCCCACGAGGTCATAGTGGAGTGGGCGGCGGAGCTAACTGTCAAGCCAACGCCTGCCGACCTGTCCAATCTCGCTGATCGGCTGCGCGACGCGCTGGTCGTCGAGGAGGACGGAGCGCTGGCCGGGGGGCGGCTGGTGGAGGCCATCGACAGCCAAGCGGATCGGACTTGCGACTGGAAAGTCAAGAACAAGCTGAGATTTCTGGCGCGCAACGTAGAAGCGACCCTGCGCGAGATGGGAATGTTATGAAGAAAGACAATCATGCGCCGCCGTCCGGCGACACCGCGAGGGCGCCCATCACTGGCCAAAGCCCGCTCGACGTACTTCCTTCGGCATCGCGGGATCGGGAGGCGCGTGCGGAAATCGCGCGTCTGCTGGAGGCGATCTCCGAGTACGAGCGCACGGCGTTGCTGCTAACTGCGGCCTTGCGGCTGTGCCTGTGGCGGGGTGATCGTCCCAATGAATGAGGGCCGTCCGCGACAACCCACCGTCGGGGGCGAACTGCTCGACGCCCTCGATACGGCGCTTACCGCGGCATGGGAGAATGACCCCCTCATCGAGGCGCTGGTGCATGATGAGAGTCTGGTCGAGGCAGTCGCCGACCTGGAGTTTGCGGTCGAGGTGCTACGCTCGGCGCTGGCCCGAACCGAGCGGGGCCAGGCACATGGAAGACCGCTCGTTCCTCGGCGCAAAGAGACTGACCGAAGATGAAACGCAATCGTGGGCCACCATCAGGATTGGAGACGGGATCATGGCATCCAAAAGACGTAAGCGGCTATCCGTGTGGGGCGTCCTAGCGCGACTCGGACACACCGGTGACCACGACGATATCATCCAGCATGTTTTCGAGGCGACGTCGCGCGTGACCCTGCGATCGCGCGACGGCAAGACGCTGGACGGGGATAGCTATTTGTGCGCGGTGTTCGACAGCCTGGGCAGTACCCACAACTGGCCCGCGTGCGGTTCGGATGCATGGGAGCGTCTGCGGCTGGTTGCGTTGCGGCGGGTCATCGCCCGGCTGGCGCGCGAAGGGCTGCTCGACTGCATCGCCGTAGCACCGACAACGAGGGCCATACCCAAGGACTGACGAGGGTGCGAACATGAAAACGACATTGGAGCGGTATCTGGCGGAACAGGGGTGGAGCGGCGTTGATCTGCCGGTTGTCATGGTCGAAGTTGCCCTTGCCTACCTCGCTGCGCGGTTAGACGCAGGGCCGGTGAGCCGCTACCTGGACGGCAGGATCGGCGACGACACGCCCAACATGGAGGAGTGCAAGCATGTTCTCCTCGCGTTGTTCGGCGAGGCCGACCGCGCAGGTTGTCTAGGATTGCTTGCTAGGCCCGGCTCGCGCGATGCTTCCGACGCAATGATGGCGCTCAACCATCTTTGCGAAAACGACCACAAGGATGATCCTGAATGATCGGCAAATCACGGAAACGCTGGGTTCTAAGGCCGGGGAAATCGGGCTCGCTGCGAACCGTAAGAACTAAACAAGGTGGCATGCCACCACACGGCACTTTCTGGATATTTCCGGCCGCTGCGCGGCCGGCCCCCGAAGCAGGAACCGGATGGCCGAACGACTGCATCATCAGGCAAGGAACCCGACGGGCGAGGCACGAACCCCATGACGCCGTTCGACAACATGCTCGGCAACCCGGCATCGCGGCACGCCGTCGTAGCCCTGTCGTTGCTTGCCGCGTCCCCGACATTGGCGGCGGTCGCGTGGTGGAGTCTTCGCCGCGCGGCCGCCTGCCGACCGCACATGATGGAGCATCGCGCGTGGACCTATTGCCCCAAGTGCGGATGGTCCCGACCCGCCGACGCAACGGGGCCGCCTCCCGACGCGGCATTACACCCCATTCGGGATGCGCTCGCGGAGCAGCATGTCACAACATCGGAGGCCGTTCCGCTGCCGTCGGCGTTGCTGCGCAGAGGCTGGACGCGGCATGCCGCCCTCGACGCCGAGGGTCGAATCGTCACGCCGTGCGACTCGTCCGCGACAGCATTCAGTCTCTGGGGTGCCGGGAACCGCGCGTTCGACCCCGGCGGCGAATCATGGCGGGAATGGATAAGGCACCTGACGAACGTCCTCGCGGAACGGCACGGCGGGATCAGCGCGCAGCGCTGGAACCGGGACGCGGGTCGCACGCACGGAGAGGTCGTCGCCCTCGCCGTCGAGATAGAGCGGCGCATGGGGCTTCGGTCTCGTCCCGCGTAAACGCGGCAACCACAGGGAACGAGGCAACCGCGTGAAGGAAGGGCCGCCGGAGGCGGCCGATTGTGCGATGTTCGATGGCCGGGATTGTCAAGCGTCGTGTACGTCACGCCGGCTTGATATTCCCTTTCCACCACGCGGCATGGCATGCACACGAACGGTGACGGTAGGAAGAACGGGAGGGAGATCATCGAGAATCTTGGCTGGCCGAGCGATGTTCCGGTCGAGCGGCTCGTGGCCAGCGTCTACGACAGGGCGATGCGGGCGGGCATGATCGAGAGCGCCATGATCTTGGGGTTCACCTTCGATCGCGCCGAGCTTCCGAGAGAGGCAACACGCGAGGACAGGCTGACGATCGCGCTCAACGCCCTGGCGCACTTCGCCTCAGACCGCGAACTGCTGGAGAAGCTGCGGTTCGACGGGACGCTTGTGCTGGACGAGGTGCTGCAATCCGACGAGCGGACCGCCGCGTCCCCGATGCTGCCGAGCATGCACGGACTGTACGAGGCGGCGCGTGACGGATTGAACTGCGCCAAGACCGACGAGCCGGTCGAGTAGAAAACGCGGAAGCGGTTCCGCGCTTTACGGTTATCGCTCCAGAGAGCGAGAACAGAGACCGAGTGGGAGGGCCGGAGCCTCCTTCAAGGGGAAGAACAATGAGAATCGCGTGCTACTGCCGCGTCTCGACCGATGAGAAGCAGGACACCCGAAGCCAGAAGGCGGACATCGAGGCGTATCTTGAGAAGCGTTCCCCCACAACAGTCAGGTGGTTCGAGGACACGGGCTACTCCGGCGGCAGGATCGACCGCCCCGCCTTTCAACGAATGATGACCGATATTCGCCGCCGCCGCTTCGATGTCCTCGTCTGTTACCGACTGGACCGAATCAGCCGGTCGCTGTTCCACGCGGTTCATGTGCTTGACCAGCTTCGGCAGCACGATGTCAGGCTCGTCACGTTGGCCGATGGCATATCGTTCGAGGGGGCATACGGAACGATCATGTTCGCACTTGTCAGCGGGTTGGCCGAACTTGAGAGGGAAGCAATCAGGGAACGGGTCAAAGCTGGCCTGCGCGCGGCCAAGGCAAGGGGCGTCCGGTTGGGCCGCGCGCCCGCAACCATCGACGTGAAGGAGGCCCGCCGCAGGCGGGCGCAGGGAATGACAATGCGCGAGATCGCCGAGCGTTTCGGCATCAGTGTGCGGACGCTCCAGAGGAAGCTGAGGGACAGCGACAAAAACCCCCACCGTCCCGCCCGATAATATCCACGCCTTTTCCTGAGCGACATCGGCCACCGACCAACGAATCGGTACGCCAATGACTGATGTCTACGTCGCCCTGTTCCTGACGGCTACGATGGGATTCCCCTGCGCATCTTCGCTCGCCTTGCGATTCCGATCTTTCTACCAGATTGAGATTGTCATCACTCAACTCGGCCACGCGATCAGGCTGCGCAGCCCCCCCGCTGAAGAAACCGGGGCGGGTTTTGAACCCGTGCCCGATCGGAGAGGTATTCCTGTAGCCGTTCCGGGGGGCTGTTTTCATGTGCCCCACCCACCTGGAGAAACGTCGCGAGCGGATGGTGTTAGTCGCTGACGCAACCCCCAGCAGTCATTCTCGGAGGGGCCGAGATATGCCTAGCTAGCTAATAGTGACATAACCTGGCACCCATTCATCATCCTCACTGTGCTGCGACGCGCATCACCGGCAACCGAGCTTGGCGATGTTGGAAGACGGGGTACCTGACGCCGTCTCGAACGCGCCGCCAGCAAAGAGCGCCGAACCGTTCGTGCCGTCATCGAACACAGCCAGCGCTCGGACGGCTACGGATCCTGTTCCGTCCACACCGCCGCCCGGATCGCTGCCCATTTGGCTGGAGACGCCAACGGCGGACCATTCATCGAGAATGGGGTTCCACTTGGCGAGCCGATTCAATGGGATCGTGCCACCGCCCGGCACGGCTGCCGTCGTGAAGTCCCCTCCCGCGTAGAGGAACGGGCCTGACCCGTCATCGAAACTGAGCAAGGTGTCCACGCGAATCGCACTGACCGAAGTTGGACCAAGACCGTCGCTCAGCGCTGACCAGGCGACGCCGTCCCACTTGGCGACACGGTTCGCGGTGATACCACCGGCCACCGGCATAAGGAACTCGCCACCGGCGAAGAGCGCCGAGCCGTTGCCGTCGTCAAAGACCGTCAGCGCGTAGACCGATCCGTTGACGCCGCTTCCGACGGCTGACCAAGTTGAACCATCCCATCGAGCGAGGAATCCCGGACCGCCTACGCTGCCCGCATCCGTAAAACTACCGCCAATGTAAAGCTCGCCGTTGAACACGGCTGCGGTGAACACCGAGCCAGTCACGCCGCCACCGAGTGTCGTCCACGCTGCCCCATCCCACACCTTGATTCCACCAGGGAACATGCCACCGGCGAAGAGTGCCGCTCCGGTAGCATCATCGAATACCGTCAGTGCTTCGACGATATCGCCGATGGTGCCGACTGCGCTCCAATTGGTGCCGTCCCACCGGGCTACATGGTTGGCGGGCACGCCTCCGGCGAAGGTGAAGGTTCCTCCTGCGAAGAGCCGCGGTGGATTGGGATTCGTCCCGTCCTCGTCAAAGACGGCCAGCGCGTGAACCTCCGCAGGTTGCGGAAGCGGATTGGGCAGAGGGAGGTCCGTATCATAGTTGGTCAGCCCTGTGGCCAACGACGACCACTTCGTGCCGTCAAACTTAGCGATGGCATTAGTAGGAAACGGCGCTGCGTTGTCGTCGCGCGGCCCAAGGGGCGAGGTGAAACGACCGCCGGAGTAGAGTGCTGGTAGGTTTACGCCGGAGCCGTCGTCGTCGAACACGATGAGCGCCCGAACCTCGTCATTAAGGCCGTTGCTCGGGACGGACCATTCGTCCATTTTCCACCTGGCCACATAGCCTTGATAGACGGCGGCAGCGGCCGAGACAGATAAGCGATGGGGCGAACCGCGCCGCTTGCCATCGAGTTCGGATGACTGCGCAGCCGAGGCACCGATGCAGCCTGAAACGCATACACGCCCGGCGGCATACAACGCCAATCCTGAGCCGTCGTCGAAGACCGACAGTGCCGTGCCGTTGGATTCGATTCCGGTTCCCAACGGCAACCAGTTCGTGCCGTTCCACTGAGCAACCCGGTTCAAACCGGGTACACCGCCTCCGCGGACATTTTTGAATAGGCCGCTGGCGTATAGAATCTTGTTGACGCCGTCGTCAAAACCAGCTAACGCCAGGACATCGTTGTCGAAGGCGCTGCCCAGTGCCGACCAAGAACTGCCGTTCCAGCGGGCCACGTTGTGGAGTTCGATATTTACCGGAAACGGGTCAGTGCCAGTATCAGCGTTAGAGAAACTGCCGCCGACATAGAGGGATGTACCAATACCGGAGCCGTCATCAAAGACGGTGAGCGATGTGACTCCGCTTCCTATAAGACCACCACCGCCAACACCGACCTGGGTCCAAGTCACGCCATCCCAGCGAGCGATTCGGCGTACCGGCGTTGCTCCCGAGTTCGAAAACTCGCCACCGGCAAACAGTCTCGGCGGCGCTCCGCCTGGACCGTCTTCATCGTATACGGAGAGTGCGAAAACTCTTCGGTCGAAGCCATCGCCAACGGGCGACCAGCCCGTGCTCGGGTTCCACTTCGCGATGTAGGGGGCGTCGATGCACTGACCGTTGCAACTACCGTTCGCACCTATATTGCCGACCTTTGCAAACAAACCTCCGACGTACAGTTCCATTGCGTTTCCCGTCTGGTCGTCAAAACCCATCACCGCGGTTCCGTAGTTGTAGTCCGCCTCGCCCACGCCGCCGTTCAAGGCGGACCAGCTCTGACCATCCCACTTGGCCACGTGCGTTGCGCCAACGCCACCAGCCATGACGAAAGACCCAACAACATACAGCGCCGGACCATCTCCTAGATCGACGACGGTCATGCCTTTGATGTCTCCGAGACTGCCGTTAGGACCGGGGGAGATGCCTCCGCCCACTGGCTCCCAACTCCGTCCGTTCCACTTGGCAATGTCGTTGGCGGGCACGCCGCCGGCACGGTCGAACCAACCAGCGACATACAACGCCGGCCCCGTGCCGTCGTCGAAGACGGCGAACGCATTGATTTGACGAGAACCGTTGGAGTCAACTAGGTCAAACGTGCTTGGGCCGAAAGCAGTGGACCACGGCGTGTTGCACACGACGTCGATCGTGATGATCCCCATATCGGTGATGCCGTTGGCTACGGGCGACACGGAGGCGGAACTGTTCAATTCGGTGACGCTCCCGCTGACCTTTGCCTCGGCAACAACTCCCGTCGTCGTATCGAGCAATAGGACAGGACCGATGCTGAAAGAACCCTCCGCACCTGTACAATTGAGACACCTTATCACCTGCGAACCGTCCTCGGTTCTCACGGTGATGTCCGCACCGTTCACGGGAGAGCTGCCGCTTGCGGAGGCGGCATCAATGCGTCGCACGAAGCCCTCGACGGTCGTGGAGATCAGGTTGCCGGGGTTGGCCACGGTGATTTTGACGACCGAGGTCGCACCACCGTTGGTGGCCGTAATGAACGCGACGCCGGGCGAGACGCCTTCGATGTCGATTGTGGTCGCCTGATTGAGATCGGGATCATCGCCAACGATTCGGGCGATGTTGATATTGCTCGCGCGGTAGGTCGTCCTCTTCGACGGCAGGGTGAAATCCGGATCGAGCAAGGGGTCCGAAAGCGTGGCCGTCACCGACAGCGACCTGCGTTTGCCCACGGCGAACACGGAACCGCACTCCATCGGGGCCGATGGATCACAACCGACCTGTAGGATGATCGACTGGGGGAGCACGGGTGCAAACGGCGTGACCTTCAGCGAACCCAGCGAGAATGTAACCAGACCATTGGGCTTGATGCGAACCGCGTTAGGGCTGTAGACATAGAGCGTGCCGGAACCGGTGGTGCGCACCCCGGTGAGACGGTACACATCATCCGCGAAGTTGTCAGGCCCTGTCCCCGGCCCGCCAGGGCCAAAGACATCCGGCGCGGAAACATTGGAGAGCAAGAAGGAACCATCCGGCTCAACCTGAACCGTCTGCCCGTTGATCGTCACCGCCCAACGCTCGTCGAGTTGGCCGAAGGTCTCGGTGGCACAGACCGTGAGGAGCAGAGTCGCCAGCGCCAGCCGCCCTGTTATCAGTGAGAAAACATTTCGATGCATCATTGAACTCCCTGATTCCTCGTCGGCGCGATTACCACATATGACAAACACTCTTGAGGAGGCCCGGTGATACCGGAAACGACCAACTGCGTTGAGAATCCATGTAGCATCCTAATTCCACCGACCCCCTTTTAGTCCCTACTGCGGTTCAAAGTTGCTATCCGCCGGCGGGGTGTTATCGACAACAACCTTGCCCTCGTCATCGTTGTCCGGCACATTGTCCTGATTGTACCAAGTCTGCAATGTTTTGAGCCACTTTTCGGTCGAGTCAGTTGCCCCGAAAGTGTCACCCGTGAAATCCGGATCGAATGTATCCCACCACTCGTGAATACTTCGCGTCCTTGCGAGCAAGTCATAGTCGCCATCCGCGTTCGCTTGAGTACCCCAAATCAAATCCGTGGCAAGAGAAACCGGACCGATGAATGTGAAGCCCGATGTGTTGGTCTCCGCCAGTCCCGGGACCACTGGCTTCACTCCCAAGTCTTTTTGATCTGCTGGCACGGTGGCAGAGTTCGTTGCCAGGCGAAGCTCTGGTCTCGTCAACTCTGTCATCGAAACCGCTAAGTCGCCGCGTGCGAAGGCAATACTGTCAATGATCTTAAAATTCCCGTCGGACGGCGGTGCCATATCGGGCGGGTCACCCGGCGTAAAGCCGTCGAGTTTGCCCCGCGTGTAGACGATGCCGTTTGCCGCGCATAGATTAAGAAAGGTCCGAGTCGCAACCGAGGTCGATCCCTGATCGGACGCGTAACCGTCTTTGAACTCCATCATCGAATCAGGGGCGTGCGTGAGGAATACTTGAAAAGCACCCGGATGATCGTTAAGGCTTCGCCATACAAACTCCAAAGCACCCTCCACAATCTCGCCCGAATTGTTGCTCCCGGTTCCATCTGCACCGCGCCACCATGTGTTTGCGTTCGGCGGAAGCACCGTTTTATGGTCCGGATGCGAAACGCTGGCAAAGTATTGCGGTGATCCTTCTACCATTGCGAAGCCTTCACAGGATTCGAGGTTTGCAAAGTGTGGCCCCGGGTTACAAGTCGGTGCCGGCCAGCGATTGCCATATGCCCGATATGCAACCCAATGGAACGATTCGTGGTGAATGTCGGAGAATGCCGCATTTCCGGCACCAGGTAGATTGTAGTCCTCGAAAGCAATGCTCACATAAGAACCATCACCTGCAACGAAACTGGCTCCGTTGGTCGTCCGACCCTCTATGTTCATATTCTCCGGCATGATCCAAGCAGGGTATGTGGATTGGAGGAAGCGAACTGCATCTCCAATTTGCGTTACGATATTTGCGCGCGTGCTCGCCAAGCGTATCGTGCCTATGCCGAATGTTCCGGAAGGAATGTCGGGGTGTACCACTCCCTCGACATTCTCCTGAAGGATCGGCGCAGGATCGGTGAATGCCGCGCGAACCTCGATGAATTGGCCGCTGACGCCCGTCCCAACATACTCCACATTTATGAAAATGTCGGGGTTCTCAACATTGTCCACAAAACTGATGGAAAACTGACCGATCGTTCCCGTGTGCCCAGTACCCTCAACATCGTCAAAGAGGATGTCCTCGTCCATTACAATTACTTTGATGTATTTGGCGGGCACATCGTTCGCAATTGGATTGGTGCCTGTCGGCGTATGGATAATTCCCGTCACGGTAAACGATGCACCCACTGCTGTTGCTGTGACGCAAAGGCTGAGAGATGCACAGAACACGAAGCGTAGCGAACGCGCTGAGGTGAACGGTTGTTTGTTGTGGTTCATCATTACCGGGTACTCTATCTTTGCGGTGCGACGATGATCCATCGCCCTGTGGCCTGCTCGCGTAATGTCAGGTGTTTGCTGATTACTTGGGATACGGCGCTTCCATCAACACGCACGGCGTCAATCCTGATTCCCTTGATGGTCAGCGTGTAGAATCCCTGTTTCTTCGGATCGGGACGCAATTGAAGATCCTCTCGTGAGAGTGCGGGAAGCGTGATATTCGTGATCGATGCGATACCCTCCTCAGCGCAATCCTCATGATACGCATCAAGAAACTTGCTACATGTTTCCGTATCCAGACCTGTGGCAGATTCAAGACGATCCAAATCTTTGGCTACGAGACCAGCAAAGTAGTCGCGGATGACTACGGTGATCGTGTGCGCTTCCACCTGGTCCACCGTCTCAACGGTCGGGCTGGGTGAATGTTCGAGCGCCTGATACTGCAGCACGGCATCGAGGGTGTTCAGCCCCTGAGCCCGAAGTTCGGGTTCGAAAGCGCGGTATAGTTTTTCCAACTGACCGCGCGAGGCATGTCCCGCACGAGCCAGAATCCATTCCCTTGCTATGTACTTTAACTCCCGCTGGGCATAGCTGTACTGGGGCGCTGCCGCCTTGATTGCGTGAGCCGGTGTTCGGACGGCGAGAATGACTCCCTCTATCTGTTCCACAAAGGCCGGGTCATCCCCGAATCGATCACGCGGTGGAAGCTGGCTCTCCCCAAGCAGCATGGAGTGCAGTACTGTGAGCATCCATCCAAATCCTCGTTCCACATCCAGCTCGGTTCCGCCCTTACTCAGTATTGCAGGCATAGGTGCCAGATATTTTCTTGCGAGCTGTCTTGCTCGATCGTAGTCGCCACGCTCATAGGCGTCGAGCATGTCGTGGTAAAAGACAGACTGCTCGCCTTGTTCGGATGCAACCTCGTGCTGACGCGATGGAGTTCCCATCGCAGCCGGCTCCTTATGGCACGCTGTCAGGTACAACAAGAACACGGATAGCGTAATGTACCGAGTCAGCAGAACACATCCCTGAACAATGGGCGAAACCTGATTGCGTAGTGTCATCATCTTAGCTCCAAACTGAACTTGATCGGCTGTATCCCGTTGGTTGGATTGCCGTCATCGTCTGCGAAGTTGCCGATTTCATCTCGAAGGTCTCGAAAGAGCACATCGTAGAGGCCGTCTGCAAGCGTATTGAGACCCGGTGCATCGACCTTGATGTGCTTATTGTCAGGGTTCAGTCCTGTAACTGTAATACCGGTGCCGGAAAACACTGTTTCGCTCGGGCCAAGCTTCATGACGATCTTGAGCGTGTCGAGCATGTCCTCTAGCCCGGCACTCCGCATAGCAGTTGCGCCCGTTGGAAGGTCATCTTTGATATCCGCTTCAAGCTCCAGTTTCGTGGCGACCGAATCGGTGGCCACGCGGTCGGGGCAAACAGTCGTCACACCTATGAGTTTTACTTCGTAGGGGCTATTCTTCGGGTTAGCGAAGGCTCCAGCGAAGGGAGATTGGTTCCACTTACCCTTCGGCCAAGTTACGGAGTGGGTACCCGGTGAACCAGGTAATCCCTGAAAGCCAAATACCAAGGTTCCGAGGGCATTCTTTATTTCAAGGTCTACTTGGTCGAACCCCATGCCGGTCATTGGGGTTACTTCATAATTGATGACCAAGTCCGTCCCAAGGATAAATGTTCCAGGAGGAGCGAGCGAGATGATGTTCAGTTGCGTGTCGATCGCCTCGGCTGTCTTCGGGCCAATAGTAATGGCAGGGGGCGGGCATTCGCGCTCGGCCTTGATGGTGAAGTCGATTCTGTGCGGACCAGGTGCGGTGGTGCGGATGGTGACCTCACAAGTCGGTCCGCTTGTTGACCCCTTAACTATGCCGTCCGGTTTGGTAACGGTCCACTCGCATATGGGCGTCACTGCCGGAAGAGTCATCCGGCCTGTACAATCTACTTGCTTTTCGCCGCCGTCGTCAACGACTCCGCTGACTGTGAAGGTGATCGTCTCCCCCACGCAAACCGGGTCCTGTGATACCGCAATCGACCCACCGCTGAGCGTGCCGTTTATTTTGCACTTCTCGCAAACATCCGAACAGCACACGCCATTGCCGCAGCAATTCTCCGGCGCGCAAGGCACTCCGTCACAGCAGACCTGATTGGCCAATCGGCAGCCATTTCCACAGCACGCGATTTCACAACAGTGATCGCCGCAGCACAACAGACCGGCCTCATTGCACTGGCAGCAGGGATCGATATTGTTGCAGCAGGGATCGTTGGCACCCTCTCCGCAGCAGGGTGCCCCGGCCATGATCGAGTTTGTCGCTACGGATTCATCGGTGGACACGAGGCCCGACGCAACGGCTGAGGCGGCGGCCATACAGCAGGGGTTGTCATCGTTGCAGCAAGGATCATCGCTGCCGCAGCACGGGTCATTCGGATTGCAGCAGGGATCGGGACTACCGCAGCACGGACTGTCGGGATTGCAACAGCGGTTTGGGTCACCGCAACAGGGATCGTTCGGATTGCAGCAGGGGTCATCGCTGCCACAGCATGGGTTGTCGGGGTTGCAGCAGCGGTCGGGATTATGGCAGCAGGGATCGTTCATGTTGCAACACGGGTTGGGATTGTTGCAACAAGGGTCATTCGGGTTCTGACAGCAGCGGTCCTGACAGCAGCCGCTGGGGTCGTCCTTGCATGGGTCGAACTCACAATCGCCCGTGACCGAGTAGGGCGGGCAGTTGCAGCCCCAACCCGCCACGGTCAGACCCGCGCCGGGGTCGCTAATGATCTGCGAGCCGTCGTCGGTGACATGGCCGCTGGCTACGATCTCGAAGCGCGAGGTGGCGTGGTTGAAGCTCAGGAAGTAGGCAATCGACCCGGCGGGCAGGCCGCTCATGTTCGGATAGGTGATCTCGATGGGCGGATTGAAGGTGGTCAGCGACGGCTGCAAGGTCCACGCAAACGGTGGCGACGCGCCGTCGGGGATCGGCATGGGGATTCGATCCGCGTGGACCTGACTCAGCATAAGCGTAATGGGGTTTCCAGGATTAACCACCGTGCCGTCTCGCTTGGTTACCGTGGTGCCCGCGCGAACCAGCATCTCAAGACCGTCCACGTCGGCCAGCGTCAGGGTAATGTCCGCCGTGCCGTCATAGGGAACTCCAGCGTCAACCTCCAAGGGCGGCAACAACACCGGGGTGGCCAACGAGTTGACCGCGTTGGGGATGATGACCGATTCGAAGGCGAGAGATGGATAGACTCCGAGCTCAACGGGCTGGCCGTTGACTGTCGTAGCTGGGCTGCCGTCTACCCTGAGGCGAGCCGCACCGGACAGAATCGCCTGAGGCATACCCATCGCATCCCGATCGAATGTGAACCGGCCCATCGTGTCAGTCGGCGCGGCTGTGAATGTCTGCGCTCCCACGGTGAGTGTGCAGGTTGCGCCGCCGATCGGCTGGCCGGCGTTGTTCAGCACGACGCCGATGAAGTTGGTCGGAGTCGCCTCATCACGCAGAACACCGAATGTCACAAACCGGGCAGGCTGCAACGAGAGGTTGGACGCCACCGTCGCCTCAACGACATTGTTGCCTTGATCGGGGCCGAGCGTGAAGCTCACTTCGGCGTGGCCTGTGCGATCAGTATAAACCGTCACACTTTGGCCGGACGTAACGGTAGGCGGAAAAACTTGGTCCGCGTCGCTACACTGAAGCAGCGAGGTATTGCCCGTGACAGTTCCGCCACCCTGCGTCACGGTGAATGTCACCTGTACCTCGCACTTACCGTTCTGCCCGTCGCTGACCCAGACACTGAGCGGCTCCGGCGCGGGACCACCAGCTTCAGCCCGTTGATTATTGCCCATGCCGATGTTGAGTTGGGAGGCGGGTGCTGCCGAGGCGGAGGCGCAAAACGCCACCGTGCCTTCGACGCTGGTCGAGGTCGCCTCCACACGGTTGTTACCGCAGCCCGCGTCGTGGCCCATCCGCCAATACGCACGCGCCTCGCCGTTGGCATCGGTACGCACCTGATACATCATGACACCCGGATCTGGATTGAAATTGGGGTCATCTGGATCGGTAATCGGTGTAATGTCAGCGGCTGACGCACCGAGCCGACCGTCGCTGCGCGTCACCTTAAACGTCACTACCTTGTTCACGAACGGCGTGCCGTCGGTATCGGTCATCTGCACGACAATCGGCGTGGGCAGCGCGGTGAGCACCGAACCCGTTCGATCGGCCGGGTTCGCCGGAGGCAGAGCCACCATCTGCGCCGTTGCGGTTGGAATGGCCACTCGCGTTACGGTGATCTGCTTGCTCACTGTGTTACCCAGCGCATCCGTGGCGACCGCCGTGATCGTCGTGACCTGACCGATCGGATCGAGCGGGACGTCCTGCGCGAAAAACGTGCCGTTGCTGCCGATGCCGACATCGACGATGGCCGGCGCTCCGTTGACCGTCACCGTTAAGCCCATGAACCCGCTGAGCATATCGCCCACGCGACCGGCCACGTCCGTCGTGGCCGTGGTAATCTGCGCGCTGTCGAGGGGAAAGTCGATGAAGATTTCGGGCGGCTGCGTGTCGTGCGTTACCGTGGTCATCACGGGCGGGCTGCGCACGCCGCTGCATGTGCTGAGCGCCGTGAAGAAGATCGCATTGCCCGAGTCGGGCGCGAGTGTTATGTCAGCCGTGAAGGCGTTGTTGGTGACCGGAATGGTGAACAACCGCATCGGGTCCGTCAGCGGCAGCGCCGGGACAGACACCTCCACCGACTGCGCCCCCGGTGCCCGACCGGTAGTCGTGACCGAGGTCGTCGTCACCATTGTGGCATGTGCATCAAGCACCGGCGCAGGCGGCGGAACCAAACCGGAAAGGACGGGCGGTGTACTGGGCGTCGCTAACAATTCACCAGAAAAATCTGCCAAGCCATTGCTGATGTTGACCGTATAGTTGTTACATTGCTCGAGAGGTGGGTCAAAAACGCAGTTTGCAGAATTGCCAAAACCAGACGGTGAGATGAAAAGTGGCAAGCGAATCGTCCTGCTCCCGTCAACCACAAAACAACTTCGCAGCATATACCGCTCGGGCCGCAACTGCTCATCGTAACGTATCCGAATAACGCCAAAATCACTCAGGACGGGTGTCACGGGATCGGTAATCTCCGTGACAATTGGGCGTACACCATCTGTTGCCGGCAGCGTTCGCCCCTCGGCCAGCAGATAAATCGCGGCGTCTAGCGCGTTGACGCAGCCGTCGAGGTTCAGGTCCGTCCTCGGATCAAAGTTGGGGGAGGTCGAGCAGAGCCCGAGCGCATCGCGGACTAACGTCGCGTCGGCCAGGTCCACCACGCCGTCGCGGTTGGCGTCGCCCTGGAGAATGTTGATCCGAAAGACCGCTTGACCACCACGAACCCCGTCGCCCGAAGGCAGCACCGCGCTCAAGGGATCAGCGATCTCGCCGTCTAGCTCGTTGCCGGTCAGGTCCGTCAGGGTGAAGTCTACCACGATCGTCAAACGGTCGTCGCGGATGGGTGATGCAAACACCACCGTTAAGACGTCAGTGGCCGGATCATACGAAGTCGTGAACCCGGTGACAGCGCCGCCAGCAACCGTCCAAGCCGTGATGGCACCGGCCGGGATCGGCAACGCCATCGGCTCATCGAAACCTATTTTGACTTCGGGCACACCGACCAACCCCACCACCCACGCTCCCGGCGTGGGCGTGAACCAATCAATACGCGGCGGCGTCACATCGGGACCGGCGCGCATCGCGTGCGCCGGTACTTTCGTAGGCACCTCCGTGATGGACCGACCGCGCCGACCCGCATCGGATGATGCCGGCGCTTCCGGTGAAGGTTCCTTCGACACCGGCGCACTTGCGGCAACACGTGCGCCATCTGAGGACGCTCGCGGATCGGACGACGCCAACGGCGGAGTCACCTGCTCACCGGCCGTACGAACCGGTGCAGCGGCAACATCGCCCGGCGGATCAGCGTGAAGCTCACCCGCGCCCATCAATGCGGCTGCAAGAATCATGCACCAGTGCATACCGCCTCCCCTCAACTGACTCCGCCTGGATTCGTCTCGGCTTCTGTGCGGCGGCGCAGCATCACCGTCCCGGCCGTCAGCACCAAAAGCGCCATCGCCACGACCGCCCACTCAGAAACCGCCGGAACGAGCGGTACGCACGGCGTCGCCAAACCCGCACAAGTAGAAGCCGCACCCTGATGCGTCCCACCAAGAACCGCACACTCCGCCTCCGTGATCGAGTCCTGACAAGTGCCGTACGGCAAACAGCACGCGCCGGTCACGCCGAACGCCGATTGGCCTAGTGGTGCCGCAGCTACGTCGGAGACCAACTGAAAAGTACCCCCAGTAGCGGTAACCAGCGCCTGGAAGAATGTCGCATCCGAGACACCGCCACCACGCAGCAAGCCCGTCTCTGTATCTGTTTCACTGACCAGAGTCGCCGGCGGCGGCGTATTGAAGTCTCCCCAGAGACGTACGATCATCGTGGCCTTACCTTGGACATGGTCACAAACAAGTTTCTGCCACGATCCTTCTGTAAAGTCTGCGCATGTAGTGCCTGCCACGGCCGGTGGACCAAAACACGGGCCGCTACTGTTGTTCTCATCGCCGTCGCTACTAATCGAAATCTTGAGCGTGTTGGGTGCCACGGCTCCGAACTCGCCAGCCATAAAGTCCACGGCTTCACACACGGCATCAGCCAAAGGTGTGAAATCCTGACAGGGAATGCTATCGAGGGTATGCAGCGCCGTGATTGCCGTGCCCTGGTCTACGAATCCCGAAGTCAACGGCGTTGGTCCCGCACCAGCAAAGGTCCATATCGCTACGGTTGATCCCGGCGGGTTTGAATCGAAGAATTGTCGGATGTCGTAATCGGCTGCCGCGATAGCGTCGGTGCAACGAGTTTCTCCTGTTTCAGTTCGGATCGTCTTCATAGAACCGGTTCGATCCAGGACGACCATCAAATGGGGCTCGAAACACGGGCTGGCCAACTGATTGCACGGAACACCTTCTGTCCACGAGCCCACACATCCATTCTGCGGAACGTGGTCGCGACAGGTGGCGTTGGTTGCATCACAGCAAGAGCCGAGCGGGACGTTATCGCATGAACCCGGCTCAATCTCGTACGCGGTGATAAGGTCATTCGTTAAGACTCCTTGGGGACTCGTTCGCACCCACATCACCGTAGCAGGGCTGAACGTTACGGAGTCGCACTCCATGTCCGCCTTCCACCGTCCCACATCCGCCACCAACTGGTCAACGCGCTCAAGCCGATCAGACACCTCAACCGCACGGAATACGTCGCTCTCTTCGATTCCCGCTGCAAGGCATGTCTCGCAACTTGCCGTTGCGAGCGATAGGTTCTCGGTGCTCGTCGCTAAGCCGCTGCACGCCGCGAAGAGACTTGGATCTACCGAGCTGGCGTCGAACCCTGTAGCGCATACTGCGTTCAATACTCCAACGGCACAGCTTCCATCGAGTCTGAACTTCATGACGTTGTTATTCCGCCCATCGACTATCCACAGTTCGTCGTCATCGTTTTGGGCTGGATCGTTTTCTCGGTAGGCCAAACCCGTCAGGCTGCACGAACGAAACACGCGATCCTGGTTGGCGGGGTTGATCATACTTCGCGGCACGGTGTAAACCAGCGTCACGGTATCGTCCTCTCTTCCGGGGCCGTTGAACCACCAAAAATAGATGGGCATCCCGATTGAACCGCACCCGTCGAAAAATCCTTGGTCTTTACCTGCCTGCGTTCCAATCCACAAACCGTTTCGTTTCACATCGAACGCCAGCCCACTGACACCTTCCGGAATTTGCGTGTCGAAACTCCGATCGATAGCGCAGGTCACCGGAGCCTGTGGGCAGTCACCTGGAGATGCGATCACGTCGATGATGGAATACCCGCACCGACTGAGGTACAGATTCGTACCGTCGAACGCTAGCCCCTGGGCACAGAAATAATCCTGTCCCGCAGATCGCGCGGGTCGAATTGTGGATCGAACCTCACCCACCACACCAGCAGCCGGTGTAGTAATCCACCCCGTGAGAGCGAAAGAGACGATGAGCGAATTGCTCATCTGCAGATTGTATTTCAAACATAATCGGCCGATTCGCATTTGAGGCACTCCAACGAGTTACACCTTGAACAACCCAGTTTTGCATCTCTCGCTACGGACACGGCATCGGATCAGGCAATACCAATAGCTCACCCGAAAAATCCGGTACTGCATTGCTGAAATTAAGTTCGTAGCCTACGCAACTGTCGATCGGTTCCATGAATAAGAACCCGAGGGCATTACTGAAACCATTCGGCTCGACACCGAACGAGGGTAGGATCTCGCCCGATGGCCGCCGCAAGAAACAGGCCCGTTTGTGCGAGAAATGGGCGCTCACCTGTTCGCTAAAACGAACATACACTTGGAAATAGCCTCCAACTCCCAGATTCGTTTCCACCGACCGGATGGCCGGCGGTAGCCCGTCGGTATTCGCCAGTTCATGCCCCAACGCTTGGGTTGCGATGCCTTCATCCGCTACGTCCACGCAGCCGTCGGCATTCAGGTCCGCCATCGCATCGAAGCCGGGGTCGCCGTCGCACAGGTTCAGGGAATCGCTGATGAGCGTCTCATCTGCCGCGTCCACAACGCCGTCACGGTTGGCGTCGCCTTGCAGCACACGAATCCTAAAAACGCCCTGCCCACCGTTGATGCCGTTGCCCGAGGGGAGCGCCGCGTTTTTCGGATCAAGAATCTCGCCATCGAGCGGGTGGCCGGCCACGTCTTCGATCGTGTAGTCCACCACCACCGTGATCTGATCGTCGCGCAGCGCCTCGGCCAACGTCGCCGTCAGCACAAACGTGTCGGCATCGTAGCTCGTCGTGAAACCGCTCACCGTACCGGCCACAAGCCCCCACACATCAACCGCCTCAGTCGGATCAACCGGCACGACGACCGGCTCGGAGAAGCCGATCCGCACCTCCGTCAGCCCGGCGGCGTCCACCACCCACTCACCCGGCGCGGGCGAAAAGCCAATGATCTGCGGCGGACCCTGCCCGAAACCAAACCGCGATTGAAACCCGGCGAAGTCATGCAGGTCCACATCGGCATCCGGCGCAGCCGCAGGGTCAAAATCGGCCAGACCGCAAGCGGGATTGGCACCGATCCCACCCGGACCATCCAAACAACCCACAAACGCCGCCACATCCGGCAAGTTCACCTCACCATCACCATCCAAATCCCCCGGAAGCTGCGCGAAAGCGCCGGCACCAGCTAGCAAACTCACGAGAACGATTGTCACACCACAAGCCGATGTCCGCCTCATTCCGAATCTCCTGTTCTGACACCGCGATCACCACCAACACCGCTCCACCCTTTGGCGTACACACCACCCGCGCCACTCATGCACCCTGCCGCGACCAAACAAATCATCCTGACACCTTTTCTTCGCCCGTGGTATACAAGCCCGGCAATCGTGCAGTCGGAGAAGAAAGGATCACCCGTGACAGGGTTGACGGGGAGGTCGGCGAAGAGGATCGTGAAAACGCGCGTCACGGTGTCATCGGTTGCACCTGGGCCATTGAACGCCCAGAAATAAATAGGCATACCGATAGAACCACAATCACCAATTGCCGTACCACCCACGCCCATCTGGGTTGCAATCCATAGTCCATCCTGCGTTGGATCGTAGGCCATCGCCGCGGGCCATTCAGGTATTCTCGGCATAGAGGGGTCCAGTTCCAGCAGTGACTTAGTTGTCTGCAACGAACCATCTTGCGCAGAAACGGCATAGATGTTTGGATCGCTGCATCGGTTGACATAGAGGTCGGTTCCGTCGAAAGCAAGACCGATAGCACAGAATCGTTGTGACCCCGACGGAGATGCAGTTATAGTCGCCACAACATCACCAACTGCACCGAGGGAAGGAGAAACTCCAGAACTCAAAGCGGCAGCGAAAACAGCGATGGCCAATGCGCGACACCTAATACGCATGTATTTCCGAAAAAACTTGGCGACCCCAAAGCAACGATGAAAACTACCTGCTGCCGCGCCATCATGCGAGGCGTACTTGTCCTTCTTCGATATCGGCAGCATGGTTTGAGTGATTATGGACATGGTTTCGCTCCCGTCGTGGACAGCAATTCTCCTGATGAATCGGTGAGTGCGTTGCTGATATTGATCGTGTAGCGATTGCATTCATCTATCGCGGGAACGAAGAAATAGTCGGCGGAATCAGCCAATGCGGACAAACCAACAAACTGAGGAATCAACACCGTCCCATTCTCGTCTACAAGATAGCATGTGCCTTCTTTGATCCGGCTCGGGAACATTGTTTCGCTGAAGTCGATTTGTATCGTGTCTCCGGGGCCGATCGCGCGAATCGTTACGACTGCGGGTGCCGTGCCATCCGTAACTGGAAGTTGGTTTCCCAAAGCGGCGGCCACGATGTTCTCATCCGTGCCATCCACGCAGCCGTCCGTGTTCAAGTCAGCCATCGCGTGGAAGCCAGGGTCGCCGTCGCACAGGTTCAGCGAATCGTTGACGATCGCCTCATCCGCCGCGTCCACAACACCGTCGCGGTTGGCGTCGCCTTGCAGCGCATGAATCCGAAACACGCCCTGCCCGCCGTTGATCCCGTTGCCCGAGGGTAGCGCGGCGTTTTTCGGATCAAGAATCTCGCCGTCGAGCGGATTGCCGGCCACATCCTCAACGGTGTAGTCCACAACCACCGTCACCCGGTCGTCACGCAGCGGCGACGCGAACGAGACCGTTAGCACGAATGTGTCGGGGTCGTAGCTTGTGGCGAAGCCCGTGACCGTCCCGCCGCCGACCAGCCAGACATCGACCGCGTCGGCTGGTACAATCACCGGTTCCGAGAAACCAATCGTCACTTCCGTCAATCCGGTGTCATCCACAACCCATTCTCCGGGCGTGGGTGAAAAGCTAATAATCTGCGGCGGCCCCTGACCAAAGCCGAAGCGTGCCTGGAAGCCGGCGAAGTCACGCAGGTCGATGTCCATGTCGGGGTCGAAGTCTGCCGGATCGCAGGCGGGATCGACGGTGGTTCCATCGGGGCCGTTCAGACAACCGACAAACTCCACCAGATCAGCCAGGTTGACCTCGCCGTTGGCGTCCAGATCACCGGGAAGCTGTGCAATCGCGACCCCTCCAGAAAGCACGCTCGCCACCGCCAAACCGCTAACTCGTTGCCGTCTCATCCGCAGTCTCCTGTTAATTCGCCCAGGGCGCAGCGCAAGCGCAGAGCGTTCTTCTCCCCTATGACTACTAACGCTAACCGTCCGCCGGGCGCTCGCGCGAAGCTGGTTTTTTCTGTGGGGGTCATCACGGATCATGCTTTCTGGGTCGATTCGGCACATTGTCCATTCACATTTCTGGCGGAGTATCGCCGCCGTTTTCCGGCGAACATCCGCCGCTGACTAATCCAACCGCGCCGCCGCGCTTGGCAAACACCACGCACCCAGCCGCAACCAGAAGAAGACTCATCACGATCATGCCCCACTCCGAGACCGTCGGAATCGTGGCCGGGTCCAGCACACGGATCGTGCCGGGGGTCAATGTGAATGTCACCGACGCCCCGATGCCGTCAACCAGCGTGGACGACGAACCGAGTTGGATGGTGAAGTCGCCCAACGCGTCCGATGGTACATCGAAGAAGACCTGTGCCAGCACATCGTTCACATCGTCGGTGGCAAGTACGCTGGAGAAGTCGTCCGTGAAGGTCGTAACCGAAACGCCTCCGGTGCCGTTTTCGCCGATCACGCTGAACAACGGATCGCGGGTCGCGCCGCCTGCAGTGATGAGATTCTGTTGGTCGAAAAAGTTGGTCAGACCCACATTGGCCGTGACGGTGCCGACAGCGCCTGCGTCGGCCACGATATCCAAATCGACCGTGTAGCCCGACAGCGGCGTCGTGTTGTCGCGGAGTAAGAAGAGAACTGATACCGTTTGGCCGGGAAACGCGGTGATGATCGGCGCTTCTACGATGATCCGCTCAGTACCGGCCACGGCCTGCGCCGTGCCGGTCGTGCGGGAAGGTGAACGACCCTCACGCTGAGCCAACTTGAACAATGCCACATCCAGCGCGTTGACCGTGCCGTCGCCGTTGAGGTCCGCCGACGAGTTGAATCCAGGCTGGCCAACCTTGCGCCCGAGCGAAGCCCGCAGCGCTTCCGCAGAGAGCGGTGTCGAATTGTTTTGATTAGCGGGGGATGGTGGTTTCGCGGTTGCAGTCGCGGTGATAGGCAGAAGACTCAGCAATGAGAGTACGGCGATCAATCGTCCATCACTTCGCACGCGCTTTCCCCTCTCAGGATGGCTCCTTGTGAACTCGCAGCCCCTGCCCCCTGTAGACATACCGATAATATAACCCATTTCGGGCATCGAAATCAAGGTTGATTCATTCGTAAAAAGTCGAAAACGCTCAAAAAACCAGCCCTGGCGCTAGCGCCAGAGGAGGTGATTCTCGCGAAACGGGGGGTTTTACGAGAGAATCAAGGTTCTGGGGCAAGATCCACTCGTAAGATGAGCAATCGCTCGAACAAACGGCTCTAGCGCTATCGCCGGATGTTTCTACAGGAGAATCAAACGTGGCTTCAGGCATTTCTTGTCACCATTCTTCGCAACGGGGAGTTTCGATAGCAATCGGCTGTCCCAGAGCAATTCCATCAGGTCCTCCGGCGTCCAGGGTTTCAACAGGAACCGCTCAACGGGGGAGTTGTGGACGATGCGGAGATGATGGACCGGGCCCACCATCGCTCGCGAACTGCCGAACACCGGTCGCATCCGTTCGCTTGGCTCTCGCCTTGTGGTCTGACGTGAATCTCCCTGCGGAGTGATGCCGGTGAAGATTCGCATCCCGCGCGGAAGTGGTTCCGCGCAGATCGGAAGGATGTTGGGCGTTTGGACGGACGGAAATTATCGGATGCACACCAGGCATATCGGTTCAGAAGGGACGCCGCAGCAGATACGTCGAAGGGGCAGGAAACGCCGGTTTCCAAGGCTTTCGGCGATCATCTGAACACCGATAAATCACGTCACTCTGCTGTCGAAGGAGTGTTCTTTGTGTGTGTTCATTCATTCTGTGTCGGAGTAGTATTGTACTGGCTCAGCGTGAATTAGGACAATACTCCTGTGATGTTAAGCGACCCCGCCGCGTAATCCGCCGGGAGATTGTCCCGTTTGTAATTGAAGTTTGAAGGGTTCTCCTTCGCACTGCGATCACACTACGCGGCTCGCTCTGATGAGGCAAGCTTGGTCTCGTCGGCATCGAGGTGCGCTTCGTCTTTATCGAGAGCGGCGAGCAGCTTCGACATCGTCTGGTAGCCGCAGATGCGACGAAAGCGTTCTCCGCCATCAGCAAGCCGGCCGCGGTCCAACGCAGGCGCAGGCCGCCGGCGGGTCCACTGACCCGCCGGGCGACACCTGACGCCCCCACCAGCCTTAACCGTGTCTAACCGTCTCGAAGCCCCTGACGCTTCTTCTGGATGATGTCAGGATTCGGGAACTCCTGGCACACATGCCCGTCGATGCGCTTTCCGCCCTTGGCCGTGCCGCCGTTCTCCTTGGCGGTCGGGTCGTTGGGGTCGGGGTTGTTACGCAATCTGCCCCACTGCTTGAAAAACACCGGTACGCCGGCGCTGCTACAGAGGTCGCGGATGTCGTCAATCCAGTCCTTGTGCAGCGGACGGCCGTTCCGACCTGACTCGCCACCGACGACGACCCAGTCGATGTCCACCAGGCACAGGCTGGGGATTGGGCCAATCAGCGGTTCGACCGACAGCCACTTCATCTTCGCGCTGCACTCGTCGCGTAGCAGGTCGATGCGGTGGACGACGGTGTTGTCTTCGACCGTCACGCCCATCCACAGGTTGTCCGGCCAGTCGAGGTCGGTATCCAGTTCGGCCACACGCTCCGGGCGCTTGGTCAAGACCTGAAAGATATGCTGCGGACACTGGCGGATGACGTCGAACACCTTCTTGACGAACTCCAGCGGAACGTCCTTATGGAAGAGGTCGGACATGGAGTTCACGAAAATCATCCTGCCCCTTTTCCATTTCAAGGGAATCGTGAGTGTGCTATCGTGGCACCGGACGACTCCGTTGAAATGGCGTTTGCCCCGTTTATCGAGCACAGTCAACCCAGCGTACTTCTCCTGCCCCATACTTTCGCAGCGGAACGTCTGGCCGACCGCGTAGCAGTTGTCGCAGCCGGCTGTTACCCGTGTGCATCCCGACACGGGGTTCCATGTCTCATTTGTCCATTCGATTCCAGTAGCCATCTTTCAGCTCCTTAGTTTCTGCCGACTTCTTGCCGGCGTTGCGATGTAGGGAGTGACACACGTCACTTCCCAGTGCTTCGATCCGTTGACGAAAGTCGAACCGTCCCTAACTCATGACCGCCGCCCGACTATCTCTGCCCACCCCTACGCCGCGTTCGCCACGGCAGGCGTGTAGTTCAGCCACAGCACTTCGGTGCGTTTGGCGTGCTTTTTGTTTGCCCTGTTGGATGCGCTGCTGGTCGTTTCGATTTCGATTCGGTGCCAGCCTGATAGCAACTGGTCGTACAGACTGCTGGCGTAGCCACTTAACACGACCTTCCCCTTGAACTGCTTCAGCCGAAGCAGCAGGCGGGCGTGATCCACATCCGTCATCTCGTGGTCGTAGGAGTTGCGGTTACTCGGGTTGCGCGTCGAGTGGACATAAGGAGGATCGAGATACGCGAGCGTGTCTTCAGAGTCGAAGTCGTCGAGAATCTTGCTCCAGTGCCCGCACTCGATTTGCGCGTGCTTCAGCCGCAGCCCGGCGACCGCGAGGCGCTCCGGAAGATTTCGCCACATGCTGGTTCGGCTGCTGGCACCGTTGCCCGTTCGACCGACCGTACGAGACCAATCGCCCGGACACTTGGCCACGCCGTTACGCGACTGCCGCGTTGCGACCAGGAACGTCCACGCCCGTTCAACGTCGCTTGTCCACTTGCCGACCTTCATGGCCACAAGGGCGTCGCAGAATTGCTCACGCGCCCACGGCGTGGCTTCAAGCAACTCTATGAGTTTTTTGCGTTGTCGGCGGTCGCGTAGCATCCTGAAGAAGTTCATGAGGTCGCCGTTCATGTCATTGACCGTCTCCACCTTGCTTGGTTGCTTTGCAAAGAAGACGCTGCCCCCGCCGAAAAACGGTTCGACGTACGTTCGATGCGGTGGAAAGACACTGACAATCTTGGGGCTGATTTTGTTCTTCGCGCCATACCAAGACAGCGGAGACCACGTCGTGCCACCGTTGCCGTTCGTTCGGCACTCTTGGTGAGATGCGCCCGCTGTAGTGGCCGCGATGGGCTTCTTGACTGGTTTGCTCATGCGCACGCGACTCGTGGATTTGGCGCTCGGTGTGGACTTCCCAGTGAGCGCGGCGACCAGGCGTTCGGCAATCGCCTTGACTACCGGCACGGCCACGCTGTTGCCCAGCAAGTTGTATTGGCGCCCGATGCTGACCGACGACAGGTCGTAGCTTTCGGGGAACCCTTGCGCTCGCTTGTACTCCAGTGGTGTGGGGCGACGCCATGTGCCGTCGGAACGGATGATGACGTTCTTCTCGGCGCCGCTTTCCCGACTCATCAGAGCGTTGAAGTGCGTGCGCTTGGAAAACATGAACCCGTGGTTGCTGCCCTTGGCGCAGTTCATGTCCTTGGCGCGCAGCAGCGAGTTTCTATAGGTCTCCGAGAAGTTGAATCGTTCGGGCACATCGGCGTCCGGTTCCAGAATTCTCTGGAGATTGGTCGCGGGCAGTTCACCTTCTGGGAAACGGAACGCTTTAGCGCCAACCGAACGAAGAATCGCAACGATGAACAGTCGGCGCCTACTCTGCGGAACCCCGAAGTTCCGCGCGTCGAGTACGGCGTGGTGAACTTCATAGCCGAGGCCTTCCAATTGCGCCTTGAGGTTGGCGAAAGGGCGACCGCTATCGATGTACTGGAAGTTCTCGACGTTCTCCAACACACACGCCTTGGGTTGCTTAGCCCGAAGGATTCGCAAAAGGTGGTAGACTAAGCGTCCACGGGGGTCGTTCATCCCGCGCCGCTTGCCCTGAAGACTGTGGCTTTGGCAGGGGAACCCGGCGCAGAGAATGTCAAAATCGGGGATGTCGCTAGACTTGACTGCCGTGATGTCACCCGTCGGATCGTCGCCGAAGTTGGCCTTGTACACGCGGGCGGGGTATCGGTTGTTTTCGCACGCCCACACGCACGCCAAGCCAACCGCCTGAAACGCGAGACGCATCCCACCGCCACCTGAGAACGGGTCGGCAATCGTCAATCCGGCAGTCTGCTTCACCTTGACAGCACGGCTACGCTTGACGCCACCGTTTGATTTCCGCTTGGACTTCTTCGTCGAGGATACTTTGGTCTTCTTCTCTTGCTTCTTCATCGTTCTTTCCCTTCCGTTATGAAACACTGTCAGTTCAAGATTCACTTGGGCGTCTACGCAGGCGCCGTCATTTGTTGTTAGCGCCGGGGCTGTTGCCCCCGTAGCGCCGCGATGACATTCACAGCTATTGCTTGCACGACGGGCACAGCCACCGAGTTGCCCAGCAGCCGGTAAGCGTGCTTGTCATTGGCCGGAAGTTTGAAGCCTTCAGGAAACCCCTGGAATTTGCGGTACTCGTTCGGAGTCAGCCGCCGCCAACTGCCGTTATTTGGGTCGAGGATGATGTTGTCCTGGGACGTATGCGCCGCGCTCAGTAGGGCATGCACATGCGTGCGCGGTGCGAATTTGAAAGTCCACTTGTTCCCCTTGGCCTGCTGGATATCGCGTCTCCGGTGCAGGTCGTTTCTCTCTTCCGCGCCGATGAAGTAAGCGGCATCCACACACTCATCGAGGAAGTCATCGCGGTTCGTCGCCAGTGAGCTTCGTCTTGGCCATGAGAACGGCACGGCGCCCAACGACCGGTGAAAAGCGACCATGAACAGTCGCCGGCGGCTCTGCGCTAATCCGTACTCACGCGCATTCAGGACGGCTTCGTAAACGACGTACCCTGCGGTGTTGAGCGCCGCTACGATCCGGTCGTGCGACCAGCGGTTGTTGGTGTGCGCCAGGCTGTGCACGTTCCCAAGAATGAACGCTGACGGCTGCTTCGCCGTGAGGATGCGAACAATCGCGTAGAACAATCGACCACGCGGGTCGGCGAGTCCGAACGCCTTGCCCTGCGTGCTGTAGGGCTGGCACGGATATCCCGCGCATAGAATGTCATGTTCTGGCACTTCGACCGCGTTGACGGATGTGATGTCGCCAGTCGGGTCGTCGCCGTGATTCTCTAGGTACCACTGCGCGGCGAGCACGTCCTTCTCGCACGACCAGACGCACATCGCGGCGAGCGCTTCAAGCGCTACGCGGAACCCGCCGATTCCGGCGAACAGGTCGATGAACCTGACCTTCTTGTGTTCGGTTTTCCGCGCGCCGTTGCCTTGGGTGGCTTTATTTCGGCGCGTACATTGGGTGCAGATGTTATTCTTCATCTCATTTTCTCCTTGATTAGTTGTTAGACTGGTGGGCTTCCCGTCAGCCCTGACTGTTCCGCAACGCATCGATCAGATTCTTGGCTATCGCCTGCACGACTGAAACGGCGACACTATTGCCGAGTTGCCGGTACGCCTTACTGTCCGACTGTGGCAGCTTGAACGTAGCCGGAAATCCCTGAAGGCGGGCGCACTCGCGGGGCGTTAGCCTTCGCCACCGACCGTCGGACTCGACGACGATGTTCTTCTTGATTTCGTTCGGGTCATTCATTAGCACGTTGGCGTGCGTCGCCTTCACGAAGTTGCAGCAGCGGTTGCTGCGCGTCACCCGTGCCAAGTCCCTTCGCCCAGCCATCCGGCTTCGCTGGTCGTCGCTGTAATAGTATTTTTCCGGCACGTCGCGCTGTAGGATTCGCGGCAAGTGCTTAGCAAGTTTTCCCTGCTTCGGAAACGCGAAGGGCACTGACCCAAGGGTGCCCACAATGAATAGCCTTTCCCTGCGCTGCGGAAGCCCGAACCGACGCGCGTCCAAGAGTGTGTATCGCAACGTGTAGCCAAGCGCCGTCAAGTGGCTGCACATCATGTCGAACGTCTTGCCCCCATCGATGCGGAGGAGGTGCGGCACGTTCTCAAGGATGAACGCGCGTGGTCGCTTCGCCTTGAGAATTCGGACGAGGTGCCAGAACAGTCTTCCGCGCGGGTCGTTCATCCCCAGCCGTTTCCCTTCCACGCTGAAACTCTGACACGGGAAACCAGCACAGAGAATGTCGTGACGCGGAACCGCTTCCGCGCGAACGGTCGTCATGTCGCCCGTCGGGTCGTAGCTGAAGTTCCGCCTGTATGTGTCGGCGGCGTCCGCGTCGAACTCGCACGCCCAAGCGAGAACCGCTCCCGCCAGCACAAGCGCCCGATGGAATCCCCCGATTCCCGCAAAGGCGTCCGCGAACGTGATGGACTTTGGCCGCGTTCCTTGTGGCTTCTTCTTTCTGTTTCGTGTTGCCATCTTTCACCCCCTGTGTACGGTTCCCCGTTCATTTAGCTCAAAGGTCGCCGGAGAGGGGGGGCGGCTTTGCATGATGCGTTCGCCGCCCCCCGATTCCGACAACCGATGTTACTACGCGGACTTGTCGCGCTTCTTCTTGACCGCAGACTCAGCGGATTTCGCCTTGCCCTTGGACTCGCCGCAACCCTTGTCCGTCACGGCATCGCGCTCGGCGCTGGCTTCCGCCTTCACCAGAATCGCGTGAACCTTGGCCAGCAACTTGACGTCATCGGCTAGGTTCAAGGCGATGCGGATAATGTCATCCAGCATCCCTGCGCCCTTTGAG
>JAJRSP010000199.1 GCA_024278775.1 Planctomycetota bacterium
GACGGCGTTGCCTGCACGGACGACACCTGCGACGAAGTCAACAACGTCGTGGTCCACACGCCCAACAACGCCAACTGTGACGACGGTCTGTTCTGCAACGGTGCCGAAACGTGCGACGCGACGCTCGACTGCCTCGCGGGCACTCCGCCGACTCTCACCGATGGCGTCGTCTGCACGGATGACACTTGCGACGAAGTCAATAACGTCGTGGTCCACACGCCCAACAACGCCAACTGTGACGACGGTCTGTTCTGCAACGGTACCGAAACGTGCGACGCGACGCTCGACTGTCAGGCTGGCGCAGCGGTATGCACCGCCTCGTGCGAGCATTGTGATGAGCTTGCCGCCACGTGCGAGCTGTGCATCCTGGACCTGGATTTCAACGGTGTCATGGGCACCGGCGACTTCGCCCTTTTCGCTTCTTGCTTTGGTGGCTGCTATCTGGCGACCGATCCGTGTGCCGCTTCCAACTTCGACGGGGATGCGGGCATCTGCGTAGGGACGGGCGACTTCTCCGGTTTTGTCGGTTGCTTCGGACAGATCTGTGCCGACTGTGTCAACTGTACGGGTCCACCGCCAAACGCCTCCGGGGGGCAGGTCGCGTCTCTTGGTACAGCCGCGACCATAAGCCTCGTGACAGTGCGTAGACCAACGGCCGAAGATTCCCTAGCGGTGCTGCCGACATCAAATACCTCGTTCGGCGTCAATCGCCCCTTCTTCGTGGAAGTGTGGGCCTCACGCCCCGCAGCCTCATCCGGCGATGGTCTCGCGGCGGTCTTCGTGGACCTTAGCTTCGACGCCGAGACGCTAGCCGTGGAAGACGTGATAGCGAGCCACTCGATGTCCACGTTCGCCGGCGGAGTGATCGAACCGGGGCTCGGCGTGGTCTCACAACTGGGCGGATGCGCTCCACTGACCAGCCCCTACCTCGGCACTGACGGCACCTGGGTACGCGTGGCCACACTCACCGTCCGAGGCGTAACACCGGGTTCTGTCGCGCTGACGGCGACACCGAGCGACCGGCTCCACGGCGTGGCCATCGTAAACGAACTGGGCAATCTTGACCCCTACCGTGTCGACTTCGGAGCGACTGTCATCGACATCGTACGCAGACCCGCGGTACATAAGTCGCCGCGTAGACTCAGGGGCGCCGTAGGGAGGTAACACCGCCTACCTGCATGACCTGCCGATAAGAGGGAAGGGAGACCTACGGAATGCAGTTGATGAAGTCCACCCACCAACACGCGTGGCTCTTCGCGATGGGCGCGGCGCTATTCGCGCTGCTCGGTGCGTCTCCGCGCCAAGCGGCCGCGCAGACCGTCGCCATTGAGCTTGTGCCCGTCCCCAACGCCGGACCGAACGACACCACCACTACACTCCCCACGCCACTGTCCCTAGTGGGTCCCGGTGGGTCGTTTGTCGTGGAGGTATGGGCGCGGACGGACAACACCCAGGGTCTGTCATCCGTCTCCACCACCGTTCAGTTTGATCCGAGCCTCGCGGCGGTAAGCGGCATAACCCACACGGCGTTATTCCCCGAATTGCCGAGCGGCACCATAGATAACGCTGCGGGGCAAGTGGTGGGCCTCAGCGGCTCACACCTGAGTTCTTGCGTCGATCAAGTCGGTCTCACCCCCACATGGGCCCGCGTCGCACTTCTCGACATGCAGGCGACTGGCACGGGATCGCTCGTGATCCAATCCGCTGACACCGGGCAGCCCGCTCTTGGCACGGCCATCTGTGGTATCGGGGATTTGCTGCCCTCTCAGGTGGCCTATGGCACAGCCGCGCTCACCGTCGCGGCCCCCATACCGACCGTTTCACAGTGGGGTCTTGTTGTGTTGGTTCTGCTGGTGTTGATCATCGGTAGCGTGACGATCCTGCAACAATCGTCCCGGTCGGCATGGTGATCGGTTGATCGGTTAACGGGCTCGGGTTGCCGTCTCAGAAGTTGAGGCGACAAGTTCGCGTTCAGTGTCTTGTCCCTGGGTATTTCCCGGCTCATCACGAAGTTCCTGCGCGAGCTCCGCGAAACGTCGTTCAAGAGAGAGAAAGACCTCGATCACCGCGGGATCGAAGTGCAACCCCGATGCTTCCCGGAGGATCTCCACCGTTTTTTCGTGGGAGAAGGCCACCTTGTAAGGTCGCTTGTTAGTCAGGGCATCGTACACATCAGCCACAGCGACAATGCGTGCCGACAGTGGGATCTGATCGCCAGCTACTCCTGCCGGATAACCGGACCCATCGTACCACTCATGGTGAGCATACGCGATGTTTTTGGCCATCACCAAAAAATCCGCTTCGGGCGCTTGTTCGATCATGGATTGGATAGCCCGAGCCCCCACATCAGTATGGCGTTGAATCATCGAAAACTCAGCATCGGTGAGCGGCCCCGGCTTGAGCAATACGGCGTCCGGAACAGCAACCTTGCCGATGTCGTGCAGTGGTGCGGCCTGTTCCAGTGACGACAGGAACCGTTCATCAATTACCGAACGATAGCCCGGTAATGTTCCTAGTTCTCTCGCGAGAAGCAAGGCGAACCGTGTGACTCGTTCGAGATGTTTCCCGGTATCACCATCCCGGTACTCTGCCAATTTCGCAAGTCCAATCACCAAAGCGGAATGGGCGTGTTCTCTAGCCTTCTTGGATTGAATTTGCTCCAGTGAGGATGCGGTCATGTTACACACGAGATCGAGGTACTCGAGTTCGTGTGCTTCGAAGGGTTGGTGGCCCTGCCGCTCCGTCACATTGAGAACGCCAACCACCTTCTTGGAGACGGCGAGCGCCTTCGAAGCCAGAGGCACACTGGCAAAAAAATCGGATTCGTAGCGTCCGCAACGGTCGATGATGTCAGATCGGGAGTTAAGAACCATCGGCTTGCCCGAGGAAAACACCCGACCTGCAATAGCGTGTCCCACCGGAACCAGGATCTGTTCTGCAAGCCTATCATCGATCCCGATGGCGTTGGCCACGAAAAGGTTCTTTCCCGAATCATCGGGTAGCATGACGGATACGCGACGACTGTTCAATAGTTCCGAAGTGGCGGTAGTGGTTTGAGCCACGATCTCCTCCGAGCTGCGGGCCTCCGAAAGAGAACGAGAGAGATCAAACAGAATACTCATGGCGCGAGCCTGCTCACCTCTGACGGCGTTGCTTTCGAGAAGTTCGGATTGGTCACGGCAAAGCTGATGCATGGCCCGCACACGCAACAAAAACTCGTCCCGGTTGATCGGCTTGGTCATGTACTCCTGGGCTCCGGCGTCGAGACCGGCACGCACGTCCCGGCTGTCCGCCTTGCCGCTAACAATAATGACCGGGATATGACGAAACGCCAGGTCAGACTTGAGCTTGCGAGTACAATCAAATCCATTCATGTTCGGCATGTCGACATCCATCAGGATGACATGCGGACGGACCTCGGATACTTTGGCCAGCGCATCGACTCCGTCACATGCCTCATGCACATGAAACCCGTCGCGTTCCAGAAGAGTGCGAAATAGCCGTCGAACGTCTCCATCGTCATCCACTACGAGTACAATCCCTCGTGAGTCTTCTTCGCATGACGGAGGAATCACAAGCGATGGACCATCATCGGTGTCCGAATCCCTTTCCGGAGACCGATTCGGAATCGTTGACTCGCTGCTACCTGCGATGCAAACACGGTTTCTCCCCGCTCGTTTGGCACCGTAGAGCGCTTCGTCGGCAACCCGTAAGAGATCATCCGGCGTGAGGGTATCACTATTCTTCTCGGCCACCCCCACGCTGACGTTAACACTGATCACGAAACCGCTGCGCTTGATCTGATTTGACTCTACCGCGATGCGTAGACGCTCCGCACCTTCCGCAGCCTCCACGGCCGGAGAACCGGGGCATAGAACGACAAACTCCTCTCCTCCCACCCGAAACACCGTGTCACCCGCACGAGCACTTCGTTTGAGAACATGCGACGTTTCGCGCAATACCGCATCACCCACATCATGCCCGTATCTGTCGTTGCATTGTTTGAAGTGGTCGACGTCGATCATCATACAGGCCAGTGGCCGGTCACTACGTTCTGCGGCGCCCCAGTACTCGTTCAGGCGACGAAGGCCTTCTCGGCGGTTGTACAATCCGGTCAGTTCGTCGATCGTCGCCATTTGTTGGAGTTTACCGTTCAACGTGGCCAACTCCGCATTTGTCTTTCGAATGGACAACTGCTGCGAGGCCACTTTTGCTTCGGATTTCAGCGCTCGCACGCCCACTTGCAATCGCGCGATCAGCTCCTGCTGCTGACATGGCTTCGTCAGATAATCATCCGCACCGGCGTCAAACGCTTGGACCAAGCTATCTCCGTCGGTGAATCCGGTGAGTATGATGGTGTAGGCCGCACCGATACCCTCCGAAGACCGTATGGCAAGACAAAGATCGAGCCCGTCCATTTCGGGCATCATCCAATCCGTGATAATGAGTTGGCATCCCTCCGCATTGATGATCCGAAGTGCCTCAACGCCATTGGTGGCGGTGAGCACATCATAACCTGCATCAACGAGGTACTTGGTGAGTATTCTCCGTGTAATGGGATCGTCATCAACCACCAAAACGCTTCCGTATCCACGAGAAGCCCGCGTATGCACATCACGAAGAGACGGTGCTTCCAACGCATGTACGGAAAATATGGCGGCCACCTCTCGCCATGCATCCCTCACCGCGTCAAATCGGTCAGTAAACTCCTCTGCGGGAACACCCATATGCTCCGCAGTCTTCAGCAGATCGTTCAAATCTTCGCGAAACACTTTCGGTTTGGCCAGAACGGACGCCGTGTCATCGGCCAGTAGAAGCAACCGCGAAATGATATTGATACGAGAATCATCCTTCGGGTCCGACTCGGCAATGGTCTCCATACGACGCACCGCTTCGCAGAACACTTCAGCCAGTCCCCAATCAGACATCATTTCCGCCGCGAGATGACAGTAGTGGATGTGGAATGTGGCTTGTTCCGCTTCGGCCAATGAAGAACTCGTACCGTCCCCGTGTTTCGTGAGAAGTTCGTCATACTCCTTCGGGAAGACGGTAGCCAACGTGAGTCGGCCGATACCGCAAAGTAACGCAACCGTAAACGCTTCATCCGGAGGACAGCACTTGAAGTAACAGGATAGATTACGAGCCGCCACGGCCCGGGCCAATGACTCCGACCAAAATCGGTCGTAGTCGAAACGCTCCGAGGCACCATTCTTGTGTGCCGATAACAGAGAGACGCCCAACGCCAGGTTCTTGACCGCGTGCATACCCACTAGCTTCACAGCCGTCGACACCGAGGCGACCGTCCGCGTGGAACACAACAGGGGAGAATTCACCAGCTTGAGGAGACGGGAGGCGATGGCCGGATCAGACTCAAGCGTGGTAGTGATCTGTTCAATGGTGGCTGCGTCGTCGTCAACGAGGCGCAGAAGTTGCAAGGCCACACCACTGGGCGACGGCAACCGACCCGTATCTTTGATCTTCTGGTATATCGAATCTAGCATACGCCCATCGCATTCTGATTCGTACGGACGTGTCAGTTAGGATGCACGTCCAGAAGGTGACCCCGCGCGAGCCCGTAGCCATCGCACCGGCATACACCGGGGGCCTCCGCATCTCCATCGACACAATGTCGGTGTACCTCGACTCAACTCTGAAAGCGTACGAAATGTTTTGCCTGCGTCCGATAGACCCGGCGTGATTGCCTCTGTCTCCGGGCACTTTCCGAATCACGGGGCGTTACTACCACGATATCCCGACCGCAACGAGTGGGTTGCTACGCCTCTACAGATGAAGCGGCCGCGCATACCGAAGATTCCGCAGTGTGGGTGATCGACGCTACGTCCTGTAATTCATCGGACGTCAACACCTTGTCAATGTCAAGAAGAATCGTCACCGACTCGCCCACCTTGCCCATGCCTAGAATGAAGGAAGTATCCACCGAGCCTCCGATCGAGGGCGGCGGCGCGATGTTCTCACTTTTGATATCCAACACTTCCGATACGGAATCAACCACGATGCTGATCTCTTTGCCCACATCGACGACAATGATGCAGGTCTGTTCCGTATGTTCGATCTCATGGAGGCCGAATCTCAAACGAAGATCCACTACCGGAATCACCTTGCCACGGAGATTAATGACGCCTTTCATATAGGCGGGCATCTGCGGCACGGCGGTAATATCCATCACGCCGATAATCTCACGTACCTTGAGAATCTCCACCCCATACTCTTCGCTCGCAAGTTTGAACGTCAGGTATTTCTGTCCCCCATCGCCATTGACATGATCACTCGATGATGAACTATATGGTAGCTCGGATTGTGCTGCAGTCATCTCTTACCTCACCTTGTTATCGCATAGCGAGATATCAAACGCGAAAGAAGGAACCACGATGGCATCCGCTTGTATCCCGCCGTGTACACCTGAACATTGGCGGGGGGATGGCCAAACACAGAACCAATCCACAACAATGGTTCTCCCGCAGCCCACGACACTCACTGATCACTACGTTCGAATCAGATGTCAGAACTCTTCCAACCCGGAGCCATGATCCATCGACATAAAGTCATCCGAGGAGTCGTTTACCGAAACGGGGCTTGTCGACTTTGCAGGGGCGTTGATTCCCGCTGAAGAGTGACCTGCGAATTGATGACTGGATTGTCTCTTGGGCTTATGCGCGCTCAGGTCCCGCCCCCTCTTGCTCACGCCCGTAGCGATGGTTCCGTTGACGAGCATGGCTAAATCATTAACGACCCCCTTTACAGTATTGGCCTGGGCGGATAGCTGCTCTGCGGCTGATGCCGACTCCTCGGCCCCTGCAGCATTTTGCTGAGTAACCTTGTCCATCTGTGAGACGGCCGTGTTGATTTGATCAACTCCCTGGGCCTGTTCCTCGCTCGCTTTGGAAATGCCATCCACCAAATCGGTGACCTGAGTCACATCGCCCACGATCGCCGCGAGCGCCTTCCCCACTTCACTGGCGACCTCCGTACCCTCCCGGGCCTTGTTCACTGAATTCTCGATAAGCCCTGTGGTCTCACCGGCCGCCTTGGCCGCACGCTGCGCCAGGTTTCGCACTTCGTCGGCCACCACGGCAAATCCCTTGCCGTGCTCACCCGCACGGGCAGCTTCTACCGCGGCGTTGAGCGCCAGCAGGTTCGTCTGGAAAGCGATTTCTTCGATCACCTTGATGATCTTGCCTATCTGGCTCGATGAGTCATTGATCGCTGTCATGGCGTCATTGAGTCTATGCATGGTTTCGTCACCGGCTTGAGCAGCGTCTCTAGCCTGAGCACTAAGTTTATTGGCATCTTTCGCGTTCTCTGCATTCGTACGGGTCATGGCTGCCATCTGTTCCAGAGCAGAACTGGTCTCCTCCAGGGACGATGCCTGCTCGCTTGCCCCCTGGGCGGACTGTTGACTCGCTGTGGAAACTAGCTCGGCCGCATCATTCACCTGGTCGGCCCCTTCGTTGAGACCGGCAATGATGCGATTGATCGGCCCCGTGATGCATCTTCGTATATACAATAACACACATACGAACGTCACCGCGGCCAGCGCGAGCGCACCATACTGAATATTCCCCATCATCGCAGTTCGCGTGTCTGAGTTGGCTTGCAACATCGTTACGGCAGCATTCATCTCTTTAAGACAGGCCATTCCACGATCACGAACAGTCCGAACGAGCCCCACGAATTCACTTGAGCCGAAGTCAGCCTGACCGGAGCGAGAGGCTTTGACCGATGCTTGCAGTTCCTGCCACAGGGAGCTGACTGCAGCGTATTTGGCTTCGATATCCGGGTCTTGGTTAGCGGCTATATTGACTGCATGCGTCATAGCCAAATCACTATAGGTGGTTCCTCCTCGCCTCAGTGCGGACAGGGTCGTCTCGAACAGCGCTCGCGTCTTTTCAATCGTGCTGTTCTTCGCCCCTTCACGTGCATCAAGCAGGACACTGGCGAGGGCTGCATCCTGCGTCACAGGTACCGAGACCACCAGGATGCCCATCAGATCCCCCAACTGAAAGTCCTTCTTGGGGCTCGACGGATGGTTGTTATGGCACGATATGCAGGCCTTGGCCGCAGCCACATCCGCCGTCGCATAACGAAGCTCAACTCCCTGGTCCACCGGCACCAAGTCGACATGAGGTGTGTTCGGATCTCGAGATAGCGCCGCCCACGCCCGATTGTCAAACTCGCTATCAAGCCCCTTCTCTCCATTGATGTTGTACTTGCTCAGCAGGTCATACCGGTACCGGGCGGATGAATCCAACGACTGGGAAACCTCTCGGAGAAAAGTCGCTGGGAGTGGAATGGAGCCCGACACCTTATGGTAGTCGGCACCGGCCTGAAACGTATCGGCCTCCAGCTTCAGCTTTCCAATGATGTTCTTCGTGTAATAGTCGCGATCTGCTTTGATTTGGGTAGTGGCCGTAGCAGCGGTCTGTTCTGCGGAGGCTACAATTCGACGTTCGTTGAGCTCGTCCAGAAACTCCTTACTGTATTTCTGGGTGAGCATACGCTGCCGACCGGCCAGATTGATGACCAACGCATCCGCCTTTTGGGCACTGGTCACCCAAGAGGTGACACCCACGATCCCCAAAATCAGAAGTGCGAAGACACTCATAATCGCACCCAGACGCACACCGAAAGATATAGACCGTGTCTGGTTTCTCGCCATCTGCATTACCCCTTGCTGTTCTTGAACTACAATCTCACCTACCGGTTCACCAAGTACTGTATTGCAAGCGGTAACCACTACTGAATCGATACGCTACGTTTCGATTCATCGCGCGTTGCCGCTCGTTCACACACAAGGCGTTGAACCGCCCTGCCGGCGAAGTAAGACATGACAAGGCGATGGGGCACCGCGCGAAACACAATCACGGTCCACCGTGCGGTCCGCCGAGATGTGCCCCCGATCACCTGCCTTATTATCAGCCCTAAATCCGGAGTTTCTCACTCCGTATTTTGCTAAGTTTCGTTTCGGCAAGGGACGATGCCAGTATTAGTAAGAGGCAAGAACAAAATCGGGGACGTCGAGGAGTGCAAGAATGTTGTTCTCGCGAACAGCCGTGCATGGGATCTACACCCTTTGCTATTTGAATCGCGCCGCACCCGGAACATCGCCATCCGCTCCCATGGTTGCCGCCACCGTAGGGATACCTCGAGAGCAAGCGTCTAAGGTATTACAACGTTTGACCGGCGCGGGTCTCGTGCGATCGATACGTGGACGGCGGGGAGGATATGTACTGGTGAAAAAACTGGACCACATCTCAGTGGTGGATGTGCTGGACGCGCTGAATCCGCCGGAGACCGACGAACGTCTGCGTCCGAAAACCTGTAAACGCGATCCCACGAACATGTGCCAAGCACACCTCGGATTGCAACAGTTGAACAACCGGGTGCGCCGGGCACTAGACAGTGAAACACTGGCAGGACTCGCTGGAACGATTTGCAACGACTTAAACAACTTTCACCCGACACCGCGGGCAGAACTATCCTGTACCAAGTGAGGAAGAAGGTATCCCATGAACGAAGAAACGCCCCACACACTTTCCCTGCAATCATGCGTGGATAACCTGAGTGGGTTGTCCTGCGGGATAGACGAAAACAATCTGCCGGCATTGGCCAAGATGCATGAAGTGTGTGTAGAGTTGGCGGGCGCGGAAGATAACACGGTACCACCTGCCGCCACAGATGCGGCTCGACACCTGATGAAGACGCTGGAAGCCTTGATACTCGGCGAGGTGGAAGATGCTGGTGCTGCGCTACGAGATGTTCTGCAGTCGGTGGCCGGCCTGGCCAACCTGGCACCATCTTCACCCGACGAAACAGAGCCTCCCCTCCCCACGGACGAGCCAAGTCGAGACTCGGTAGCGGAAAAAATGGACGAAGTGTTTTCGGATGAAGCCCCCACCGACATGTCAGAAGCTCCCGCTGCCTCGACCACCACTACCTCGGAAACGGATCAATCCGTTGAGGAGAAACCCCCGCCACCACCACCTTATGTCGCAGAGCCGCTGTCGATCAGCGACGACGAAGTGGAGATGGTCGTCGGTTTTATGGAGGAGGCAGGTGAACATATCGACGCCATTGAAGCCGCCCTGTTGGAAGTAGAACGTGCCCCGGAGGACACGGAAGCAATCGACTCACTGTTTCGACCGTTCCACACAATCAAAGGCGCAGCGGGGTTCCTCAACCTTCGCGATATTGTGAGCCTTACACACGAGGCGGAGACCTTGCTTGACCAGGCTCGCAAGGGGACTCGAAAAGTCACTCCAGGCCTTATCGATCTGGTCTTCGAAGTCGTAGACATCCTGAAAGTGCAGTTCGAAGGCATCCGCAGCCACTTGGCCAACCCTACAGGAGAGGTGGTACCGCAACCACCGATCGAAGTCATGATCGCCAACCTTCGTGATGTGGTATCAGGACGCATCGAGCCGGTGGGCAGCCAACCGGTGGCAGGCGGTTCCGACAAGAAAGTGGGCGAAAACCTCGTGGAACAGGGTGTGGTTCCGCAGGAAGTAGTGGACTACGCGGTCGCCAAACAAAAGAGTGAGCCGGCGAACCAGAAAGTGGGCGAGACACTAATCGAAATGGGTGTGGCCAGTCCCAAACAAATCAGCCAGGCCCTTCGTCCCCAGTCCAAAAGCGCCTCATCCTCTTCCGGCCCCTCGACAGCCGGAGGTGGTGACCAATCGGTTCGCATCGACACCAAGAAGCTCGATGCGTTGGTCGATTTGGTCGGAGAGCTCGTGATCGCGCAGACATTAGTCGGCGCGAACCCACAGGTGGGCTCGGATCCCAAACTCATCAAGGACGTAACGCAGGCCTCAAAAATCGTTCGTGACGTCCAAGACGCCGCCATGGCCATGCGCATGGTGCCGATCGGACCCACGTTTCAAAAAATGGCGCGCCTCGTCCGCGACGTCTCTCGGAAAGTGGGCAACCACGTGGAGTTGACCATTACCGGAGAAGACACGGAACTTGACAAAAACGTGATCCAACAGATAGGCGATCCGCTGGTGCACATGATACGCAACGCCGTCGATCACGGAATCGAACCGCCTGAAGTCAGGCGTGCCGCGGGAAAACCGGAATCCGGCAGCGTGACACTCTCTGCGTTCCACAGCGGCGGGAACATCGTCATCGAAATATCCGACGATGGAAAAGGGCTAGACCCTCACGTACTCATCAACAAAGGAATCGAAAAGGGTATCATCCAACCGGACGAACAGCTTACCGATGAACAGGCATACAACCTGATCTTTGCCCCCGGCTTTTCCACCGCTGAAAAGATCACAGGCGTCTCCGGTCGTGGGGTGGGGATGGACGTTGTCAGACGTAACATTGAAAATCTGCGGGGCAAGTGTGACATCGCGTCGACGTTGGGAAAGGGGAGCACTTTCTCCATTCGCCTGCCGCTGACGCTTGCCATCATCGACGGCATGGTGCTGCGAGTCGGTACCGAACGATTGATCATCCAAACCGTAACCGTAGAGAAAGCACTTCGTCCCGATCCGGGCCAAATTACGACAGTACAGCACAAGGGAGCCGTACTCAATGTTCGCGGGCGTCTGATTCCGTTGGTTTCCTTGGGACCGTTATTCAATCTCAGCGAACACATCGACCCTTGCCGCGCGATGGTGGTTATCGCACTGCATGCAGGGGGAGAGATCGGTATTGTGGTGGATGAGCTCCTGGGACAACAGCAAGTCGTCATCAAGTCGCTGGGAGAACGGTTTCGGGCACTCCGCGGCATCTCCGGCGCAGCCATCCTCGGCGACGGACGCGTCGGTTTGATTCTGGACGTGGCAGGAATCGTCGCAGCCCATCACGCGAGTGACTTGTCCCAGGTTCCTGCCCCGTCCCCGGACCACACGGCACCCGTGGCACATGATTCAGACGGATCCTCGTTGGATGCTCGATGTGAATCGGCCACCGAAACGGCGAACACGTTGTCCCCTGTATAGGAAACTTCAGATATGCCGGCCACACTCAACACTCCAGAGGTTAATGAACATCGAACAACCGTTCCAGACGTGAGTACGGACTTCGATACCAAGTATTTGACGTTCTCCCTGGCTGATGAGGACTATGGGCTCAAAGTTCTGACTGTCCGCGAAATCATCGGCATCATGGACATCACGAGAGTTCCGCAAACGCCGAACTTTGTGCGCGGGGTCGTCAACTTACGAGGCAAGGTGATACCGGTCCTCGATTTGCGTGAAAAACTTGGTCTTCCGGCGATGGAATACAACACGCTGACTTGCATCATTGTGGTGGACATCGGGGTGTTGATGGGAGTCATTGTGGATACCGTACAAGAAGTGCATCACATCCCCGAAGCGGATATCGAGGAATCACCCAAACTCTGCGCATCCGTAGACACAACGTTCATTCTCGGCATGGGCAAGGTTAACGGTAAAGTCAAAATCCTCTTGGACGTTGAGCGAATCCTCACATCGGAGGAACTCGTACAATTTCAGGAAATGACAGATCGGTAGGTGCGCCACGGATTGGGAGGAACACCCAGGTGGAGCGTCTACGAAAAAGGTACGTAACACAGCGAGGTAACCGGATGCAGCAAGACAACACACGAATCTGGCGGTCGTTGTTACAACTCGCCCAGGCTACGTACGCCGTGTTGGAACGGGAAGTTCCGGAGAGTGAAGGTCTACCCACTCACGGTGTGGCCGTGTTGAGGCTTCTCCGCTGGCACGGGGAAAAAACCGTTTCCGCCATTGCTGCCTTCGTGGGTGTCACCAATACGACCATGGACGAGACCCTCCGTGAAATGCTCCGTTTGGGTTTCATCAAGCACCGTTCGGAAGCGAGCGATGCAGATTCCACCGTGGTTGAGTTAGCACCACTGGGAGTGGATGTTGCACGACGAATCGTGAACGCACAACGCCGGCGGGTCGAGCGTTCAATCGCATGCCTCACCGAAGATCAACAGGAAACTGCCGCCACCCTGCTCGAAACGCTGGCGTATGACTTGGTATCGGATTCACCCGGCTTTGGTATCACTTGCTCAGAATGTTGGGCGCTCGATATGCGAGAGTGTGTCAAACCGGAGTCCGGCGAGCATTGTTCATTCCGCAAAGCCCAACGGGCTGATCTCGATCCCATTCTCGACGAGAGTCCGGACGACTGCCCCACGCCATGTGCCCACCGTGCCTCCCAGTACGTCAACCTTGGCTCTGAATGGGAGGGACAGCCGTGACCCCATACCACTCAGACGGCGAGCGCCATCACGCCACCACCGCGACCATCACGAAAAAGAAACTAACGATCGAGGTGTCCGACGACCAACTGCAGGCGTGGGTACACAGGGCCGACCCCTCTCATTCAGAGCCGATCAGGGAAGAAGACATCATAGCCTCTCTCGAAGAAGCAAACATCATAGTCAACGAACACACCGTGGACCGAATCAACGAGTGCCTCGCCCTCATAAACAAACAGGACGAACCACAACCACGCTATCTCATCGCGGAAGGGTGCCCCGCCATCGAAGGCACCGATGCCACGTTCCGCCGTCATGATGCCTTGCTGGAACGGGAACAGAACTGGCAGGGTGACGCCGCGGTCAATTACTACACCTACCATTCGATTCACCTGGTCGACAAAGATGATCCCATCGGCACGCTGGTCCCGATCGTTCCCGGCGTGGATGGCGTGGACGTGTTCGGTTCCGTTATCACGCCAACACGGCAGCCAAAGGAAGTCGAACTCGATGCGACCGTTCGGAGAAGCGAGACAGAACCCGCCGTTGTCATCACCAACGTCCCTGGCCAGATCGATTTCTCCCATGGTGTTCTTTCCATCAAGGAGGCGTTCACCGTACCGAGCGACGTGGATTTCGGCACCGGAAATATTGATTCTCCGGTTGACGTTCAGATTCATGGAACCGTTCATGACGGCTTTCTTGTGAAGTCCCGTCGTGCGATTACCATCGGCGGGGCCATCGAATCGGCGTCGGTAGAAGCTCAAGGAGACATCCTCATTCGGGGTGGGATATTGCAAAAAGGCCGGTGTTCGGTCCGGGCCGGTGGCGACATCGTAGCCAGATTCTGCAACGAAGCCGATCTGAGCGCCGGGGGCGATGTGAAGGTCTGCAACGAAATCATCAGCAGCCGGGTGAGATGCGAAGGTAAACTTTTTGCCGCGCACGGGGCCATCATCGGTGGCTCGGTGTACGCACGAGAAGGAATCGAAGTGGCCACGCTCGGCAGTGACGCAAACGTCAACACGAAAGTGGTGGTCGGATTACACCCAAAAATCACTGACGAAGCCGAGCGCATCCGTGAAGACGTCAAAAGCAAGCGAGAGGCTGCCGAACGAATCCGGTCCGTCGTCCAACCTCTGTTAGCCGACCTGAAACGCCTTTCTCCGGCGCAGAAGGAAAAAGCCACCGAACTCATGTTCGAAGCAGACACGATGGACTCAGACGCGGCAGATGCGGAGAACCAGCGTTCAACCATACTCCAAAACGCCCGTGCTCTTGAAATCCCTTATGTCCTCGCATCGAAAATCGTCCACCGCGGAGTGACCATCAGGATCGGCCGCCGAAACATAGCCCTCAACAAACCGATACACGGACCGGTCAAGATAGAAAAACGAAAACTGAAAAATGTGACGGAATTTGTCGCGGTCAATCAACTGTCCGGCTCCCTGAGTGTCCTTCCGAGCAGCTATGTCACAGAGCAACCGACCGAAACAACGGTCAGGGATACCGGCGGTCGACACGGGGAGGCTGATGGATCAAGTTATTGACATCGCTGACCTACAGGTCACCAACGATCCACGAACCACCCTCGTGACCTATTCGCTGGGGAGTTGTATAGGCGTTGCGATCTGGGATCCCAAAGTGCGCGTCGGCGGTTTGCTCCACTACATGCTACCGGAATCTTCCCTCTCACCGGAGAAGGCGAAAGCCAACCCGGCCATGTTTGCCGATACCGGCATTCCGACACTATTTCGTGCGACGTATGAGTTGGGCGCAGGAAAAAAGAACCTCGTTGTGAAAATCGCCGGTGGCTCACAGCTTCTCGATGACAACGGCACCTTCAACATCGGCAAGCGCAACTACATCATGCTCAGAAAGATTTTCTGGAAGAACGGCGTGTTGATTGAAGCGGAAGACGTTGGCGGATCACTCAGCCGCACGGTGCGATTGGACGTAAACACCGGGCGCTTCACTATCAAGAGCCGTGGGCGGGAGATCGAATTGTGAACGACATCAAAGACATCACCAACCGTGTCAACTCCGTGATGCCGCTACCGGACACCGCGATGAAGCTCATGAATGTGATGAGCAACCCACGGAGTACGCTTGACGACATTGTTGAAACCATCAAGTATGACCAGGCGGTCACCAGCCAGGTGTTGAAACTGTGCAATTCGTCCTTTTTCGGATTGTCTCGCAAAGTCACCTCGTTGAATGATGCCATGCTGTGCCTCGGTACCATCAAGGTGCTGCAGTTGGTCATGTCAGTCCACACGAACAACATGCTATCTTCAAAGCAGCACGGCTACGGTTTGGAGCCGGGCGTGCTGTGGAAGCACTCCGTCGCCGTGGCGCTGGCCTCGTCTCTGTTCGCACAACGACTTCGTATCCCGGATGGGAACCTCCTCTTCACCGCAGGTCTGCTCCACGATATCGGAAAGGTCATCCTCAATGAATATGTCGCCGAAGACTTCGCTGAAATCATCCGCCGTGTCGCCGAAGATCATATCTCATTCGTCGAGGCTGAGCAGCATGTGTTGGGGTTCTCCCACGAAGATATTGGAGGCATGATCGCCGAGAAGTGGCAACTGCCGCCTGCAATCGTTCGCTGCATTCGTTACCACCACATGCCCTCCGCGGTGGACCCGCCTGATGTGCTTGTGGATGCGGTCTATCTCGCCAACTGTGTGTGCCTGCTCTTGGGCATCGGACTCGGAGAGGATGGCTTATGTTATCGGGCAGACCCGGCGGTCCTCGAGCGCCGCGGGCTATGCGAAAGCGATCTGGAGATCATCGGTGCACAAACCGTCATTGATCTCCAGCGCGTGGAATCATTGTTCGACGGAGCTGCCGAAACAAGGCAGGGATCTCATTAGGAATAAGGCGATGAGCAACGACATTTTGATTGTGGATGACTCCGTCACCATCCGGTCAATGATGAAACGAACGATCCGGATGATTGATCTGGATGTCGGTGAGGTATTCGAGGCCGCCAACGGTATCGAAGCCCTCGCCCGGCTCTGTGAGCATGAGGTCGCCGTGCTTCTTGTCGACATCAACATGCCCACAATGAACGGCATTCAACTACTCACCCGCATGAAGCAGAATGAAAAACTTAAAGATATTCCCGTGGTGATTGCTTCTACGGAAGGAAGCCAGAAACGTATTGACCAGCTACATGAACTTGGGGTCGCCGGATACGTCCGAAAACCCTTTCAACCCGAGCAGCTCCGTGAAGTGCTCGTTCCCCTATTGGGAGTTACCCAACATGCAGGACCAGAAGATCTCGACGCTGACGACTGTTCTTTCTGACGTGCTCGCCAACCTCGCTTTCATGTTCACCGATGATGGTGAGTTTGAAGCTCCTGTGGGCGAGCGGTGGCTGGAAACTTCGATTGGCTACGACGGCCCCGTGTCGGGCACGCTCCAACTCAACTGTACGGAGCCCTTTGCGGTGCAGATGGCCGGCAATCTGTTAGGTATGGATTCCGATGGAGAACTAACGGAGCAGGAATCCATGGACGCTATAAAAGAGTTTATGAATGTCCTCTGCGGACAGTATGTCACCGCGGCCTATGGGACGGAAGACGTGTTCAACCTGACCATCCCCGAGGTTCTGGAATTGCCGTCTACCCCCTGCCTCGACAGTCCGGAAGGGTACTCAGAAGACTCGGCGCTGTTGTCTGTGGATGGCCAATGGATTCAAGTGGTCCATACAAAAACATGACTGATACCCATCATCGCGGTTCAACCAAGTGGGAGTCGATTCGTGCCGACGGAAGCAACAATCAAGGATTTAACACCCGGAGAGTATGAACTTTTCCGGAAGTTAATCTACAATAAGAGCGGCATCAACCTGGGAGATGGGAAGATGCAACTCGTACGGGCGCGGCTCGGTAAACGACTCCGCAAGGGCGGCTTCCCCTCCTTCGGTGCATACTATCAACACGTCGTGAAGGATCCATCCGGCAGAGAGCTAGGTACACTTCTCGATACCATCTCCACCAACACGACGCACCTGTTTCGGGAACCGGACCACTTCGATTTCCTCAAGAACGTGACCCAAAAGTGGGCTAATGACCCACAGTGGTGCGCCAACAACTCGGCCCTTCGCATTTGGAGCGCCGGTTGTTCCAGCGGAGAGGAGCCCTATTCGGTCGCTATGGTCGTTCACGACGCACTGCGGGCTCACCCACGAATTCAACCAAAGATTCTAGCCACCGATCTATCGGCCCAGATGCTCCGACGGGCGAAACGTGGACTATTCGAGCCGCAACGCGTCGGCACGGTGCCACCGGCACTTGGGCAACGCTATCTGCGAAAGACACAATCGGAGAACGGACCGGCTGTGCAGGTCGTGTCCGACGTGCGCAAGCTCATTACGTTTGCCCGCTTCAATCTGATGACGCCCACGTTTCCGTTTCGGTTTGGATTCCACCTGATCTTCTGCCGCAATGTCATGATTTACTTCGACCGACCCACGCAGGAAGCGCTTGTCGGTAGGTATGCCAAACACATGATTCCGGGTGGTTTTCTGTTGATCGGACATTCAGAAAGTCTGAGCAACATCAAGCATTCGTTGACTTACGTAGAATCAACCATTTATAGCAAGAGGTGAGGCGAGGTGAGCGTTAACAAAACCATCAAGGTATTGATCGTGGACGACTCCCCCACCGTGCGTGCCGTGCTCTCTCGAGCGCTTTCGAACGAACCGGACATCTCCGTCATCGGCAACGCCAAGGATCCGTACGAAGCCCGAGAACTCATCATCGAATACCGACCGGAGGTGATCATTCTCGATATTGAAATGCCCCGGATGGATGGGTTGACTTTTCTTCGGAAACTACAGACGCACTACCCGGTGCCGGTCATCATGTGTAGCGGTACGGCATCAACCTACAGTCATGCCGCTCTGAAGGCCATCGAAATGGGCGCGATCGACTTTGTCGCCAAACCGGCCGCCGGAGGCAGCGAGGCGCTTCGACGACTCGGGGAGGATCTCGCTTACAAAGTTCGAGCGGCAGCCATCGCCGTCCCTGTTCGACCGCACGTACCCGCCTCTGCCGTCGCCAAGCAGCATACCCTCCAATCGAGCGGGATCGAACCCGGACGATACGTCGTGGCGATTGGTGCCTCCACAGGGGGCACGGAGGCGATCAAAGATCTGCTGTCGAATGTCCCGATTGATTTCCCCCCCATTGCCATTGTGCAGCATATGCCCGTCGGATTCACCAAATCCTTCGCCGATCGACTAAACCAGTTCAGCGCCATGACGGTAACCGAGGCGGTCGAGGGAGACCTACTTGAGCCGGGAAGAGCGGTCGTGGCGCGGGGCGATCTTCAGATGAGCGTAGTTAGAAGCGGAAATCAACTGCGCATCGCGTATGGCACAGATGAATTGGTCAACCGCCACTGTCCAAGTGTCGACGTGTTGTTCGACTCGGTGGCCGAGCAGGTAGGAACCCGAGCCGTGGGGGTACTCCTCACCGGAATGGGGGCAGACGGAGCTCAGGGACTACTCCACATGAGAGAACACGGCGCGGTGACGGTGGGCCAGAGTTGTGATTCCTGCGTCGTGTACGGGATGCCCAAGGTGGCCGCGGAACTCGGGGCGGTTCAACACGTGGTAGCTCCGGCCGATGTCCCGGACACCGTAGTCTCCGCCCTTCAACATCGTATTCGACGGACTTCGGTAGCGTAGACAACCACTACCGATAGGAGGCGGGGTCCCTTCTCGAACAAGCCCCGGTGCCGCCCATGCGAGGCAGGTGGCCATGTCCACCACACTCATCGCCCCCATCTTAACTCGATAACGAACAAGATACGTCTGATGAATGTGATATCGCCTCAAGTGCCTTGCACCACAAACATCACGCCGGTCTTATTGTCCTTTGTCTTTTCCTTCTGCATGGCTATACTGGTGTGTTCTCTGGTGGGGGATGGCAGTGGCCGGAGTTCTCTGTCATAGTCTCATCACGACGGAGGTGAGAGATGCGCTCATGCGCGAACGACGCAGACAATAGCACACGGATAAGGCGGTCGGTTGGTTTGTGGTGTGCGCTAATGGGCTCCGTCTTGGGCACGGCGACCACACAGACCACCGCACAAATCCAATGTGCAGAACAACAAAAGTTGACCGCCACTGACGCGAACAGAGGAGACAACTTCGGGTCTTCCGTCTCCGTGAGCGGAAGCGCCGCCGTCGTAGGGACCGGTTCGGCTGACTGCGCCACGGGCACCAATTGCGGGGCGGCATACGTGTACCGGTTCAACGGTACAAATTGGCTCGAAGAACAAAAAATAACCGCCTCCGAAACAATACCGGGTGCCTTATTCGGGCGCTCCATATCCGTCAGCGGCGACACGGCCGTAGTAGGAGCCCCCGGAGAGGCTTGTTCCGCGGGCGGTAGCTGCGGCGCGGCATACTTGTTCCGCTATAACGGCATCTTCTGGGTCGAGGAGAAAAAGCTGACCGCCCCCGACGCGGCACCGGGGGACCAGTTCGGATTGTCCGTTGCCATGAGCGGGGATACGGCCGTCATCGGAGCACGTTTGAGTCGCTGCGCGGCCGGGGTCGGTTGTGGGGCCGCCTACGTGTTCCGGTTTGACGGAACCTCCTGGTCGGAGAAGCAAAAGCTAACTCCCGCCGATGCCGCTTCAGATGAGCAGATCGGCATATCCGTCTCCGTGAGTGGGGATCGAATCCTGTTGGGTGCGCGCTTCGATGACTGCGACGCGGGTAGCCATTGCGGATCGGCTTATGTGTTTCGATTCGACGGCACTGCTTGGGTCGAGGAGCAAAAACTCACCGCCACCGATGCGGAATCGGAAGACTGGTTCGGCATGTCCGTTTCCATCAACGGTAATGCCGCCGTAGTAGGCGCATCGCGGGACGACTGCGCTACGGGTGATGATTGCGGAGCGGCCTACGTGTTTCGGTTCGATGGAACCTCCTGGATAGAGGAACGAAAACTGGTTGCCTCCGACGTAGCGGCGTTTGATTTCTTCGGAGGGGCCGTATCCATAAGTGGCGATCTGATCGTTGCGGGGGCGCGTTTCGATGACTGCACGGCGGGTCTCAGTTGCGGATCAGCATATGTCTATCGTTACAACGGGTCCGATTGGACCGAGCAGCAGAAGCTGACCGCCTCCGACGCAGCGGCTGTTGACATCTTCGGGTGGTCCGTTTCCCTCAGCGGTGAGACGGCCATCGTAGCGGCAGACAACGATGATTGCACCGCGGGAAGTCGGTGTGGATCGGTCTACCTGTTCCGCATTCCCGAATCCATACCTATCGCCCCCGATCCCAGCGGCCTGGAGAGAAACCGGTACATCGACTTCGTCCCCCGAAATGCGGGAGCGCTAACGGCATTCCAAGTCACGTTGATCAACCCGCAGGGGTTCCCCGAGTGGGATACGACCACCCGATGGATCGGCCCGCCGAAAAACTTCCCGGAGAATGATGCCACCGGAGCGACCAACCAGACGTTTGTGGGAGCCGCCCTGCAATGTGAACCGGAGTTTAATGACTGGAGCACGGTCACGCTGCTCCATGTGTTCGGAGCAGAAATCATGCCGGATTCGCGGTATGAAATCCGAGCGATCAGCCCCAGCGCGGGCCCGCTGGATAACTCGGCGAGTCTTTCGTGTGCGCTGATCGTCACCACGGGGAAATGGGGTGATGCGGTCGAGCCGTTCTTCGGCCCCCAAGCCACGGTGCAACCCGACTTCAAGGACATCCGTGCGGTCGTGGCCAAATTCTTAGGGTCGCCCGATGCCCCCGAAAAAGTTAGCACGCAATTGCGACCCAATGTCGTGTTTCCTGGGCACGAAGTGGACTTCAGAGATATTTCCGCGGAGGTCAGCGCGTTTCTGGGAGTGGCCTACGCTGACGATGTGACCATCGTCGGACCGTGTACCTGTCCTTCGCTTGTGACGTGCGGCGCGACCACATGTTCCGCGAACAGCGATTGCCCGGGTAGGTTATGCGTCGATGGATCATGCATGGACGCGTGCGGCCGATGCAGCCCGTAACCCGCCGCCACGGACGTGTCGTCGATCAACATGACACAGACACCCCCAATCACTTGCAGGGTAATCCACTTGCAGGGTAATCGGTATTCAAACTTTTCAATTAGGGCGCAGGTGGAGGTTGATGATGTTCTTGTAGATAACGTGTCTTTCCGGTGAGCGTGCGGGAGGGGATTTGAGCGGCCCGGTATCGTCAGCCGGCGATGGTCGACGGGTCAGGATGGCCGCGACGCCTC
>JAJRSP010000200.1 GCA_024278775.1 Planctomycetota bacterium
AAAGAATCGCGGGGTTGGGATCTCGGCTTCATCAGTGCCTCCGTGCCTGTACGAAAATTGCAAGGTTTCACCATCAATCGATACAAAACCCTGCAATTTCCAAGCCACGAAAATGACGAAAAATACGGCGATCTGCACGCGATAACCGTCTTTCAGGGACGACTATTTAAGTTTCAACCCGGTGTTGGCGATAGCCAAGCTGAACGCGGCCGTTGATCGGCGCAAGGATCGACGGGCGTTGACGCTCGATGAAGCCTACCGGCTCATTGGTGCCAGCCCGAAGCGCGGCACGTTCTATACGTTCGCGTTGTGGACAGGGTTCCGTATGGGCGAATTGAAAACCCTGACGTGGGAATGCCTGAATCTGAGCGGAGATAAGCCGTCATATCGCCTGAAAGCAGCCCATACGAAGTCGCGGCGGCAAGACGGGGACTTGCCCCTACGTGACGACGTGGCGGCCCTCATGAGTGCCTACAAGCCCCCCTTCGCGAAACCTGAGGACTTGGTGTTTCCGCGAATCCCCAAGCTGGACACGTTTTATCGGGACTTGGAGCGAGCGGGCATCGACCGGCACGAAGGGGGCGACGTTGACCGGCACGGCCTCCGGACCACGTTCATATCGTGGTTGGGCGCGTGCGGAGTATCCCAACAAGCCCAGGTGACACTCGGACGGCACAGTACAGTGGGGGTAACGCTGACGAACTATCAAGACTTTCGACTGCTTGATCTGTGGGGCGAAGTTGCAAAGCTGCCACCGATCAAACAATTGGCGGCGCAAGAACAAGCAACCGGAACCGATGGCGCGGTGGCACCTGTGGTGGCACTAACCACTGTCCCGACCCGCCTTAATTGTCCAGAAATGGCCATTAGTGTCTGTTCGGTCAAGAGTGCCACTAAGTGTCACTCCGAATCAGGAAACCCCTTAAAACAAGCTAAAAAACGACATGGAAGTGGTTTTTTGATACCCGAAAAAACACTCGGGGCGACTGGATTCGAACCAGCGACCTCTTGACCCCCAGTCAAGTGCGCTAACCAGACTGCGCTACGCCCCGGACGTGGTGTCGCGTTGTGCGCTACCAAACGCCGCGCCCGTATTATATGCCGTTCCCACGACCGCGAAAGAGCCTCCGAACCCGCCGAATCGCGGCATTACTCATCAATCATCATTCCCAATACCCACCTCCGTGCATGTTGGGAACGGAAACGGGCACCACAGGTGTTCCATCCATACCGCACAGGACCATACGCACTATACAGTCCGACCCCACGCGCTATATGCGACACAGAACCCTACGCACTGGAGAGTATGTTCATGATGTCGCCGTCCTGCACGATATAGCCCTTGCCCTCTTTCCGAGCCTTGCCGGCCGCCTTGACGGACTTTTCGTCACCGAGTTCGACGAGATCGGCATAAGCTATGGTTTCTGCACGAATAAACCCGCGTGACAGATCAGTGTGAATCTTACCGGCCGCCTGAACGGCCGTGCTCCCCGCACGCACGGGCCACGCTCGCACTTCATCGCTCCCCATGGTGAGAAAAGAGATAAGCCCTGCGGCCTGATAGCATACCTGGATCAGCCGCTCTCTCGCCGGTGCCGAAATCCCCAAATCTGACAGAAAGGCAGATCGATCCTCCGGGTCAAGCATGGCGATTTCGGCCTCGATCGACGCACTCAGAACCACACTGTCGGCCACATGATCGACTTCTAACGGCACCGCCTCCCCCGCCGCCCCATCGGATACGTTGCGTACACAAACAATCGGTTTTTCCGTCAGGAAGGCGAAACTGGAGACGAGCCTCCGATCCTCATCACTTTTGATGACGCTGGAGAGTGGTTCTTCCGACTCCAGCACACTTTGGCAGCGCCGCAACAACGCCAGCTCCCGCTTGTCCACATCTTGCGTCTTTGTCGGCTTCTTGACTGACTTTTCGAGCCGCTCGACCCGTGTGGTCACGGCTTCCAGATCAGAAAAAAGAAGTTCCGATCGCATCTCGTCGAAATCCGCGACCGCATCAAGCCGGGCCTTATGCATGGACACAGACGCATTCTCAAAATCACGCACGACAATCACCAGAAGATCCGCCTGCCTCACACTGGGCGCAACACGCTTCCACTGGTCGCGTCCTTTCTGATCGTCCAGAGCGCACCCCGGCACGTCGACGAATTCGATCGTCGCTTCGATCACCTTTTTAGGGTGGTAGAGACTTGTAAGAAAAGCAAGACGTTCATCCGGCACACCCACAACGGCCGGTCGAACCTCGGAGGGCGCAAACGGATCAAAGAGCTTTCCCGTGATCGCAGAAAACACGGTCGACTTGCCCGACTGCGGTAGTCCGATGATGGCTACTCTCATCGCCTCGCCCGATCTCCGCCTATCTTGCTGACGCGTTTACGACGCCGGTCCTCATAGACGACCCACGCTACACGTTAGCCATCTCGGTGACGGCGTTATGCACCTCGACCAGTTTGTATTCGCCCTTCGCGTGACGATGATCGAACTCAACGACGTCTCCGATTCGTGTCCCCATGAGCTCCAGTCCGAGGGGTGATTTGTAGTTTAGCGTTCCCGTGTCAAAGTCGGCCTCCCACGGACCGAAAAACGTAATCTCATAAGGCGACCCATCCGCCACTGATACAAACTTCGCACGCGTCCCCACGCTGATCTCCGAAGTCAACACATCCTCCGCAGTCAACACTTTGGACATGGCCACCTCAGCGTTCATCTGCGCCAACCGCGCACGGAGCAAATCTCGCTCCTCCAACGCAAACTTGTATTCGGAGTTTTCACTCAGATCACCTTTTTCGGCGGCCGCACCGATCGCCTTGGCGTTGTCCCGCATTTTGACGCTGACGTGATGCTCAATCTCATCCTGCTTCTTGGACAACCCGGCAGCGGTCACATAGAGCACATCTTCTCGCTCCCAAGGCTTGAGCGTGATCGTTGTCTTCACCTTCGGGAACTTTTGATCGAGGATCCTGAACATATCCTCCCTTGCCGCGCGACCGAGGTTTTCAGCAGACTCCAATTGCCGGCGCAGCGCGACCGCCATACCCGCCTCGAGCGTTTCAACGCACGCCGAGAACTTGGCGCATTTCCTGGCCACAAGCACGCTTCGAGCTCTACCGGCCAACCGGGTCGCCAGTGCCTTGGGAATGTCGTCGCTTCGTCGACAGTCTTCGAGCCCTCTCAGGATTCGCATGAAGACTTTAATAGGCGAGACATCCCGAACGACGCACTCCACACTGGAACCACCCCACAGCCACAACAATGCCTCGAAGTGCTCCACCGGAGAGGCCAAGATGATCGGTGCCAACCCCGCCATCGCCTCTTCCGACACGCCATCATCCACTAGTCGCTTCGCTATCGACTCGCAAACCGCAGTGGTCATCCTGGGGAGCGTGGCCAGCAGATCCGCCTGCCACGTTTCCGGCTTTGCCTCGATCAGAGTTTCCGCGGCGAGTAATTGGAGTGAAGCATCTTCGATCGACACGACCAAATCACAGCCGGACTCCGATCCGAGCATGGTCCTCGCAGCATCGCCGGCACCCTCGATACCCCCGAATTCACCGATGCGCCGCGCGGCCAACAAACGTAGGAGTGCTCTCGCCGGCGTTCTCGCTTCAAGCGGCTCCGCCCGTGAGAGCAGTGTTTCGTAACACTTGCGGATCGTCTCCGCGTCCGGCGTTTCGCCGCGTGCCTTACTTCCCCGGACGTAGTCCGTCACCAGGGACAACTGCTCGATTGGTTCACGCAGCTTGGTAAACGCCTGAAACAACTGGCTCGCAAAATCAACCTTTTGTTCCGTGTAGGTAATCCGATAAGGGGTCCGACCCTCCACCTGAACGTTACTAAGCTTTTTTAGCGCCGTGCGCGCCTTCGTCCACCATTTCTTCCATTCCGCATCATCCATCACTTCAGGAACGAGCAACGACTGCAACTGATCGCTGCCAATCGTATTACCATTCTCTTTGCAAAGATCCAACACGATCGAAGCCGGTTCCTTGGCAAGTGCCTTCTGCAAGCGATCCGGGAAAAACTGAGTTAGTACGCGAAAGTTGGACTCGGACGCCACAAAGAAGCGGTCCGCCAGTTCCACCGCGCCAAGTGTTTCGTCCGTCTGGCCGGTGTGGAAACTTATGGTCCATGCGTCCGTGTCGATCCCCTTGACTTGGGCAGCCCCCTCCTCGTCTCGTTCGCAGAGATAGTCCCCCTCACTCAGCGCAAGGCAGACATCCAGAGTCCGCAGCGCCCTACGCACCGGACGCCCTCCCCCCAAACCGGACTCCTCGATGAGCGTATCCAGCCCTTCCCGTCCCTCATAGGCGGACTTGTACAAGTCCACAACCTGCGTTCGTAGCTCCTGGCAATCACCCACGCCCCGGAGCAGCGGACCCGCCATGATCAACACTTCTTTGGGCTCGCACGTGTTGGCAACCGCCTCAATGGCCGCCCAGGCGAGGGTTTCGGCCTGCTTCCCGCGATCCTGCTTGACCAGAGCACGAAGGGCATTTTCGTGGAGAGCCCACTGCTCCGTCGTGAGCACGGACGACTCGACCATTTTCATCCAGGCATTCTCGAACTCATTCGCGTTCGTTCTTGCCAGTTTCACCATAGCTTCCGGCTGCATATCGAGCTTCCACCTCTTTACAGAAAAAACCAGGATCGATCTAGAAGCCGACCACTATCCCACGTCGCGCGAGGTTTGTCGAGAGCCGAAGGTGATGTCCCCCCCTAATAGGGTATATGACCGGATTGGGGGTCGTGAATCATGATGGGAAAGTTCGTTCATTCGCCCCAAGACGAATGGTCAAGCTGCATCTGACGAGACAGGTGAACCCACCGGCATAGACCGCCGAACCACCCACCCTACCCCGATGCCACACAAAGCGTCTCGCTCCACCTGAAAGGAAAAAAGGGGCCAAGAACGCCTCCGAGGCGGATAGGTTAGCTCACTGGGACGGGAATGCCCAGGACCGATTTCCGGGGCACAGGGGCGGTTAGGACAGACTCATACGCAGCCCGAAGACTCTCAGCCGTTCGCCGCCAGGAGAACTGCTCGGCCCGTGTGTATCCTCGGGTCACCAGATCAGATCTGTCATCCGAAGGTACTACCGCACGCCGGATGCCCGCCACGATATCCCGTGGACTAGCTAGATTAACCAGTATGCCAGCCGACCCGACCACCTCGGGCAACGCCGCTCTGTTCGCAGCTACCACAGGACAACCGTGTGCCATCGCCTCCAGCACCGGCAGGCCGAAGCCCTCATCGAGGGACAGGGTGACCAACGCGGCGGCTGAGGTGTACTGTCTCGCCAGCTCTTGGTCGGTAATGTTCCCGAGGAATACGACGCGATTTCTGCTGCTCATCCGGGTGAACGCACGTCGCGCGGCATCATCGAGCGTGCTACTATCCCCGGTGAGATGCAGCAGTAGCCGTTCGTCGTACTCGTTCCAGTAGGCTTGCATCGCGTCGAACAACCCGGCGAGATTCTTGCGAGGCTCGTGCCCACCGACGTACAAGACGTAGCGGTGCGGAATGGGAGCCAAGCGGCGTGTCTCATCCCCCATCGGATCCACGCCGTTGTAGGTGGTCTGCACCTTGGATTCACTCACGCCCAGTTCACGGATGACCTGCCCCCGCACATGGTTCGAGACCGTAATGATCCGCCGCGCGCGACGGGCGGACGCCTTCTGGGCATACCGATAGCATACCCGCTGCCATCGCGTGGCAAAGTGCCCTTCCGGCTCGCGCCAGGGAATCAGATCGTGGATCGTCAGCACGGACGGTACCGGGCACCACATCGGAATCCCCGTATTCCATGTGGCGTGAAACAGATCGACCCCGCTGTCCCGAATCACCTGACGCAGATAGAGCCCCTCCCACTCGACCCGGCGGCTGACCACCCGATCCGCGCGTCCGAAGCTAGACACGATGGTCTCGACGTCATCACGCTGCGCCCAGGGGTTCGGCCCACCTCGTCCGCACAACGCGACAACTTCAATACCCTCTTGCAAGGCTAGCTCGTCAATCAGACGGGTCACATAACGGCTAATGCCGGAGAACCGGCCAATGAGCATTCTGGCGTCCACCAAGATACGTAACGGTCGGTGTCTCACAGAGATGGTCTCCTAGCTGCACAGCAGAGGGTCTGCCCACGCCATCGACAAAATGGCACCAGCGACAACGCGCCGGCACGCTGAGTAATCAGCCGGCGGAATCGCCAGCCGGACGGCAGCCGTTGATAGTGCCGAAACCAGGGCAGACCAATCGTGCAAAGATTGATGATCTCAAACCCGGACCCCCGGACGGTGTCGGCGAGATCGGCCTGGTCAAAAAGATGCAGGTGCGTGTCATCTTCAAACACCGTCGGGTCTACGAACCGCACGTTGGGCGTCTGGATGAGCAAGACCCCACCAGGCACCAGCAGTCGCCGCCATTCCCGACAGGCGCTCTCATAGTCTTCGAGATGTTCGATCACGTGTTGCGCCGTCACGGCGTCCATCGTTTGATCGGCAAACGGCGTCCGGGTGGCATCCGCGCAGGCCACAGGCACCGGACCACGCACCTGATCGGATCGCTGTAGGCCTTTTTCGCAATAGTCAATGCCCACCGCGCGGTGTCGGCCGATGGCACTGAACAACGCGCCGGCACCACACCCCACATCAAGTACCCGCGCGGCCTCGGGGGGAAGGTGTCTGCGAATCCAGTCCACCTCCATGTCGAACTCGGCACCGGTTCCACGGTGAAGGAAATGGCGCTGGACCGGATCCACGGCCGCGGATACGGACGGGGAAGCGATCACGGGGGTAACCATGACCGGTGATGCGTCCGCAGTCATGGCTGGCGCTCCGCCATCACGAGCAGGACCAACCCCATGGTGGCGTCCCAGATGGATCGTTTTTCGACCCAGTCCGGCCCCCTGCCCAGGAGGCTTTTGCCCCACTGGTCCGAGACGGACTGCCAGAACCCGGAACACCATGCCTTGCCGTTTGCGAAGCCCACTAAGTCCGCCCGACGGAGAAGCTCACTCCGGCTGTACGGTAGCTCCATTCCATAGGGCCACCATCCGCGACGTTCAAGATAGAACTTCCAGAGGCGGTACGGCAGACACCAAGCGTGCGGCACGCTAATGGCGGTCATGCCACCGGCGGACAGCACGTCGTGGTGACATCGGATGACACGCGTGCGATCGGATCCGCGAAAATGCTCGATCACGCCGGACGATAGGGACACATCGAATCGATCTGCAACGCCGCCGGCCCGCTCCATCATATCACCGCGGACGAATGAGGCTGTAAGTTCCAGGCGTTCGAATCTCCGGCGTGCCTGATCCAACGCCCGATCGCTCGCATCGAGTAGCGTCACCTCAGCCCCCATCTGTGCCAGCAACACCGACAGGTCTCCCCTGCCGCTGCCAAGTTCGATCGTGCGTAAACCGTGGAGTCCGCCAAAATGGGAGGTCAGCTCATCTTTGATACGAGACCAACGCGGGCTTCTTCGCTCGCGATCGATCAGCCTGTTGTCTTTCGCATCATCAGGAGCGTGGAGCCACAGGCGATCCCATACGGCCGCGATCTCTGCGGGCGTAGATTCGAGAGGGCGTGCCATCGACGAGGTCGCCGCGCGGCTCTGTGGTGTGGCGGTATCGCTAGTCATCCTTGTGCGGTTTCACCCCCTACTATGTCCAAGCAGATTGACCGACGGCGAACCCTGTGGCCCGGGCCGCATGACAATCGACCGACAAACCCGACGTCGGTTTATCGGACCGGATATGTTTTCGGTTTAGGTAACAGGCGTCACCACCGGCGTCGGTTGCCCTTTCGGACCTCCAATACTTCGCCAGATGCTATCGCCGGCCTCCCCCAACACCTTCAGACGCGGTGCGCAGCGGAACGACTCCGCAAACGCGCGGGCCGCGTCGCCGAAACGCCCTTCTCTGTGGGCGTCGTAACCCATCTGTCGATAACTTCGCGCTTTGTGCTCGGCGAGAACACCCCGCTGCTTGGTCGTCAGGTTCGGAAAGGCCGCCTCGATCGCATCCAAGGTGTGCGTGAGTTGTACCGTATTCTGAGTGGAGCCGCTTCGCGCCAAGCTGCCTTCGAGAAAATGGTGAAGGCAAAGAGGCTCGTCGACAAAACCAGCAAGGCACTTCGCCGCCACCCTCAAGTAGAAGACCCACTCCTCGGCATACGTGACACCCTCCGGAAATCGAATCGACGGGCTGAGTACGTCGCGCCGGACCATGCCGGCAATCGTTGAGATGAAGTATTCCTGAAGCAGCGTATCGAACAGCGTTTCGTTGCACACGAGAAGACTCGACCCGACCGATTCTGTGGCCACCTCCCGTGCCGTGGTACACTTCGTATCAAATGCGCTCTCGTGCCGCGTGCCTTCGAGATCGACATACGAATAGTCGCAGTAGACCAGCCCCAAGTCGGGATGGCGTGCAAAAAGCTCCAACTGCCGCGCGAGCTTGGTGGGCAGGTATTCATCATCCGAATCGAGAAAGGCGATATACCGCCCGCCGCTCGCTTCGATTCCCGCATTCCTGGCGTGACTGCTCCCGTGGTTGGACTGTTTCAGGTAGAGCAGTTTGGCTCCCAACGGCACCGCGTACCGCCGGATCACCTCCGGCGTGTCGTCCGTCGAACCATCGTCCACGACCACGATTTCCCAGTCGGTACAGGTCTGAGCCATCACCGAATCTAACGCTCGCGACAGATAGGCCGCGCGGTTGAAAGTTGGAATGATTACTGAAACTAACGGCTGCATAACATCTCCTCATCCTTAAGTATTCGTGATTCCTGCGCCGCGGTGCCGGGTGCGGCCAAGACGTGATCCAACAGGTCGGCCAACCGCCCCGTCAGCGTTTTTCGCTCATACGGTGCGAGGTTGTTCGTCGGGCAACCTGGCATCGGTCGCCCCTCGCTCGAAGCCGAATACATCCGGTGGAGCGCCGCGGCAATCTGCCCGGCTTCGATCCCTGCGGTGAGACCGGAACGGGTCTCGTTGACAATCCGCTCACACTCACTCCCCGTCGGAGCGACGGTGAGAATCGGCCTCTGTGCGGCGAGATACTCGAACAACTTGGCAGGGATCACCGAGGCGGCGTTGGGGCCGGTCGGCACCGTCAAGAGTAACGCATCGGCCGCACGCATCTCTCGAATGGCGTCCCCATGCGACACGTAGCCTGTGAACTCGCACCGTACGGCGGTATTCAGAAGCTGTGCCCGTGCGGCATCTCCGGCGTGACCCACGATACGAAAAAGGAATCGGTCACGTCCGGCGCCGAGCTTTTCCACGAATTGTTGCAGGCCTTCGAACAACGCGCCGTAGCTGCGATATTGGTCCAGCCGCCCGACGTGCGCGAGAACGAATGGTTCACCGGTACGTCTTGTGGCTTCAGGAGCGGCGAAATCCTCCGCGTCGAACCCGTTCGTGATCGTCTCAAACTTTTCGGTGCTGCCACCCTGATCGCCCGCGAGTATTTGGGTCTGACTCGGCGTCACACCGATAATCACGTCGGCCGTCGTGAGAAACCGACTCTCCAATTGGCGATCCGCTTCGGACCGCTCAGGGGTCGTCTTGGGATACCGATAGTCGTCCGTCCAGAGGTCTCGAAAGTCGGCCAACCACGGCAGACCCGTGCGAGCCTTCAGCGACGTCGCCAGGCAATGGTTCGAGGCCGGGCTGAAAGTGGAGTAGATCGCGGCCACATCCTCCCGGCCGATCAACGCCAGAAGCGGCTCCACGCTCGAATCAGCCCAGGTGATGAACTCATCCGGGTACGGCACTTCGGATGTCCGGTTTGCGCGTGACCAACCGATTCGAGCCGCTGCACGGCGAGTCAACCCGGCCAACAACCCACCGGGCCGACTGTCCGGCTGATAGGCGTGGGTATGGATGGCGACTTCACCCGGCAGATCAGTCAGTAAGGAATCATCACGCGGCAATGCAGCCAGCGGCCCCGCACACCAGACGATCGGACGCCAGCCGAACGCCGGCAGGTATTTTGCAAACTTCGCAGACCGCTGCACGCCGGGTCCGCCGGTGGGCGGGAACGCACACGAAATCATCAACACCTTGCGGCTGCGACTCATCACTATAGTTCCGTAGCCGGCGCGACGCCGGTTCCGGTGGGCCAACGCCCAGAATGGCGGACCACGACTACGCCAAGCCACTGTTTATCGGCACATCAAGTGTCCCACTTGCGGAACACGCCTGGTGATCACGCGGAAAGGAGGGAGTTATCGGCCACGAACGCGGCTATACGACTCACGCCGACAGCGCCTGAGCTGCGGCGGCATGTTCGAACGCTTCAAGAAGTTGATCCAGGCAGTGCGGCCAGTCGAAACGCTCACGAGCCATCTCTCTGCCCGCGTGGCCCATGCGTCGTCGAAGGTCGTCGTCCTGCAGCAGACGTATCACGGCATCCGCCAGCGCTTGCGGCGCACTCGGCTCGACGAGTAGACCGGTTTCACCATCCCGAACCGTCTCAAAGAATCCGCACACACGACTGGCGACGACGGGCGTTTCCATGGCCGCACACTCCAACGCAGCGACGCCGAACGCCTCACACACGGAGGGCATCACACTCAGTAACCAGCTTCCGATCATATCCGGGACGGCCTCGTGCGGCTGATGCGGCACCCACGTCACCGCGTGATCCACCCCCATCTTGGTCACGAGCCGCCGACATTCCTCGAGCATCGGACCGTGCCCCACCATATCGAACTTGGCGTAAGGAACAGCCTCAAGTACGCGCGGCATCGCTTCGATCCAGGTTGTTGGCCCGTAGACGGCTTTGAACCCTTTGAAGAACCCCACACGCCCCGGGCGTCGCTGATCGTCCGGCAGGGGCGTGCAAGCGTCCACATCAACACCCAGCGGTACGCTCACGATGGAATCCGGATCGAGCCCCGCGAACTCAGCCACCACATCCACAAAAGGATGACCGTACACGACCACCGCGCTGGCCATGCGGAGCAACTCGCAGCGTTTTTCCAGCAAACCATCCGGGTAGGCCGCCAGGTCCGGCGGTTTCACGATATCCGAACCCCACGGCGACACGACAAGGCATCCCTCGTTGGCAATGTCCCGCGTCAGCCCCCAGTCGGAGAGAAAGTTCATGTGTACAACGTCATGCTCGCGCATCAAGTTGCGGAGGTACAACTTCAAGCGGCCATCCCAACGCAATGGGTACCGAGGTGAAAACCGTGGCACCGAAAAGCGATCCACCACCACGTCGCGGATGGACTCGGCTTTGTGCGACACCACCCGAACAAAATGCCCGCGCCCGGCCAGACCGGTGGCGATACGCTGCGTATGAATGCAGCTTGCGTCGGCGAGTAAACAGATTTTCATGATGCGGCTCCGGCGGCGGCAGCAGGGGAGCCAGCAGCCGGGGATGGTGCCGCAGAGGTTTGGGGAATGGTGCGCGTCGGACCCACGTGCGACCACTCGTGTGGTAACGCCAAAGCGCCGGTCGCCGTGCCGCCATCGTCCACGACCATCGGAAACCGAAACGGCGTATCCATCAGGGCCGCCCCGGTATCCGCATCCCACATGCGTACGTTCCAGAGATACTGCCCGCCTGAAATCGGCACGTGCGGCAGTGTCAACCGCACCGTATGACGGCCCGCCCGGCCATCGAAATAGGTATCACCCCTGGCCGAGTTCACGCTGATCAGATTTTCCGCGATGGACGCCCGCAAGTTTAGTTCCACGACCAACCTCGGCACATCCCGTCCGAGCGAAAACGAAAGCTCCGCGCAGATCGTCTCGTTAGGCCTCGCCCAGATGAGCGTCTCGCCTTTGGAGTCGCTCAGCGTGAGATCGTGCAGGGTAGCGATCGGTGTCTGATCTTCCGCCCCGCCGATTTCCAGCCCGCGTTCGGCGTAGGACCGTGACATCGCCTTCATGTATTCGCTGACGGCGTCTCGCGAGGATCCGGCGAACGCCACGAGCCCGTTTTCCAGGACGATGGCCCGGCGGCAGATCACCTGCATCTGGTCTAGATCGTGCGTGACGAAAACGAGCGTGGTGCCCCCCTTCACAAGTTGACGCATCCGGTCCATGCAACGAAGCCGGAAGACGGCATCCCCCACGGAGAGCACCTCGTCAACCAGCAGCACCTCCGGCTCGACGTGTGACGCGATGCTGAAGCCCAGTCGCGCGTACATGCCTGAACTGTAACGCTTGACGGGGGTGTCGAGAAACCGCTCCAGGCCCGCAAACGCGACGATATCATCGAGCTTGGTTCGAATCTCGCGGCGGCTCATGCCGAGAATGTTTCCGTTGAGGAAGATATTTTCTCGCCCGGTGAGGTCGCCGTGAAACCCGGCCCCCACCTCGATCAGCGCGGCCAGCTTGCCACGCACGGAGACGCTTCCCCCGTTGGGCTGAATAATCCCTGACAGCAGTTTCAAGACGGTGCTCTTCCCCGCCCCGTTCGGCCCGATGATTCCGACGGACTCGCCCCGATCCACGCTGAAATCGACATCCCGCAGTGCCCAAAACGTGTCCGTGGCCCTCGGGGCTTTCGGCGTGACGAGGCGACGAAATCCGGCGCTAAGGAGATCGCGAAGCGAATCGTGTGACGCCCCGAGACGGAAACGCTTGGATACATGATCGAATTGCACCATTCGCTGCGCCATCAGATGCACTCCGCAAACTTGTACGAAGCCCGCCGAAACAACACCCACCCAACAACCAACACGACCACGGCCACCAGACTCGCATAGAAAAACGGTCCGAATTCGGGAAGTCTTGCGTGGATGATGCAGTCCCGGTAGGCACTGATGATCGGCGCGAGGGGATTCATCGCGATCACTTTCGCCAGCGTCGAACCGTCCGAGGGCGTCGGCACCACCACCGCCGACACAAACATGAGGAGTTGAATACCCACACCAAAGATCTGCCGCACGTCGCGGTAGAACAGGTTCGCCATCGCCAGCATCATGCCGATGCCAATCGTCAGCATCACCTGCACGAGAACGACGACAGGCAGAAAGGCCAGCGCGAGTGTCGGCTCGAAAGACCAGCTACTGGTACGGTCGAAGTAGACCATCAAACCGAGCAGCACGATCATCGCCACGCAAAAATCCACAAAGGCGCTGACCACACACGACAGCGGAAACACTTCACGCGGGAAGTAGACCTTGGTCACGAGATTCCGGTTGGCCACGAGCGAGCCTACCGAGCCGCCGAGGCTGGCGCTGAAAAATGTCCACGGCACCAGGCCGCTATACGCAAACAGCGCGTAGGGCATGTGGACATTGAGCACCCCGCGCGCGTCGATCGCCCGCGTGAACACGAACGTGAAAACCAGCATCATGGAAAGCGGCAGGAGCACCGCCCAGGCGATGCCGAGCATCGACTGCTTGTAGCGGACGCGGATATCACGCCACGCCAGGCTCAGCAACAGATCGTAGAACCGTGCCAAGCCGAACGTCGTACCCGTGCCGGAGGCGGCACCGGTCGACGTCATTCCCATAGAAGCCACTGCGCGCACCGTGAACCACACCTCCCAAGCCAAGCGGAACGGAATCCGCCCGTCTTATCGGTCGAAGAAGAATGCGGCTTTGGCTACACGCCTCAGACCGGGGCGAGGAAATGATCGACGGCAGCCCTCTTGAATTGCCGGACAAACGAACTGTCGTGGTGGTATGTCAACTCAGATGGTTCATCCGGCCACCGGCATCGCCATGACCGATCAGGCCGAACGGTGGGAACACGCCGCCAGCGTCGGTGCGAAACATCACACCGACGCCGGCAATCGTGCGCCGGGAGAGGTCATCACCTGAAGTCAAGCAAAGCATCTTCCATGCGTGTCGATCGTCGTGACTCCTGTATGTTCATAAACAGCTTCTCGACGGCGCGCGCCCACGGAAAGTACGAGAATTACGAAATTATTTTCGCAGCGAGCCGTGTAAAGTACGACGTGAAGACACACGTTTGGAACGCGGAGCGGACATGCCCATGGCATCACAGGGCCGTATGGTGCTGTAAGGGGCACATCCATCGCCTTAATCGGCGAAGAATCAGCATCAGCGGTCCAGGCGAAAACGATCACTTACATGGCATAAATTGTTATGAGGAGCTATAATAGTTGTACTGAGCAAATAGGTTACGTTAGCTGTCGCCCAGATCAGGGATAGGCTTTGTCTCCCCTGGTGCGTTCGGAGGCTAGCGATTGGGTTGCTCTGTCGCATGCGTCACGACCCTTTTCCCAGGGAACACCTTCGAACGCGATGCGGATACCGCGTTGCATAGATGGAAGCAGCGCAAGAGAAAGACCTGACAGCCCCAGGGCAGCGTCGATGCGTCCGGCTCGGAGCTAGCCGACAACAGATAGGACTTCGCAATGGAGGCGGAAGCGTTAGAGGCTTTGGTTGTCCGCGCTATTGGTGGCGATGAAGTCGCTCTCAAGGTCGTGCTGGCCCGTACGCGCCACGGGCTTTGCGAGTACGTGTCGGAGAAAATCCCTCGCGACTGCCGGCACCTGTTTGACGCGGATGACGTCGTGCAGGTCGCCCACATGGCGATCTTCCAGAGCATCGATCAGTTTCTCTCCACTCAAGCCACCTCCTTTCTTCGATGGACCCGGGCCATCGCCCTTAATCGCCTGCGCAATGCCATTGGCGCGTACCGTACCGCCAAACGTGACGCAGCACGCGTTAGGTCCGGCCATCAGCGGCTGAGCCTCGAAGATTCGACGATGGATTTATTCAACACGATTGCGGGCTGCGACGGAACGGCCAGCAAGTCCGTGGCCCGCGCCGAGGCCGTATCGATGATGGAGGACGCGATGGCCAAGCTGCCGCTGGATCACCGACAGGCACTGCAGCTCGTGTACCTGGAGGGGTTGCGTGTCGGTGAGGCTGCGGCCGTGATGGCCAAAACAGATAGAGCGATCCACGGACTCTGCCGCCGAGGTTTCAAGCAGTTGGCGGCCCAGCTCGGCAGTGCCTCGAAGTACCTCAGCTCCACGGGATGAAAAAACCGGGTAGGTTTTTGTGGGCGCGCGCGTCGAGAAAGGTGTCTTATAGAGAGGAGAAGGCGAAACCGACGAAGCACGTTCACCGGCGAAAGGGCCGCGGTGGCGATGATTTGAGCACAGACACCACCCAATCAACGAACCATGAGCGCGAGCGGCGTCTTCTACAGGTGTTGGAGGAGGTCACGCGCCGCCGTGGCGAAGGCGAAACGGTCCCCGACCATCTCGTGCTTGCCGAGCACCCTGATCTCCAACCCAACCTGGAAGAGTCTCTCGACGACCTCCGGAGAATTGAAGAGGCGGAATCACGCGCCGGCAGCACGTGGGACGGCCGCGACGACCAGCCTGACGGCGAGGCGGATTCGGCCTTGCCACTTCCGAGTTTTCCCGGATACCAGGTCATCAAGGAGGTTCATCGTGGTGGGCAAGGCGTGGTTTACCGGGCCATTCAAGATACAACGGGACGACAGGTGGCCGTGAAAGTTCTTCACGACCACGGCTTGATGTGCCACGAGGGCCGGACCCGGTTCGATCAGGAGGTCCGCATCCTCGGACGGCTACGACATCCGAACATCGTTACCATCCACGACAGCGGTACGGCGCACGGAAAACTTTACCTGGTCATGGATTACATTTCCGGTCTGCCCCTGGACGACTACTGTTCAGCACAACGCCTCCCCCTCGATCAGATGCTCCGGCTGTTTATCCGGATTTGCCACGCGGTGAACGCCGCGCATCTGCACGGCGTGATCCATCGCGACCTCAAACCCAACAACATCCACGTGGACGAACGAGGCGAACCCTACGTTCTCGATTTCGGCTTGGCGAAGCTGATTCCGGGGGGAACCGCGGACTTCTCCGCATACGCTCCCATGACGACAACCGGTCAGTTCGTCGGTTCGCTTCCCTGGTCCAGCCCCGAGCAGGCGCAGGGCGATCCGCAACACGTAGACCTCCGAACGGATGTCTACTCACTGGGTGTCATCGCGTATCGGGTGATCACGGGCCGCTTCCCTTACGCGGTCGAAGGAGGGGCTCGAAACGTACTGACCAACATCATGGATGTCGAGCCAAAACCGCTTCGAGCCCTGCGGTCGGACATCCCTACTGATGTAGACGCCATTGTCCGAAAATGCCTGCGTAAAGAGCCCGACGAACGTTACCAGAGTGCGGCGGCCATCGCCGAGGACATACAACGCTATCTCGAAAACCAACCGATTCTCGCAAGAGCGCCAAGCACTCTTTATCAACTCAAAAAGCTGGCGGCTCGACATAAGCTCCCGTCTGTATTGCTGGCGACGCTCGCCATCGTGCTTTGCAGTGCCGTCGTATGGATGGCCTATCAACGCGGGGTTGAGCGGGTTCTCGTCCGACGAGCCCAACAAGCGGAGCAGCGCGCCTTCACGGAGGCGGAATCCGCCAAGGCCGTCAATAACTTT
>JAJRSP010000201.1 GCA_024278775.1 Planctomycetota bacterium
GTGATCCAAGCGATCAACGATGCGATCGGCGCGAACATAGCCCCACGTTACGTCGAACCTCGAACCGGCGATGTGCGTCACTCCTGTGCAGATGTCACGCGAGCGAAGGCGTTGTTGGGGTTTGAGCCGAAGGTCACGTTCAAGGACGGCCTAGCCAAGGCGATTGACTATTACCGCACGCTGGTCTGACTCAAACGCAAAGGATAGCGGTGATGGAGATCACGGAGTTACAACAGCTTGTCGAAACGATGTACAGCGCCAAGGATCGCGAGCGCGGCACGGCTGCGACGTTTCTGTGGCTGTGTGAAGAATTCGGCGAGTTGGCCTCCGCGCTGCGTGAGGGCACGCACGAGGAAAAGTGCGGAGAGTTTGCCGATGTCTTAGCCTGGCTCGTCACGCTCGCCAACATCAACGATGTCAACCTGACCGAAGCGTTGCAAGCTAAGTACGGCACCGGCTGTCCGGGTTGTGGACGGTTGGTCTGCACCTGCGATTCCAAACCCTAACGTCCGCCCATCTTGCCAGAGGCAAAGGTCGCGGGTACGGTCATCCGGTGCCGGGGCACCACGCACGGATCGCCGTAGACCCCGTCTGTGCCTATGGAGTATCGACAGTTGGCTCAGCTACAGATTATCCTCTCGGATGGGCGTCGAACGCGCCACGATCTCGGCAACACCCCCAAGACTGTCGGGCGCGACGCGGCGTGCGACCTCCCCATCGCCGATCCCAGCGCCTCGCGTCGTCATGCGAGATTCATCCCGCAGGACGATCGCACCTTCGTGGAAGACCTCGGTAGCAAAAACGGCACGCTTCTCAACGACATCCCGTGCGAGGGACGCCACATTCTGCAGGATGGCGACCGGGTGCTGGTCGGCTCGACGCTGATCGTCTTCCATGAAACTCCGGTATCAACCACCTCCGTCGTCATAGCTGACAATCTCACCGCGACACACGCCACCAAGTACCTCAGCGGCGACAAGAACCTCAACCTGTCCAAGCAGCGGCTCGAGATGATCTACGAGCTTACCGGTCGACTCACGAGACTCCGTGGCCGCGACGAGCTTCTCGAAGAGGCCATGAACATCTGCTTCGAATCCTTGCACTTCGAACGCGGCACGATCGGTATCCGACGAGAGGGAGGTCGCACACTCGATTGGCCCGTCGTACGTAACCTGCGCGGCGCAGAGGGCGAGCTCACCATCAGCCGATCCCTGCTCCGACGTGCCCTCGAACACGGAGAACGAGCTATCTTTACCGACGCCGGCGGAACAGAGGTTGACCCGACGGTGAGCATGGTGCAGCACGGTATCCGGTCGGCCATGTGTGTCCCGCTCACGCAGGACGACGATATTCTCGGCGTGGTGTATGGCGATCGCACGAGCACGGCCACACCCTATACCGAGGAAGACATTGATTTCTTCGCCGGCATCGCCCAACAGATTAGCATCGGGCTCATTAACAGTCGGCTGATGCGCGACCAGGAGCGGATGATTCGGCTGAACCACGATATCGACCTGGCCAGAAGCATTCAGACCGGTCTGCTCCCCACCACCTTGCCGCACACCGACTGCTTGCACATAGCGGCCCTGAACGAACCGGGAGCCCGAGTCAGTGGTGACTACTACGATGTGATCGAGCGAGGAGACGACCTCGTCTGGTGCCTGGTGGCCGACGTCACCGGTGAGGGGGTCGCGGCGGCGATGCTTATGGCCAACCTTCAAGCCACCGTGCGGGTGACCATCGACGAATCGAAAGACCCCGGCGCTCTCTTGAAGCGATGGAACCAGTTGATCTACCGCAACACCGACACCTCCAAGTTCATCACGGCCCTGCTGATTTTGATCGATCCGGCGGAAAGACGGATGCACTATGCCAGCGCGGGGCACTGCCCCCCCATCCTCATTCATCACAACGACACGCCACCGACTTCAATCGAGGGGGAGTCCACGTTTCCCCTCGGCGTCGTGGAGGATGCGGAGTTTGCCACGAATACTGTGGAGCTGGGAGCCGGTCCGGTCACGATCTTCGGCTATACCGACGGCGTAATCGAGGCGATGGACACGGACCAGAACCAGTTTGGCACAGACCGGCTGATATCACTACTCGCCGAACACCCCGAGCCGAACCCGGCGGCACTCATCAAACAGGTGCGTAAGCGCGTGTCCGCCTTCGCCGGAGCCGCCGCGCAGAGCGATGACATCACCATCCTTGCAGCCGCACTACGGTAACGCAGCGGGTGGCATGGCGAAGCGAAGCGAAGCCATGGGGGCGCTCGACACCCATGCCCGCGCCTCCGGCTTGGGCATACCACCCACCCGTGCCACCCGTCCGCTCACTCCTGATTGGACGCGCTGCGGTTGTCGCGCGTATAGTACGCTCCACGCGACGATGCGAAAACTACGGAAGGACGGACCCGGATTAGCACTTCGACTGACGAACTCACCATGTGGCACACGACGCAACACAACTCCCTCATCATCAAAAACGCTCGCATCATCGATCCGGCGTTATCGCGTGACACCAGCGGAGACATCGCCGTCGTCAATGGCGTGATCGCCGATCAAGCGCCAGCGGGTGCTGATGTCATCGACGCCTCGGAAAAGATTCTCTGCCCCGGGCTGATGGACATCCACGTTCACCTGCGCGACCCGGGTCAGACGCACAAGGAAGACATCGAGACCGGTACGGCCGCCGCGGCCGCCGGCGGATTCACCTATGTCGCCTGCATGCCCAACACACGCCCCCCGCTCGACGATCCGGAGCGGATTCATTACGTATTGACGCGAGCTGGTGAACTCGGTGCGTGCGACGTTGGCCCCATCGCGTGCATCACGAAACACCGCGCCGGGGAACAGATTACCGACATGGCCGCCCTACAACGGGCCGGCGCGGTTGCCTTCAGTGACGACGGCGACGGCGTGGAGGATGACGAGGTCATGCGCGCGGCGCTCCTCGAAGCGAAGCGGTTGGGTGCCGTGCTGATCCAACACTGCGAATACAAAAAAATGTCCGCCGGCGGCGTGATGCACCTCGGTACCGCGTCCGAGCGTCTTGGTTTGCCCGGTTTGGACCCGCGATCGGAAGAGGCGATGATCGAACGAGACATCGCACTCAGCCGCGAGACCGGCGGCCGATATCACGTCGCGCACATCTCCACGGCCAAGGCTGTTGAACTCGTGCGTCGCGCGAAACGGGACGGCGTCCCCGTCACGGCTGAGGTCTGCACGCACCACCTGCTGCTCACCGATGAAGACGTCCGCCGCGACGACACCCACACGAAGATGCATCCGCCCTTGCGTCCCGCGTACGATGTCGAAGCCTGCCGCCGGGGTTTGCTCGACGGCACGATTGATTGCATCGTGACGGACCACGCGCCGCACGCCGCCGACGAGAAGGCCGTAGATTTTCTCAAAGCACCGCCCGGTATCGTCGGCCTCGAAACCGCCGTGGCGCTCGCGGCCAAGGCGATGGTGGCGTCGAACCTCGCAGATTGGCCTCGATTGATAGAATGGTTCACGGCGGCTCCCGCCCGTGTGTTGGGCACTGCGCCGCCAGCCATCCGGGTCGGTCAGACGGCCAATCTAACCTTGATCGACCCGGACCAGAGATGGACGGTAGACCCCAAAAAGTTTCTTTCCAGGTCAAAAAACACGCCTTTTGGCGGCTGGGAGCTAATCGGCCGGCCCGTCGGCACGATTCGGGGATGCAGCTTCCGTTGCCACCAAGACACCGCAATCGGCTAATCGGCCTTTCCTGAACCCGCACCTGAGGTTGTGATATCTTGTCGTAGGCAGTGTATTTTCTTGACCCGGGCTTCTGACAGGGTACATTGTATGGGTGGTGCCGGGTGAACGCCCGGCCAGGAGACCAACGGATGCTCACACCGAACGATGGTACCCCGCCTATCTCAGACAGCGTCGCCACGATTGAACGAGCCATCGATGAGCAGCGGCTGGCCAATCGCGATTCTCACCGGCTTCCGATGAGGCTGACCGCGTTGGGATGTGCTACGAGTCTGGCGTGCGTCTCCGAAAACATCAGCGAGGGCGGCTGCTTCACGCACCTGCCGTCCGATGCCGGGCTTGTCGTCGGCCAACGATGTGAGATTGAGTTCACGCCGGATCCGTCCGACACGACCGCCGCCGACCTGTCCGGTGAGATCCGCTACGCCACCGTAATCCGGACGGGTACCGTCATCCGCAAAGGCGGCGCGATGATTGGAACCGGGCTCCGCTTCGACCAACCGCTCTTCTTCTAGACCGCACCACTACGGATCACGCGCCGAGCCGCAGGCTTTCGAGGGGGTCGATCCTTGCCGCGGAGGTTGGCGGGGGATCGTAGGTAAACAGGCAATCGTGGACTGTAGCCCTCCGCACCGTTTCATACGGCGACAGTGAGAACCGATCGCGCACGGCTGACGGCTTCGGGAGCCAGTAGTCGCGCCATTGGTTGTCGGGGTCGAGGGCAAACAAGACGCGTGGATGATCCAGCCCGCGTGCCTCGGCGATCCGTTCGAGCCAGTGGTCGAGCGTCGCGCGGTCCGGCGGAATCGGCAGAGCGGGGATGCCGGTTTCTAGCGTGACAAATTCATGGAAGTTGCTCACGATGACCAGCGAGGGATCATGGTGAGCCTTCAGCCAGCCAAACAGCGCTGCGGCATCCGGCTCAAACGCGCGGCTCCAGGCTCCGTAGGGAGTGGTGGGACGGTCGGCCGCGTGCCAACGCTGGAGCGTACGCGACCAGGACACCTGCACGATAAAAAGCATGGCCACTGATAGAGCGGCGCAAAGAATCACGCGAGTGCCACGACGCGGCACTAAAAAAAGCGGTGTCAATAAAAGAAACACGTAGAGCGGTTTCGCGGGAAGATAGTAGCGATCCAATCCGACGTAGTGAAACTTCCCCCCAAATAACGCAGTAGCCGAAACGAGCATCGTCAGCAGCGTGACCACGAGGCAGGCCCCCACTCCGACGGCCGGCGTATGGACCCACCGCCCCATCGCACGGCGAACCCGTCGGTTCATGAGAACCGTCAGGCCGAACGCCAAAGGCCACCAGGAGAACGCTGCGACAACACCGGGGCGGTAGTCGTACAGCCCGAGGGCCGTCCATTGGGCCCACGCGGTCGTGATCAGACTCAGAGAGAACGAAGCCGATGCGCCGGTGCCGAGGTTCAACTGCGAGGACACGGAGGCGGACGAACTCATCATGCGGTTGAAGATCACCATCGCGGCGATCGGCACAACCGCCCCCAGGGCATACGCCAGCACGTGCCGCGGCGTCACCCGTCTTGACGCCATCCAAAGAATGAGCAGATACAAACCCATTCCGGCGCTGACGAAGACAGCCGCGTAGCGAATCCAAACCAACGCACCGGCGGCCAGACCGATCAGCGCGAATCGAAACAACCCAAGCCGGTGCTTGCGATCAGAAAGCCCGGCAGGGATGCCGCGTGGCAAACCAGACACGTCCTGCACGGCACTCAGGGCGAGGATCAACCACGGCAGAATGGCCATGATGATGGCATCGGTCGACGGGTTGATGAGTGATGCCGCCGGCACAGCCAAGCCGGATACAACCGCTGCCAGAACGTATCGAGACACACCGACCCGCGCGGCTCGCACCACTACCGCAAACCAACCGACCAGCGCAAACGCGCAGGCGATCGCACTGATCCAGTGCGCGGCGTCGATGCTTGTGCCACCGATCACGGCACGAACGGCACAAACCGCAAGCGGGTATCCGGCCGGCCACTGCGTAAGATAGCCCCAGTCGAACTGCCATTGCCAGGGTTGGTGCGGCGCGACCGGTGGAAGCGACGTGAGACCCTGCCCGGCGTAGAGACGATCGGCCGCGATGAGCTGATACGCGTAGTCGGATTCGATCAGCGGCGCGATACCTCGTTGATGCGGCGTTTTCGCCAGCGCAAAGGAGAGCAGCGCTGCGGTCGCGAAGAGCAGGAGCCAACGTACGGGCTGTGGTGTGACAGGTTCGGGCGTCGCCGGAGCCAGGAAAGCCTCGGAGCGGGCTGCCAGCGGGCAACGTAGAGACGTATCGTCTTCGGGACCGGGCGGTCGCTGCGCTGGAACCGCAACGCTTGGTCCGTCCACAACGATTCCACTCCCCATGGGCATGCGCGTTCTCGCTTCGATGGCACGATCCGGTAGCGGCCACGCCGCTCCGTTATCGGTCCTATCGGATGCCGGCGTTCTTCGGTTTAGCCCGCCACCGGGCGTGGCCATTCTTTTTGGCGGCGCGGGGTGCCCCGCTCTTCGGGTACTCCCGAAGGGTGGGGAACGGACTTCGTATGCAAGACTCCGTTCACTTCCCAAATCGTTACCGCCTCCGTTTGCGTCCCCCACCCTTCGCCTTGGGGCAAAAAATGGGGCACCCCCGGTTATGCGAATCCATTCAAGCGGGATCGGTCAGATTCCGACAGATTATGGGAACCTGCCATGAAACTGACTATCGTCATTCCGGCGCTGAATGAAGAGGACGCAATCGGTGCCACCATCGAGCGTACGCTCGCGGCGCGTGCCTATATTGTCGACGCCAGCCCCGTCGACGCGGTGGAGGTGATCGTGGTGAGCGACGGCTCCACCGACCGGACGGCCGAGATTGTGGCAGGCTTCAAAGGCGTCAAGCTGATCGAGTTTGAACACAACCGGGGCTACGGCGCAGCCATCAAAGAGGGGTTTCGTCAGGGGACGGGTGATCTGGTTGCCTTCCTCGACGGCGATGGCACGTGCGATCCAAGATTCTTCGCGACACTTTGCACGGCCCTGATCGAAGAACACGCAGCCGTGGCGATCGGGTCACGGCTCGGTCCCCAGAGCGACATGCCGCGCGTCCGCCGGCTGGGCAATCGTCTTTATGCGTTGATCCTATCGGCGCTGTCGAACCGAATCGTAAGCGATACGGCCAGCGGTATGCGTGTCATTCATCGACGCACTCTGGAACAACTGTACCCCCTGCCGGACGGCCTCCACTTCACCCCGGCGATGAGCGCTCGCGTGCTCTGCGACGACCAACTCCGGATTGTGGAGCGACCGATGGCCTACGCCGAGCGTATCGGAGATTCAAAGCTGCACGTACTACGAGACGGCATCCGTTTTCTTCACACCATTCTAGAAATGACGTTGATGTGGAAGCCGGCGAAGCTGTTCGCGCTCTCCGCTTGTTTTTGCTTGATGCTGATGACGCTGCTGGCGGTTCATCCGGTGGAGGTGTGGCTGCGTGTGGGACGACTGGAAGAAGACATGATCTACCGGTTGCTTTTTTGCTCACTGCTGGGCAGCGCCGGGGTCACGCTTCTATCGGCGAGTGTGATTTGCGAAAACCTGCACCGTCTGTGGACGCCGGACGTAGCGCCGCGAACTTTTTCCGCAGAGGTGCTCGATCGCGGTTTTACCTTTACAGGCTTGGCGATCGCCATGGTGCCGGCGGTTCCAATGCTGGCTACGCTAATCGGTCCGGGTCTCTGGACCCGCATCACGGACGGTTACGTCGCGATCCATTGGTCACGGGTGGTGCTGGCCGGGCTGATTGCGTTTTCAATCGGGCAGACACTCGTGACCGTGCTGGTCGCTAATCTGATTCGTTTTCACACCGCCCGGCGATCCATGCGCCTCGGCCATGATGAGCCATCGACCCTCGTCGCTTCGGCGACGAAACCGCTGCGTTCGCCGCGCCGTTCCCGTCCCCGCACCACCGCCTAACGGCTCGTCGACGTATGTTACCGACCGAGTTCCTGACTTCTGTGCCATGCCGCAAGTACGCTGTTGACGATGTGGTCAAACACGTGGGACTCTCGCATCGCTTCGAGGGCGGCTTGTGTCGTGCCGCCGGGCGAGGTGACCTTATCGCGAAGGTCGCTCGGCAGCTCACCGGATTCGAGCATCATCCGGGCAGCGCCGAGGCAGGTCTGTTTCGCAAGAATGTCGGCCTGGGATCGGGTCAGTCCGGCTTTCGTGCCGGCCTCCGTTAGGGCCTCGACGAAGTAATAGAAATAGGCCGGTCCCGATCCTGAGATCGCCGTGACCGCGTCCATCTGGGTTTCGTCTTCGATGACGATGCACCGACCACCAGCTTCAAAAATACGTTGCGCGCGAAGTAAATCCACATCCTGCGCGTACGTGCCTTTGCACACACCAGCCATCCCCGCCCCCACATGAATCGGAAGGTTGGGCATTGCACGAACGACTCGTACCTCTCGACCGGGGAAGACGGCTTCGATGGCGGACGTGGATACGCCGGCCATGATCGAGACGATAAGATGGTCCTCACGCATGAGGTCCGCTATAGCATCACACACCCCGGCGAACTGCTGCGGCTTGACGGCCAGGATGACGATGTAGCTGTTTTCGACGAGGTGGCGGTTATCGTCGGTGACGGCAATGTGGAATCGGTTGGCGAATACTTGCCGGCGGTGTTCGTTGGGGTCGGACGCAACCATCCGATCGTCGAAGAGAACGGAGTTTCGCAGAATACCATGTACGATGCCTTCGGCCGCGTTGCCGGCACCAAGAACGCCGATTTCGTACTGAGTCGTCATGGGCATACTTCACAAAAACAGGGCCGAGTGGGAGCTTCGCCGCATCTAATCCATCGGCGAAAACCCCACCCGACCCTGATTGCCACCCGACTCTGATCCACCCGCGGCAAGTAACAGCATGCGTAAGCCGCCGTAACCCGTTCTACCCGCCGAAAACGAAGTACCCCACGATCAACTCGTGAACCTCAGGGGTGGCGTAGACGACCAGCGACCGGTTGAAGACAGCGATCGTACCCTGACCTGGTGCCGCAGCAGTGGCACGACGCCCTTCCGTGACGGCCCAGGACGATGGAGCGATGCTCGTCCGAATGAGTTCCATGATGTCTTTTAGTTGCCTCTCGAGTTCCTTTTCTGCCTGCTTACCGCCGCGAGAAGCACCACTTCCGGTAGAGGAGCTGCCGCCGGAAAAAACCGACTGACCACCGCCGCCACCGCTACTATCCGCCGTTTGCTGCAAATCGATACTGGGAGCCTCCTGGCCGAAGTTCCGAACGCGATGAAGGATGTCTGATGCGTCATACACGCGGACGTACAGCCGTTTGTTGAGGTCCTGCTTTCCAGAGATTTTCAGGATATTGCGAACGGCTTGATAGCCCAAGGTATCATCCTCGGAAAGCTGAACAAGTACCTCGTCCAATACTTCGTATACTTTGACATTGGTCAGCTTCAGCGTAATCAACGATTCCGGTCCGACGCCGTCCACATCCAGCGCGGTCCAGCGCGGGATCACGTTCACCTGTTCGTCACCAAGATCGTAAAGCCAATCGATCACCTCTTCGAAAGTGGTTTCCACCCAGTCGACGGAGTCGACCTGCTTCGACAACAACGCGGCCGCGCTGTCCCGTACCCGCTTATGCAATACGGTGCCGCCGTGTGCACTGTGGCCGGACACACCGCTCGGAAGTGCGGTCTGTGCCGGAGCCGCCATCGCGGTACAAAGTATGATCGCGCCAGCCAGTGAAAACATTTTTGTCATCATTCGAACTATCCTCTCACGTATCCGGGGTGCCGCTCTCACATCCTGGGTGCGGCAAGGCCTCATACCTATCCACGGCCGCTCTGCCGCGCCGCACACCCTCGGCCGCACCCTATGGGTACGACCCGTTTATCGGCAAAAGAACGTCTGACGGGCAAAGCCCACCAGCCGCGACCTCCCATAACTATAGCGTGCCACACGAAGGCAATCCACCCGTGTCCATCAGAAAACCAGGCATCGGTGGCTCCAGAAGAGAACGAGCACCTGGCCGCCATCGACGGAACCACAGGCCAACGCATGCGTGTGTCATAATCGGACACTCAGGCGCCTCAACGGGGACTCTCGGCGGGCGTGGAAGGTCGGGTGGCATGAGCGAATCGGCGGTCAGGAATCACATGTGGTCCCGCCCGTTGCCGTAGATACGAAGCACGAAGTACCCGCCAAAAGCGTCACTGACCGGACCGGTCCACCGAATCTAACAGGGTGGTGCCCGCGTCGCAACATGGGTACAATCGCTCGCGTTTTAGCACGCTTGCTGCGTCAACGCTTAGTGGATAGGTGTGGTGCCCGGTCTCTTCCGTCGTGGGAACGTGCCTCATCGGAAGCCGTGTTCCGCTTTCAGAAAGGAGTTTTTCGTGTTTCAATTCACCCATTCTCGCAGGGAAGCGTTCATCCTGGTTGGTGGACTTTCGATGCTTGGTTTCGTCATGGGGTGTCCGAATACGCTCCCGACCCCTGGGGACGGTTCAACGCCATCCGTCTCTTGCGGTACGGGGTTGCTGGGACCAACGACCCACACGGAGTCTGAAATCACAACTGACACGACCTGGTCGGCGGCGGGTAGTCCGCACATCGTGACGAGCCACATCAATATCCACAACGGCGCGACGCTGACGATCGAACCCTGCGTTGACGTCAAGTTGGATCCGGGCGTGGCGATGACGATGGGCGTGCCTTCCTTGGACGAATCCGGCACGCTGGCGGCAGAGGGTACGCCCCAGGAACCGATCCGCTTCACCGCGAATGCGAGCGAGCGATGGGAAAACATCCGTGCGGATTATCCCGGTTCGGCGCGGTTGGCCTACGTCACGTTCGAGAATGGCGGAAGCAACGAAATCACCTACGACGGGGCCACACTGGTGATCTTTGGCGACTCGAGCACACCGCTCAAAAAAATCGTCGATGTTAGCCACGTGACCATCTCTGGGTCGGCCGGGTTCGGTGCGATCGTGTCGCGTTGGGGTGGGTTCACCGATACCTCCACCGACCTAACCATCACGGGCAGCGGTGCCACGCTGGATGAATTCCCCTATCCCGCGAAGGTGGATGCCCAAGTGCTCGGCACGCTACCTACCGGCTCGTACACCGGCAACCCGACGGATGAGTTTCTCGTCAACCCGCGTCAGAACATCGTTGAGGACGTCACGCTTCGCGATCTCGGGATCCCCTATCACGTCGACGGCGTCGGAGCGACACTGCTTCACATCAAAGAAAACGCCACACTAACCGTGGAAGCCGGCGTCACGGTCCGCTTCGATCCGGACTTGAGCTTCGATTTCGGCACGAGCATTTCGTCCGGCGTTCTTCGCGCCGAGGGGGAAGCCGGCAACCCGGTGGTGTTTACCTCTGCGGCGGCCAACCCGCAGCCCGGTGATTGGGTGGGTATTCGTTTCAATGCGGCTCCGCCCGCCGGCGTGACCAACAAGCTCGATTATGTCCGGATCGAGTATGCCGGTGGTGATTGCAGTTGCAGCCGCTCTTGTCCGAGTAACGTGCCGGACGACGCCGCGATTCTCATTCTGGATTGGGAACCGGATGCGCCCTTCCTCACGAACTCGACCATCTCCGACAGCCTGGTGAACGGCGTCCTTCGCGGCTGGGAGGATTTCACTTGTGGCTCAGACGTGCTCGATTTTTCGCTCACAAACGCCTTCACCAACCTCGGCGGGTGCAAGCAGACCACACCGAAGCCAGCCACGCCCGAGTGCGCGCCGATGACCTGCCCAGCCGTAACGTGCCCATAGCCGAAGGTGTTGCCCCGATTCGATGGTGCGTTTGCCTTGTTCGTGCGGCTCCCCTTTCCCCTTTCGGCCAAAGGGGAAAGGGGAGCTCACGGCCTACAGATAGGGCGAAAAGAGCTTCACGATGCCGTCACGGAGACGACGCCACATCGGGCGGGCGTCCATCTGAGCCAGTGTCACGCGGTTGGCACTTGTGATTACGTCGTCGATTCGCTCGCGCATCGCTTTCGCGAAGCCCACATCGTACGCCTCCACATTGAACTCAAAGTTGAGCCGAAAGCTGCGGCGATCCAGGTTGGCTGAGCCGAACAACACCCACTGATCGTCCACGACCATCAGCTTCGTGTGCGCGAACGGTGGCGGTCGGCGATACACCTCGATGTCGTGTTCGAGTAACTGCCAGAGATACCCATCGGCGGCCCAACGCATATAGGGCAGGTCCAGCACGCTGGGAAGTACCAGTTTGACATCCACGCCGCGAAGCGCCGCGGTTGTCATCGCCGAGACGAGAGACGGCGTCGGCACAAAATAGGGCGTGGCCATGTAGACGCTGTGTTGCGCTGCGGACAGGGCCGCCCGTATGATGATGTGGATATCCTCGAAGTCTTCGTCCGGTCCGCTCACAATCCCCCGGCAGAGCGTGCCGCCGGCCGGTGTCAGTAGTGGGAAGTAGTCCTCACCGGCTAAGACCTTTCCGGTCGCCAACCGCCAGTCTTCCGCAAAGGTATGCTGCAACTCGGCCACCACCGGCCCCAACAGCTCGAAGTGCATATCCTCAGACCGCTGGGGTTTGTCCAGCTCGACCAGGTGGCGTTCGGTGATGTTCATCCCTCCGGTGAAGCCGAGGCGGCCGTCCACCACAAGGATTTTACGGTGATTGCGCAGGTTGATCCGCAACCGACCGAGCGGAAACCGTAGCGGAAAAAACGACGCCACCTCAGCACCGGATTTCAGCAGCAGCCGACCCATCCGGGAAAAGTGCCCCAGTGCACCTACGCCGTCCACCAGCACGTGAACGTGCACCCCCCGCGCGGCAGCCGCCTCCATCGTCGAAGCGAATTGCCGCCCGACATCGTCCCAATCGAAAATGTAAGAGGCCAGCGTCACACTTCGCTCAGCCTGTTCGATCGCCCGAAGCATCTGCGGAAACGCCTGTTCGCCGCAGTACAGTGGCGTGACGCGGTTCCCCGGAAGCATGGGCAGTCGCGTCACGCGCTGCGATGCCCGGTACAGGGTTCGCAGCGGACCGAGAACGCATGCCTGATCGGCCAGTTCGATCGTCTCGGGGTCTATCGGGGCCGCATCGAACGGTTGCTCGCGTTTCCCCAGGTGGCGTACCGCACGCCGTTCCACCCGGTTGATACCGATTACCCAGTAGAGCCAGGGACCGAAGATGGGCAGGGCGAAGCTCAGAAGCAACCAGATGGCGGAGCTACGCGGGTCGCGCTTGTACATCAGGGCGTGGGCGGACGAGATGCACGCCAGTACTAGCCAAACGCCCACGAGCACCAAGGTGACCAGGAACTCGTACGAGAATGATGGCCCGTAAGTGAGTGTCGTTTCGACTGAGGCGACGCCGTTCATCGCGGACGAGTCTACCGGGGACATCTAGGTTGGGCTATTCCCCGGTGGGCGTGTGCCCGTACGGGATGCTCGGGCTGTGCACAGGCTACCCCCAAGCTGAATAGCCCATAGTCGGGAAAGAGCTTGTTCGGCCAGCGGTGATGCGCGGTTCCCCATCCACTGTGGCGACGGACGTAGCTTGTGCCGTGGATTGGGAGTCGCCGACGTATCCATTCGTCCCGCTCCCCGCATGCACTCTTACAGACGCTATGTTTCAAGTATTCAACCCACACAGACACCATCCGACCCGCCCATGTAGTGGCCAAGATCGACCCGCGTTGAAGCGATCGCACCACCAACGTACCATGCCGCTCATGCGTTGGGTGGCGAATATCATTTATTTCATCGTGGGGCTGCTCTATCTGCCGATCGCGATGTATCAGGCCGTGTGTCTGGGCAAAAACCGCCGCGGCTGGCGGCACCGCTTTGGATTCGTCCCCCGCTTCCCGCCCGGCTGCTCGCGTATCTGGATCCACGCGGTCTCTCTGGGCGAGATGAACGCCACCACCCAACTGGTGTCCCAGATCAAAGAACACCTGCCCGATGTGGACCTCATCTTTTCCACGACGACCGACACCGGCTACACCCGAGCCGTGAAGCTCTACGGAATGGAGCGGGTGTTTCGCTTCCCGTTGGATTTCAGCCCCGTGATCGCCCGGGCGTTGCGGCGTATCCAACCAACCATGATCGTCCTCGTCGAGCAGGAAGTGTGGCACAACCTCGTGCGGATGGCCACCGCGCAGCACATACCGGTGGCCGTCGTCAACGGAAGGCTCACGAAGAGAAGTGCCCGGCGTTTGGCGTGGCTCGGCGGCGCGGCCCGCGCGATGTTCGCCGATCTCGCCTGGGTCGGGGCCCAAGACGAAGCGATCGCCGAACGATTCAGAAAACTCGGCGTCGCGGCCGACCGCGTGACGGTGACATCCTCGCTGAAATGGGACAGCGCCGAGGTCGCGGATTCCGTCGAGGGTGCCGACGAACTGGCGTATGTCTTAGGGCTGGATCGGCACCGGCCGGTGTGGGTCTGCGGCAGCACCGGCCCGGGGGAAGAGGCGATTATTCTGCAGGCGTATCGGGATGTGCTGGATGCATGCGCGTCCGCCCCGCCGGCCTCCGCCTTCCATGACGCACGAGCGGTACAGCTTATCATCGTGCCGCGTAAGCCCGAGCGGTTTGATGAGGTCGCGCGGCTCATCACGCGTGAGGGGTTTCGGTGCATCCGCCGCGGGGAGCACAACGAACACCATCCGGCGCAGCGCGTATCCGCCCCGACCGTGTTCCTTGGAGATTCGATGGGCGAGCTTCGCAAGTTCTACGCGCTGGCCGACGTCGTGTTCGTCGGGCGGTCACTCGTACCGATGGGCGGTTCCGATCCGATGGAGGTGGCCGCCTTGGGCAGGCCGATCCTTGTCGGACCGCACATGGAAAACTTTGCCGCGCCCACGGAGGCGTTGACCGATGCCGACGCAGTGGAGGTGGTGTCAGACGCGGCCACGCTCACCAACGCCGTCATGCGGCTGGCAGCCGACACGACCACGGCGCAACGGCGCGGCGCAGCCGGTCGAGCGACCGTCATCGCTCATCAGGGCGCTACGAAAAAAACAGTCGATATGTTATCAAAACTAGGGACAGTCACCTATTTCGAAACCAGGGACCGTAACAAAACAGGTGACTGTCCCTAGTTTACGCCGCTTGGATACCGGCACCATCTTCGAATCGCAGGTGGCGGGCGTGGGCCGGCGGGAAATTACGAAGCACCGTGGTACGGTCGAACTCGTGCGCTTTGATCGTCTCGCTAAGGAAGGACGACACGGAACGAACACGGCGCCGCTTCTTGCCCAACGACAGCACCGCGGAGGTCTTTCGCAACCCCACATACTCGAAATAACTGAACACGCCGCCGGGTTTCAGGCACTGCCGGACGACGTCGAAAATAGCCATCACGTCTTCCAACTCGAACGTGGTAAACGGTAAGCCGGAAACGATGTAATCGTAGGTCCGGTTTGTGGCAATTTCCTGTGCAGGATGTCGCAAGATCCGAACCCTTCCACACGCCACCGCCTCACGGTAGTTGCGATGAGACAGCACATCCCGCTCGAGAATATCTCCGAAGTCGGGGTTGATTTCACAAATGTCCAACTCATCGTCCGGTCCAAGGAACCGACCAAGTTGCCTCGTCACGGATCCGGTACCGGCACCAATCTCAAGAACGCTAACCGCACGGTTGCACCGGCGGTACGGCTCGCACAGGGCCAGGGACAACCCCGGAGAGCTCGGGGCAATCGCCCCCACGGAACGCGGGTCCCGCAGATACCGATGAAAAAAACGTAACGACTGGGAAAGACTCAAGGTCAACTCCTTTGAAACGCCACCCGGCCATACCGTCTGATCTGCCACGGAATTCGCAGCCCCAGGATGACTATTTCCGGCGTCCATCCTAGCAGAACCCAGAATGTCTGGCCAGAAGTCACCCTTCCCCCTTCCCCGTCGTCCGAATCCTGATAAACTCCTCGCTCTCAGACGGTTGGCCGAGTTGCGAGTACCCCATGAATCACCCACGACAAGTAGCCTTTGTGTCCCTTGGTTGTGCCAAGAACCTCGTGGACACCGAGAAAATGCTCGGTCAGTTGGCCGAGGCGGGCATCATCATCACGCACGAAGACGAAGCCGATACCGTGGTGATCAACACGTGCGGCTTTCTGGAGGCGTCTCGTACGGAAGCCGACGAGATCATCCGCGGGGTCGTCGCACGAAAAAAAGTCGGCGAAATCGACCGGGTGGTAGTGGCCGGATGCCTCGTGCAGCGTGACAAACGCAACCTGCTCGACCGGATCGAGGGAATCGACGCGATGGTCGGCGTTAACAACCGCGATGACATTGTTCGCGCCGTCGTCGGGCATGGCCCGAACGTCACACGCAACACGGAGGTATACCTGGCCGACTACCATCCGTTTGTTCAGCTCGACACCGCCCGACTTCGGATGACGCCACGGCACTTTGCCTACCTCCGCATCAGTGAGGGGTGTGACCAGAAATGTACTTTCTGTACCATCCCGTCTATTCGTGGCGGCATGCACTGCAAACCGCCTCAGGTAATCGAAGCCGAGGCCCGCGAACTCATCAACGACGGCGTGAGAGAAATCAGTCTGATCGGGCAGGACACGACCAGCTACGGATTTGGGGATAACTCGATCACGGACGGTTTGGCGGGTCTGTTGCGGCGTCTCAATGACCTGCCCCACATCGGCTGGATTCGACTGATGTACGTCTACCCGTCGACCATGAGCGACTCCATCATTGATGCGATCGCCGAGTGCGAGCATGTGTGCCGTTACATCGATATACCGCTTCAGCACATCAACGACCGCCTGCTCAAAGCCATGCACCGCCGGGTGGATCGCGACACGACCCTACGTCTGCTCGACCGTATCCGCGAGCGCATTCCCGGCGTAGCACTGCGGACCACGTTGATCGCCGGCTTCCCCGGAGAAACGGATGCTGAGTTCGAGGAACTGCGAACGTTCGTCGAATCCTTCCGGTTTGATGCACTCGGCGTGTTTCCCTATTCTCTGGAGCCGGATACGCCGGCTGGCCGAATGAAAAGTCAGCTTTCCGACAAGGTGAAGCGCGATCGCGTCGATGCGTTAATGCGAACGCAGCAGGACATCGCGTTCGAACTGTCCGAGGCACGCACGGGTACCACGTTTGAGGTTCTCGTAGATGATGATTCTGATGAAGACCGGATCATCGCCCGGCATGAGGGTCAGGCACCATCGGTTGACGGTGTGACTATCATTGAGGACTGCGACGCCTATCCGGGTGAATTCGTCACTGTTCGCTGCGTGGGTCGAGATGGGTATGATCTCGTGGCCAGGCCCGCCGTCACCGCGTTGCCCGTGCTGTAACTTGAGGTGTAGTCGAAGAATCCCTTGAACCTTCCGAATCAGATTACCATCGCTCGCCTTGGATTATCGATCGTGTTCTTCGTGCTGTTGGGGCAGTACGATCAACGTCATCCGCAGGCCTGGCTGCTGGACACCGCGTGGATCTTATTCGCCGTAGCGGCCGGGACTGATTTTCTTGATGGTTATATCGCCCGAAAATACAAGCTCGTCACACCGCTGGGGCGAATCCTCGATCCGCTCGTGGATAAAGTCCTTGTCTGCGGCGCGTTCATCCTCTTCCTGGGTCCGGCGTTCGTCGATGCCGCGGGGCATAATGTCACGAACGTAGCGCCCTGGATGGTGGTCGTGATCGTGGGCCGCGAACTTCTCGTCACCGGTCTTCGGGGGTTCAATGAGTCGCGCGGTGTCTCGTTCGGCGCGTCCGTCCACGGCAAGATCAAAATGTGGATTCAGAGCATCGCAGCACCAGCCATCCTCTGCATCATCGCTCGCGAAACACAGGGATGGTCCGGCGAGCTTCCGGGGCTGCTCAAACACGCCCTGGCCTGGCTGACGGTAGCGGCCACCGCTCTCTCGGCGATTCAATACCTGGCACGGTCCCGCGTCATCCTTCAAGAAAGCACCCCCGCGTGATCCCGCTCGACTACTTCCATGCCGTCGTACTCGGCATCATACAAGGCCTGACCGAGTTCCTCCCGGTCAGCAGCAGCGCTCATCTCGCCATCACCCAGCACTTTTTCAGGCTAGCGCCGGATAGTGCGGTCTTGCTATTGTTTGACGTTTTCGCGCACCTGGGCACGCTGGTGGCCGTCGGCATCGTGTTCGCCAAACCAATCAGCCGGTTCGCCTCGCGTCTCCTGGCGGAAACGTCTACGTCGTGGCCACGGCAGAGGTATGCCTGGCGGATCGCAATGCTCGCCGTGTCGGCTTCGGTTCCCACTGCGATCATCGGGTTCAGTTGCCAAAAAACCTTTGAAGACGCGTTTAACAAGCCACGATTGATCGGTTCGGCGCTGATTCTGACGGGGATCATGCTCGCCTTGCTCGGGGTCGTGCCCCGCGGGCGGCTTGGCTGGAAGCGTTTCACCTGGTGGCATGCCGCGATGGTCGGCTTAGCTCAAGGATTCGCGGTCTTTCCGGGCATATCTCGGAGCGGCGCGACCATTTGTTTCGCGTCATATCTGGGGCTCAAGCGTCGCTGGGCGGCCGAGTTCAGCTTTCTCATCGCCGCGCCGGCCATCCTGGGCGGTACGCTCCTCAAGGTTCGTGACACACTCCAACAGACAACCGAGCAACTCGACGCCATACCCATGGGGCCGGTCTTTGTCGGAAGCGTCGTTTCGTTTGTCGTCGGTATCGGCGCACTGATCCTGCTGCTCTGAGCCGTGCGCCGCGCCAAGCTGCACTACTTCTCGGCCTATTGCCTAGTGCTCGGCGTGCTGTTGGCCATCGGCGTGATCACCTAGACGCCCGGAACGGACGACACGACCCGTCCTATCTTGCTTGTTCCCGGATAGGGTCACGGGAACCGAGCGTCGCTTGCCCACCCACAGATCAGTTGTCCGCGCATTGAGACGGGAGTTGAGCGGCACGCTCCGACGCAAGCGATTGGAGTTCCTGCTCGTGAACCGAAAGGAAACGACTCACGATCGAGGCCGACGCCTCATCGCCGGCGACTCGCTCACACGCCAGACGATACTTGGCGATCAGTCGCTCATGATCGGCCATCAATCGCGGCAGCACGCGATACAATTCTTGAAAATGGAGGTCGGCCGATTCCAGGTTGCCGCAACGCAACCCCGGCTCACCGCCGAGACGAGTCACGCAATCAGCCAGGGCCTGCTGGCATTGCGCCGACTGGGCACGCATTCGATCCGCCAACTGAGCGAGGGACACCGACGCACTGGAGACGAACGGGGTGGACTCAAACAAACGAGGTGCCAGCGCCTGCTGCTCGGCCGCCAGGAGTTCATTGAGTACCGCTATGACTGTCTCGGCGCTCATCGAGCCGCCTCCGGATCGGCAATCGCGAGCGCGTCCCGGTCAACCGGCGATGCGGCCGTAACGGAATACAAACCGGAGGAGAACGCGCCGATCTTTTCCTTGAATGAGCCCGCTGCAAAAAAGAGCACGAACAGCATCACCGCACAAAGGTTCACCAGCGCCAACCCGCGAAGCGGTGCGTTCACACGCGGTTTCCCCTGGTCCCGCAGCACCATCTGCACGACAATTCGCATGTAATAGTAAAGACTAATGAGGGTGTTCACCGCGGCGACGAAGACGAGCCCCCAGCCGAGCCACGTGCCGGTCTGCCCCAATGCCACCAGAATCCACCACTTACCAATGAAGCCGGCCATGGGCGGCATGCCCACCAGTGACATCAGCGCGATGATCATGGGCACGGCCAGCAACGGCGAACGGCGAATCAAACCGTTGAACGCATCGATATCGTCCGTGCCCGTGTCCCACACGACCATGGCCGTCACGCCGAACGCGCATAGATTCATGAACATGTAAATCACGATGTAGGTCAATAACGCGGTGACACCTGCTCCCGCGCCGGCAGCGCTGGGGTGAATAAAAATCGCCGCGGCCATCATCATGTAACCGGCGTGTGCGATCGACGAATAGGCCAGCATGCGCTTGACACTTCGCTGCTTGTAGGCGGCAAAGTTTCCGAATGTCGCCGTCACCGCCGCCACCGTGCCAATCGTCCAGGCCAGCGGTGCCAGCAGGTTCATGCTGAACGGAGACGCTACGGCGGCACAAACGATCGACACGAAACGCACCAAAAGCACCAATCCCGCCGCCTTGCTCGCGACGCTTAACCAGGTGGTGACCTCGATTTTGGCACCCTGGAACGCATCGGGGCACCAGAAGTGAAAGGGCACGGCCGAAATCTTGAACGCGATACCCACGAACACGCAGAAGAGCGCCACCCCCAACAGAATCTGATTCGCACCGCCGCTCATCTGCGTAACCGTGTAGGCCGCAATATCGGTCATGCTCAGACTTCCCACCAGACCGTACAGCAAGCTCGCACCGTATAGCATGATCGCCGCGCAAACCGCGCCGAAAATCATGTACTTCAGCGAGGCCTCCGCACCAACGCGATCGCGCTTGTCAAACCCGACGATGGCGTAGCTCGGGATCGACGCCATTTCGATAGCGATCACCATCATCAACACATGGGCCGTGCTGACCATCAGCGACATGCCCAGCGCGCTGCCGATCAACAGAATGAAAAACTCCGGAGCGTTGCGTTCCGTTTCAGCCGACCCCATCCACCACAACAGGCTCACGCCCGCGAGAAACACGATCAGCAGAAGCTGAAAACCGATGGCCATATTATCCACGATTAACAAGCCGAGAAACGGCTCGGCCGAAAAACCGCTCGTCGCACCCTCAGCGACAGCACTCGCCACCCGCCACGCCAGCACGAACGTCACCGCCAAACCGAACGCGGCCGCGGCGGATATCGTCCGGGCACCGCGCCCGATCAAAATCGGACAAGCGACGATCAGGAGCATCGTACCGATCATCGCGATCATCGGAGAGAACAAGAACAGATCTCGACCGACGTCGAACGCGTCCCACAGGTTGGTTTGTGCCAGAAGGCTATTCATCACCACTACACCACTTCCGCTACCCGATCAGTCCCACGCTCGCAGCCGATTGCGACACCATCGCGATCGCATGGGTCACCTGTTGAAGCATCAGGTCCAAGGTGCCGTTGGTAAAGTTGAACACGGTCTGCGTCGGGAAGATACCCATGACAATGCACAACACCGCGAACGACGCGAGAATAAACGTTTCCCGTCCTGATGCGTCGGAATAGCCCCGGTATTCGTCACGTTCTTTGCCAAGATAGATACGACGCAGCAACCACAGAATATAGGCAGCCGTCAAAATGACGCTGGCGGCCGCGATGATCGCCAATGGGTAGGCCCAGGGGTATTTCTCGCCGGCGGCAAACGTGCCAAGCAAGACCCATACCTCCCCGATAAACCCGCACATCCCCGGCAAACCAAGCGACGCGAAAAAGCCGATCGTGGCCATCGTGCCATAGCGCGGCATCGTCAACCAAAGCCCACCAAACCGGTTGATCTCACGATGGTGGGCGCGGTCGTAGATCACGCCAACCAAAAAGAAACACATCGGTGAGCTGATCCCATGAGCGAGCATCCGAAACATCGCCCCTTGGAAACCGGCCTTGGTCATCACCGCAATCCCGAGCAACACAAACCCCATGTGAGAGACGGAGCTATATGCGACGAGCCGCTTGAAGTCCGTCTGGGCCAGAGCGCACAAACCGCCGTAGATAATGCTGATGACACCGATACACGCCAGCGTATACGCCCACGTCTCGCCTCCGGTTGGAAAAATCGGATAGCAGAGCCGCAGAAAACCATACCCGCCCATCTTCAGAAGCACGCCTGCCAGGATCATACTGACCGGCGTCGGGGCCTGGACGTGCGCATCGGGCAACCAGGTGTGGAACGGGAAAATCGGCAACTTGATCGCGAACCCGATGAACAAGAACATGAACATCACCGTCGCAAACTTTAAGCCGAGGAACAGGGTCCCCCCGGAGGCGAAGTAGGACTGAATCGTGGGGCAGGTGGCCAACTCGATAAGATCGAACGTACCGTGTTGCAACATCACGCCTTCACGATACCCGCTGGCGACAGACCCACCGGCGGCGGCGATCGCGTCCCCGCTATAGAAGAACATGGCCACAAGCGCGACGAGCATCAACACGGAGCCGGCCAACGTAAACAGAAAGAACTTGATCGCGGCGTATTCCTTACGCTCACCACCCCAGACGCCGATGAGGAAATACATCGGCAGCAACATCACCTCCCAGAAGATATAGAACAGGAAGAAATCCAGCGCGACGAACACACCCAACATGCCCGTTTCAAGCAACAGAAACAGGAAAAAATAGGCCCGGATCCCTTTGTTCACCTTCCATTTGCTGAAGTTCCAACTGGCGAGGCACGCGAGGAACGTGACCAGCGTCGTCAGCACGATCAACGGAAACGCCAAACCATCCACACCGAGGAAGTATTCAATGGAGAAGCTATCGCCCGCGATCCAGGGCACACGCACCACGTGGTGCAACGTGCCGTAGTGCGATCCGAAGATCGACAGGGCATCTTCACCGCCGCCCAGAAACGTCGGAAAAAGCCAGAGCGATAGAACCAGCGTCGCCGCCGAACACAGCACGGCCGAAGACCGCACCCAGTTCTTGGGGACCATCAGACACGCCACAGCCCCGAGCATCGGAAGGAATACGATGGCCGTTAACAGATTCATCCCAAAACCACCTTCTTACAGAACCGCCCTGTAGCCGCACCGCTCTTCTACACCGAGTCCAAAGAGTCTACCCGCCAAGCGATGCGACCGCGGACGTCGCCACAGACCCGCTCGAATCAGGTCTGAACACCATAGTCAACAGCACCACGGCCGCGACCATCGCGGCGAACATAACGTAGTTGCGAATTCGCCCCGTCTGCGGGCTGCGAACCACATCGGACACATCCATCGAAGTCTTCGCGATGCCGTTCACGACGCCATCGACACCATGCACATCTATGAACCGCCCGATGAACACTGCAAACCGCTCCGTGGCACCGGCCATGAGGTTGTACGTCAGATCAAGCACCCACGTGTCAATAAACCGCGCGATCGTGGCCACGACGAGACATCCCTTGATCCACACCAGGTGGTATAGCTCATCAATAAAATACTTCTTTTCCAACAGCGTGTGCATCGGTCCGGCCAGACGCTTGATCCTCTCCGCAACGCCCAGCCCACGCGCGTAGATCGCAATCGCCAGTGCAAAACCGGCCACAAACGCTCCGCCCACCGCAAACTTGAGGTAGTGGTGCGCAGCCGTCATGGCAGGCGTATGGGTCGTACCGTCGATCGCCATGACCATGGCCGCATCGGTTGCGGCCGGGGCGGCATGGGCGAACAGATCACGAAAGACATAGTAACTGGCGAACACAGTACCGCCGGCGAGCACGGCCAGCGGGATGTACATCATCGGCGTCTCGTGCGCGTGATCGTACACATGCTGATCTCGGGGTTTACCCATGAATGTCATCCACCACGCCCGCATCATGTAAAACGGCGTGATGTAAGCGGTAGCCAGCGCCAAGAAAAACATCCACTTCGGCAGCGGCGGCGTGTGGGTGAAAATGTTCGCCAAACTCGAAACACCCGGCTCGCCGTGTACATCATGGGCCGCAGTACGATGGACCGGATCAGAAGCGAGGATCACGCGCGACCCACCCGGCTCAACCGAAAAGGCGTGTTCATTGCCGTGACCGCCCCCATGGCCGCCACCGTGCCCGACACCGTGTCCGCCCTCCAGCTTGTCGTACGAATCCCATTCATACGACCGGACGTAGGCGACGGCCAGTATTTCGTCTTTACTGAAGAACCCGCCCAACCCGATCTTCGTGCCGGCGATACCCGCGCCGTAGATAGCCAACACACCGATAAAGAAGGTCCAGCAGGTGACGGGCATCTTCTTGCGAAGCCCACCCATCCGACGCATGTCCTGCACATGGTGACAACCCTCGATGACCTGCCCACTACCGAGGAATAGCATCGCTTTGAAAAACGCATGCGTCACGAGATGAAACAGGGCCGCAACCCACGCCCCGCAGCCCATGCCGAAGATCATGTACCCAAGCTGTGACAGAGTGGAATAGGCCAGGCACTTTTTGATGTCCACCTGCACGACGGCGATCAGCGCCATCAGCGTCAGCGTGATACACCCGATCGCCGCGACAAACATCAGCGCCTCCGGCGTCATCAGCCGAAACACCCGCGCGACGAGGTAGACACCGGCGGCCACCATCGTCGCCGCGTGAATCAACGCGCTGACCGGGGTGGGGCCGGCCATCGCATCCGGCAGCCACACATGCAACGGGAACTGAGCGCTCTTGCCCATCGCCCCGCAAAACAGCCCGACGCCCATGATCGTCGCCAGGCTCCATCCGAACATCGTAAAGCTACTGGCGAACACGCCGGAGTGATTCGCGTATTGCTCGGCGAAGACCGCAGCCGCCTGATCCAGATCGAGCGTCTTAAGGTGAAAGAAGACCAGCATCAAACCGATCAAAAAGCCAAAGTCGCCCACACGATTGGTCACGAACGCCTTGATCTGGGCGTACTGCGGAACCGGCTCGTGGAAGTAGAAGCCGATCAGCAGATAACTGCACAGACCGACCAGCTCCCAAAAAATGAACAGGAACAGGAGGTTGCTGCTCACAACGAGCCCGAGCATCGAAAACGCGAAGAGCGACAGATACGCGAAGAACCGCCAGTACTTGCACTTACCAGCCACCTCATCACTGTGGCCGGACATGTAGCCGATGCTGAAAAAGAAAATCCAAAACGCGATGAAGGTCACCATGAAGAACATGGCCACCGTGAGCGAATCGAGCTTAACACCAACGTCTACACTGACGCCGCCGATCGTCGCCCAGTGAAACCGCAGGGCATGCTCCGTCAGCGAAGTCCGCGTCGCGTCATCCGTCCCGAGCCAGCCCAGGAGCACAAACGTCGCCAGAGCCAGCGGCACGCCCATGCCGGTGACCAGCGCAAACCAACCGGCGGCCGGCTTGCCCAGGCGCGGTCCGAAGAAGACCAGCAGCCAGAAGCCGATCATGGGCGACAGCACGCCGAGCGCCAGACAGATTTCGTAAGTGTGTCCCGTCATATGTCGCGCCCGCGCCTACCCTTGAAGCCTCGAAGCCCTGTCCACGTCCACTGTGCCGAGGTTCTTGTACACGTTGATGCAGATCCCCACGGCGATCGCCGCCTCGGCCGCGGCCAACACGATCACGAACAGCGCCGTGATCTGACCGTCCGGCTTTTCCCCGCCGAGGTAGCGATCAAACGCCACCAGATTGACCGTCACGCTGTTGAGCACCAACTCCACGCCGATCAAAATGCCGATCGCGTTTCGCTTCGTCATCATGGTGAACAGCCCGGCACAAAAGAGCACGACCGCCACGATGAGATAATGAGTCAAGCCAATCGTCAGCATGGTTACTTCTTTTCCTGACGCGCCAGATGCGCTGCCCCGACCATCACCACCATCAACAGCACCCCGGCCACCTCAAACGGCACGAGATAGGTGGTGAGCAGCATCTTGCCGAGTTGATCCATCGTAGCCCCGGACACGGCACCTTGGGCAGCGTGCCACTCGGTTCGCGACAGCACCGTACCCAGGCTCACCGCCAGCACCATCGCCACCACACCGGCCGCACACAGCTCCAGCTTGGGCGTGTCGAAACGCGCCCACGGCGACTTACTCGTCAGCATCACGCCGAACACGAGCAGGACAAGCGTGCCGCCCGCGTAGACGATCAACTGCACTGCGCCAAGAAAACTGGCGGCGAGAAGAAAATACATCATGGCCACACCGCCCAGCGTCACGAACAGCCAGACGGCCATCCGCACGATGTTCTTGCTGACGCAAACGCCCAAAGCTGAGCCGCAAACCAGCAGCGCGACGACGTAGAACACCAGCGCCTCCAGCAACCCGCCCGGTGCCTGCGCTTCCGTCACGCCGGCCGGCGTCTGCGCAGATGCCGACAACGCCAACAGCAACAACGCCCCGGTACACACGAGAAGGCTGGTCTTATTCCAAAACAGTTTCACGGCGTCTTTTACTTTCGTCTCGCATCGGAGTCTCTACGAACCCGGGAGCGCATCCACCACCAAATTGCCCACCAACTTCCGCCGGTGATAAAAACCATACGCCGCGATCACCGGGAACATGAGCGTAATACCCAGCCCGACGAGCCCGACGATCACATTACAAACAAACGCAAAAACGGCCCACGCCCCGCTATCGGACATCGAAGCGAGCACCCATACCGCATTACCCAGCAGCAGAACCATCGTCAGCGGTAGCAACACCTGCACGCACGCATAGAGCACCTGATCGATGCGAACGCGCGGCAGCGTCCACCGTAGCCAAATCTGCACGAAAAGAAAGAAGACGCACTTGCTTACGAACCACACCGGCCCGCTAAAGAGCAGCCCACGCACGCCGTCCATGTACCACGCATCACCCCACGACGCCCCCCAAGCCAACGGTAGCGGTGAGTTCCAACCGCCAAGGAACATAATCACCGCCAGCCCGCTCACCACGAACATGCCCGCGTATTCCGCGAAGAAAAACAGGCTCCAACGAAAGCCGGAGTATTCCGTGTGGAAGCCGGCCACCAACTCGCTCTCCGCCTCGGGAAGATCGAACGGGGCGCGCTTACTGCTCGCCAGCGACGCAATGAAATAAGCGATGAACGCGAGAAACGTGAACGGATTGCGAAACGCGATCCAGGTGAACCAGCCACCGGCCTGCGCGTCGCCGATGTGTTTCAGACTGATCGAACCGACACAGAGCACCGGGACGAGCAGCGCCATCCCCATAGGGATTTCATACGAGACCATCTGGCACGCCTCACGCATGGCACCGTAGATGCTCCATTTGTTGTTCGACGCCCAGCCCGCGAGAATCACCGCGAACACCTCAATCCCCAGCACGCCGAGAATGAACAGCAACGCCACGTCCATCTCGCGAAACATGTAGGTCGCCCCGAGCGGAAACGCCACGAACGACAACAGCACCGGAATGATCGCAAAGTATGGAGCCACACGAAAGAGTGTCCTGTCCGCGTCGTCGGGGATGAGGTCTTCTTTGAGTATCAGCTTGATGCCGTCGGCCGGTGACTGCGACCAGCCATGCCAACCCCCGACGCGCATCGGCCCCAGACGCGACTGGATACGTCCAGCCACTTTCCGCTCCCACCAGATCGTAAACACGGGAATCAGGTTAAACAGACCGATCAGCCCGCCCAGACCAATCACATCCCGGACGATACGAAACTGTAACGGCCAGAAAAGATACTTCCACACACCGACAGCCCAACAGCCGGCCGCTGTCAGCTTTTGCTCGATCACCGAGGGCGGCAGCCCCCATGTCGACGGAGAAGCATACTCAAACGCAACGCCGGCGACCTGCGATGGCGACGCCAGTACGACGTCATCGACGTAATGAAACGCGATCGAATGCGCCCACACGGCCAGACATACCGTCACCACCGCGCCAATCATGAGCATCCCGGCAAATCGGCTCACGATGGGCGCGCCCACGGCGTACACCATCTTGGCCATGCCGACGATGAGGCCCGAGAAGAACCCGAACCGTGTCGGACGCTTCGTCTGCCAGGGCACCCAAAACTGATTCACCGCACTGTCACTCATCACCGCACTCATCACCGGCGCTCATCGAGCACCCTTCACGTTATCGATCCACTTCGCCCATCACCACGTCGATACTGCCGATGATGGCCGGCACATCCGCCAGCAACACGTTCCTGGCGACGTGCTGCGTGATACACAGATTCGCAAAACTCGGGCCGCGTGCTTTCACGCGATAGGGAATCGCCGAGCCGTCGCCACGCACATAAAAACCCAGTTGACCACGCGGGTTTTCCACCTCGACGTAGTTCTCATCATCCGGAAGTTTGACGGTGGTTCCCTTTTTCGCGCGGAAGTCGCCACCGGGAAGCTGGTCCATCGCCTGGCGGATGATGCGCACCGATTGCGTCATCTCCAACACGCGCACGAAGTACCGGCTCCAGCAATCGCCCACCTCCACGCCTTGCGGAATGTCACCCGTGCCGGCCGGCTCCGCAATGGGAATCTCAAAATCATACTTCTCGTAGCCGTCGTAGGGCAGCGCTTTTCGAAGATCAAACCGAATGCCCGATCCGCGAAGCGGGGGGCCGGTCAGACCGAACGCGATCGCATCTTGCTTGCTTATCACGCCGACACGGCCGGTTCGCTTGATGAAAATATGGTTGAACGACAGCAGGTTGTTGTAGTCGTCGATCTTCGTTTCGAAGTAGTCCAGAAACTCGCGGCAACGATCGATCCACCCGTCCGGCACGTCATCGTGAACGCCGCCGATCGTGATGTAGCTGTACGTCAGCCGTGCGCCACAGGCTGCCTCAAACAGATCGAGAATCATCTCGCGTTCTCGGAAGCAGTAGAGAAACGGGGTGAACGCACCCATGTCCAGCCCATACGTCCCCAGCGACACCAGATGCGACGCGATGCGATTCAGCTCCGCGAAGATCACGCGTAGCGCCTGGCCGCGCGGTGGAACCTCCATCCCTACAAGCTGCTCTACGGCAATCGAAAACGCCTGGTTGTTGTTCATCCCGGCCAGGTAATCCATCCGGTCCGTGTAGGGGATGTACTGATATGGCTGGAGGGACTCGCCGATTTTTTCGGCACAGCGATGCAGATAACCAATATGGGGTATCGCTTCCAGCACCATCTCGCCGTCGGTCCGAAGCACGACGCGCAGCACGCCGTGCGTCGACGGATGCTGCGGACCCATGTTAACCAGCATTTCCTCGGTGCGCAGATCGCCCTGCTCCCGGGTGCGCTGATCCATCAGCACGTCTGGCTGCGATTCGTAAGTGAGTGTGCTGTCTGCCATGAAAACTCGAACGCTCTTACTAAACAACTTGCTCGAAAACTACTGACCGCCGTGCTAATGCCGCGGGTTCGTCAACTCAAACTCCGTGGTCGCGGGGATCCCGTGGTACTCCAACGGGAAGTCATAATCCTTTCGCAATGGATAGCCTTCCCAGTCGTCCGGGCACAAGATGCGGCGCAGATCGGGATGATCGGAAAACACGATCCCGAACATGTCATACGCCTCTCGCTCGTGCCAATCGGCCGCCGGCCACACAGGCGACACGGTCGGTAGTACCGGCTCGCTCCGATCCACCGCCACGCGGACGGCAAACTCGCACGTCTCCGTAATCAGCATCGTCGGCGCGTCCAGCGAGACGCTCATCATGTCATACACACACGCCAGCTTGTCATCCACGAGCAAATCCAACCCGGAAATACTGCGCAGCAGGTTCATGCGAAGACGCGAGTCATCCCGCAAAAACATGGCCACCTCAGGCCAACGCGCGGGAGACACTTCCGCATAGGGACGGCACCCCGCGACGACCATCTTCACGACGCCGTCGCCGAACTCGCTCGCCAGCAGTTTGCCAATCTCTTCAGGTACCACGTGCCACTTCTTTTTCTTCTAGAGCCACTTACTGTCTGGTGTACCGAGCCGCAGGCTTCAGCCTGCGCGGAACCTCGGGTTTCCGAAGAGTTCCCATAAAATAAAAGGCCACATTCGAGCCTTAGGTGCTCTTATTCGTTCCTTCAATCCATGTTCTGCCACGCAACACTGACCTACGCCAGCGCGACCTCTTTCGCCTTCGTCACCAAAGTCTTGCCGCGCGTCTGATGACGAATCTTGTCTTGCAGACGCATCAACCCTTCCAGCAAAGCCTCCGGGCGCGGCGGGCATCCGGGAATATAAATATCCACGGGTACGACTAGGTCCACGCCCTTCACGACGTGGTACCCGTGCTTAAAGTACGGACCGCCGCCCACCGTGCAGGCCCCCATCGCCATCACATATTTCGGATCCGGCATCTGGTTGTAGAGACGCTTGAGCCGTGACGCCATCTTGTACGTCACCGTACCCGCAACGATCATCAGATCACTCTGGCGCGGGGTAGCCCGAAACGCCCCCGCACCAAACCGGTCAATATCAAAACGAGACGCGCCAACAGCCATCATCTCGATCGCACAGCAGGCCAGACCGAACGTCATCGGCCAGATACTGCTGCTCCGACCCCAGTTGATCGCCCAGTCGAGCGACGTCACGATCAGCCCTTCCTCGAATCGGTTTTCGATCCAGCTCATAGAAACCCTCCGACTCGACGAACGCAGCCAGTCATCACACCCTCGCCCCCACCGGTTCCGGCTCGGCCTTCGCCTCAACCGCCACAGAACCCCCGTCGCGAACGGGATCAGGAAGAAGAGGCTCCGCTTCCTTCTGGGCGTCACTCGATCGAACCCAGTTCAGATAACCCGACTTCCACTCGTACAAAAACGGTATCGCAAGCAGCAGGAAGAACACAAAAAACGCCCAGAAGCCCGGAGCGCCCAGGTCCTTATAAACCACCGCCCAGGGCCAGAGCAGCGCCACCTCGACATCGAACACGATGAACACGAGCGCCACGGTATAGAAACGCAGATCAAACTGCACCCAGCTATCGCCGATGGCCGGCTCTCCGCACTCGTACGCCGCACCCTTCTCCGGGTGGGGCAGCTTAGGGCGAGCCAAGCTGCCCACCAGCAGCCCGCCAAACACAATCCCAAAGCCCGACGCACAAAACAGGAGCATGCCCAGCACCAGCATGACATTGCTGTTGCCGCCGGACGTACTCGTCGTCGCCGCGAGTGCCGCGGCCACGCCCTGACCTGCCATAATGCCGATAGTCGCCATCACGTTGTGTGTCTCACCGACCGAAAAGCAAACGCACTAGGCGTCCTCCGCCACCGCGTCCACCATCGCCACCTTGCGAGCTTCGCGATCGTGTGACAGCTTGTCGCTCGAATTCGCAAACTCCGTCCACTCCCGCTTCCGCGTCGCCGCCCATTCGGGCAAGTTATCCTTCGTCATCCAGAGCGGCTGCGGCGTCTGCAGTCCATCCTTCGCCAGTTCGGTAAACTCCACCGTCATGCTCTCACGATTAAAACCGGACATGTCGTGGAGATTACCCATATGGATGCAATCCGTCGGGCAGGGATCCACGCACAACGCACAAAACATACACTTGGCGTAGTCAATCGCGTAGCGTGTCATCAGTCCGCCGGTAGCAATCCCCGTTTTCTTGTCGAGCTTCCGCGGCCCGGTCTTCTCAATATAGATGCAATCCACCGGGCACGCCTTGGCGCATTGGTCGCAGGCGATGCATTTCTCAATTTCGTAAAAGTGAAAACCGCGATACCGAGGTTGAAGCGCAGGGGCCACATCCGGATACTGCAAGGTCACCGTCTTGGCGAAGCAGTACTTCAGCGAAATCCGCATCCCAACGAGAATGGTGGACACCGTCTTCCAGATATTGTGAAAGTATTCGCGAACTGGACTCAGTTGATTCATCTGCCCGCCCGAACAACAGCCTGCCTGGCACATCCACACGGCCCGGCACACTTATGGCCACTCCACACTCCGATCGCGGGCGGATTCTAGCGCAACCGCACGACAAGTACAATGGCCTCGCCCGTTTTTACCGGTAATTCACACACCCTCGCGATGCCCGGCCTCGAAGCATACATCGGTCGTATAAGCCGCCTGCAGCTAGCCCGACGAACGAAGCAGCCAAAGTCGCAACAGATCCAGCGCCGTCATGGCGGCACGATCACGAATTTCACAACGAGAAAGATGATCGCCAAAGAGACACCGCCTTGCATCACAGCCGGACGCCGTGTCGATAGCGATGAAGACGAGTCCGACCGGCTTTTCCGGAGGAAGCCCCCCTCCCGGACCGGCGACACCAGTGATCGCGAGTCCAAAATCACTCCCAGCCGCCATTCGACAACCCTCCGCCATGGACCGTGCCACCGCCTCCGAGACCGCGCCGTGAGATTCAATCAGATCCGGCGGCACACCCAGCAGGTCGGTCTTGGACTGATTCGAATAGGTAATGGCTCCCTGGAGAAAAAACGCGCTACTACCCGGCAGATCAGTGAGGCGTTTGGCCAGCAGCCCCCCCGTGCAAGATTCGGCTGTCGCCACCGTCTTACCGGACCCGGTCAGCAGCCTTGCCACCGCGTGCTCAAGCCCATCTCCCCCCGTACCGAAAACCCGCTCGCCGATCCGAGCCCGAATCTGCGCCACGTCGGAGTCGAGCAGCCTTCGCGCCTCATTTTCGGAACAAGCTGTAGCCCGAACGCGAACGGTGAGAATCGCGTGAGACGCCGTCGTACCGACAAGGGGATTTCGCGTCCGGTGCATCATGTCGGCCAGTCGCTCCCCCAGTACGGCCTCGGAAAGGCCAAAACACCGGATTTCGGTGTGAAGCGTCACGGTACCAGCCCCGCGAAGCCCAGGCTCGATATGACGGGCAAACATGGCTTTCATTTCAGACGGCACACCCGGAAGCACGAAAACCTGGCAGCCACGGCCGTCAAATGAGATTCCCGGTGCGGTCCCGGTGGCATTCTCCAACGCCACACAGCCGCGAGGTATGTTGGCCTGCACGAGGTTGGAATCCCTCAGAGGCCGCTGCCACCGGTCGAAAAAGGCGCGGATCTGCCGTTCGGCCTCGTCAGAATGCTCCAGCGGAACACCGAGTGCGTTCGCCAGGGCCGGGCGGGTCAGATCGTCCGGCGTGGGGCCGATACCACCGGTGGATATCACCAGATCGGCGGCACTCATCGATTCTCTAAACGTGGCCTCCATCGCTTCGAGTTCATCCGCGACCGTCACGTGACGCATCACCGAAACGCCGTGCGAAACCAGGGCACGGGAGAGCCACGCGGTATTGGTGTCGATAATCTGCCCGCTGGTGAGTTCTTCGCCGATACTAATGATGATGGTCTTCATCGCCGTCAAGCGTAACACACATGGCCGACTCGACAAGCGGACGAGACTCCGGCCACGTGCCGCTAGCGATGTAACGCGGAAGTCCTTATATACCTACCTCGAAAGGAAATGGACGGAGTGGGCACGACCCGAAAGACATTGGCCAAGACCACCGGAAAAAAACGCAGCACGTCACCACCCAAGATACGCGTGCTTTTTTCATGTGTCGGGCGGCGTGTGGAGCTAATCCGCGCGTTTCGCCGGGCGGCCGAGTCGCTTGGCGTTCGGCTTGAGGTTCACGGTGCGGATTCTTCTCGTCTGGCACCTGCGGGGCATCACGTGGACAAGTGCCACACGATCCCACCGATCTCAAAACGCCACACGTCCCATCTGCTCACCATCGTCACACGTGCCAAGATCGATCTGCTTGTGCCACTGATTGACTCGGAGCTCCAACTGGTCGCCGACGCCGCAGAAACCTTTCGCAGCGTCGGTTGCACCGCCCTGATCTCTTCACCGCAGGTGGTGCGCGTGTGTCGGGACAAGCTCGCGACTTTCAAAATGCTGACGACCGCGAAGATTGACACGCCGCAGACATGGTCGCTGGAAGAAACACTCGCCCGTAAGCGTCACCGTTTCCCCTATTTCCTCAAACCGCGCGCGGGCAGCGCCGCGATGGGGAATTTCAAGATCAACCATCTCGACGAACTGCAGGTGTTCGGCCGCCAGGTTCCCGACGCCATCGTGCAGGAGTTCGTCGCCGGCGTCGAACACACGCTCGATGTGTATACCGGGCTCGATGGCAAACCGCGCTGCGCCGTGCCGCGTCGCCGAATCGAGGTCCGCTCCGGTGAGGTAAGCAAGGCGTTGATCGTCAAAGACCCGAAAATCATGGAGATCGGCATGCGCGTCGCGACGGCGCTCGGTGATTGCCGGGGTGTGATCACCGTGCAGTGCATCGTGACGCCGCGCGGGCGCATCCGCGTCATCGAGATCAATCCGCGCTTCGGTGGCGGCGTGCCGCTGGCCATTCATGCGGGGGCGGACTTTCCCAAGTGGATTCTGAGCGACCTGCTCGGAAAGACGCCGCGCATCAACCCCACCGGATTTCGCGACGATGTGGCCATGCTTCGTTTTGACGACTCCGTGTTTCTGCCGCGTGCGTCACGTCTGATGGATCGAAAGCCGGCCACGCGATGAAGGCGATCGTCTTCGATCTTGATGACACGCTTTACCCAGAGCGGACCTATGCCTACAGCGGTTTCGCAGCCGTGGCCGAGTCGTTTGAAGATGTCTTGGGAGACCCGGCCATCTCGACCAAAACCATGCGGGGGCTATTCGATTCCACGCATCGCGCACATGTGTTCAATGAAATGTTGAGACGAAAGAACCTGAGCGGCGAAGCCCAGTTGCTCGCCGACATGATTGATACGTTTCGCCGACACCAACCCGCCATCTCGCTATACGCCGACGCCGAAGCCGCGCTAACCCGATTAGAGCATTCTCCGTTTTCGTGTAGCGGAACCACTCTTTCATCCCCCCTTGACAAGGGGGGAAAGAGGGGGGTCGAGCGATGCACAGAAACAGACTTTGCTATGAAGAAGAAGTATCGTCTGGGCATCATCACCGATGGTCCGACCGTCCAGCAATCGGCAAAAGTAACGGCGCTGCGCCTTGAGTCGCGCGTTCACGAGATCATTCTCACCGACGAACTCGGGCGGGGGTTCGACAAGCCGCACCCGCGGTCGTTTGAACTCATGGCCGAGCGGCTCGGCGTGGAGCACGACGCATGCGTGTACGTCGCCGACAATCCGGCCAAGGATTTCGTCGCACCCTGTGCGCTGGGTTGGCAGACCATTCGCATCGTTCGTCCCGACGGCATCTACCGCGATACGCCAATCGCCGACGGCGGCACCCCGCACCACACGATCGAATCACTCGACGCGCTCGACGCGCTATTGTGACGATCGCGAACGGTCTCCCCAGAACCGCACTGAACCTCTTACACCATCAGAACTTGGATAGCATGCCATAGGATGCGTGCCCCGACTCCTTAGAGGTGGGGGACTCGATTGGTCCCCCGATTAGCAACGATCATGCAAACGCGCGCGGATTCGTTTATCGTCGTGTGGTGCAGTTTGCTTCGCCCCATCGATCGGCATATTTTTTTCTAATAATCCTTGCAGGGATTCACGCGGGATGGATATACTGGATACTTGGACGTTTCGGAGCGCTTCGCCCGTCGTTCCATCGCAGTTCGAGAGCGGCATTCGCGGCGCTAGGGTTTCAACGCAAGCGTTGCTGGTCTACGGCGACACAGGTTTCGGCGTTGTGGGTACCGTACGCAGCGGCACGAGTACCGTCGCGTGCGGGACCGGGGCAGGCAGTGTGCTGGTGACGTTTGAGGTCACCGAGGATCCATTAGAGGGCGGCACAACACAAGGATGGACGCTGGTGATGAATCTGTGGCAGGAGGGTACGACCCTGCATCTTGACGGTACCGTGACGCACGTGGTGGCTTTCGGGGCTACGACTACCTATACGGGCGGTTGGACCTATTCCGACGCGACCGGTCCGCTGCTGGACCCGGCTTCCGATGTAGGTTTCCAGGATTCGGTGGCCGAGATGTTTAATCTGTCCACGCCAGCGGGTGCCGTGGCCAGCCATACAAACTTTTTCGCCACAATCATTTCTACAATCGGCAACGTGGGGCAGCTTCTTATCAACACGATCCTCGATATAGGCATACGGTACACGCCGCCGGTCACGTGTCTCGGGCCGTACATTCCCAGCGGCACGGGTCAGTCCTGTGCGAACAATCGAATTTCGTGCAGCGACCGGCTGGTGGAGTTCTGCCAGCGAATCGGCGACATTCCGAACGTATCAAATGCGGTCAGAAAGTGTATGAAGGGACGCTGCGGGTGCGGTGGATCGAGCTTCTCGCGAACACGGATCACATGCAGCCCTAGCAGTCACTGCGGACCGTGCGGCGCGGGTGCCGGGGGGTGCAGTTTCGTCGGCACGACAAACTGGTATTGCCAGGTGGCAGGCGTGGATCCCTGCCGTTGCATCGATACTGTTTTTCAGGAGATGGCTCATTCTTGTGGAGTACCTCACACGCTTCAGTACTACATCAACGGTGCTCAATGTACTAATGCAGATCCGGCCTGTTCGATTAGTGGGTGGTTTAGGGATCAATGCGCAGGTGTGAAGCCATGACGCACGCTATCAACAAGATAGAGAGCGATACCTCGCGGCCTCGAGTTCTCTTCTCGGGCGGCTTTGTGCTTGGCTTACTTGTGCTACTGCCAGGGTGTTGGCTCTTTCTTATTCCGTTTAGTGGCGATTGCGCGTCGCAACTTGAAGTGGAAGGACGTGCTGTTGATGCGGTATCTCTAGAACCAGCCACAGATGTTTTTCTCGGAATCCGTACGGAACTTGATGGAGAAGTAGTTCGGTTGCGCCCGCCGACGACAGAATCCGGTGAGCCAGCGAACGCGCGTCCCGATCTGGACGGAGGGTTCAGGTTCTTCCTCGATTCGCGCCTCGGTGGGTGCCCCCCGATGTTCAGTGTTCCCGAGCCGGACACCGTAACCTTGCTAGTGTATCGCCA
>JAJRSP010000202.1 GCA_024278775.1 Planctomycetota bacterium
ATAGCCGGCCCACTTCGCGGGCAACAGTGATGGCGGCAGCTCCGGATCGGCCCAAGCCACCGGCAAATAAGACATCACCACGGCGAACCGTACGGCAAACGCTTCCTGATCCTTCCACGAGTTCCGTGGCCGCCGAGAAAACTTCTCGAACGATCGCACAAACCTCCGGTATCGTTTGTCAAGGTCCTTCAGGTTCCACAGTCGCTTAACGAAATCCTTATCCTTTTCTTGTGAAACACGCGTCGCCCGAAAAAGCGCCACCCGGCCTTGAACGTCAACGCCTTTGAGTACGCGCTCCACACGTTCCGTGCGGTCTCTGGGATGAATGTAAAGCCCGCGTCCGAGCGCGCCGAATCCCTCTAGCTCCAGCAATCTACGAACCCGGTCGCGTAATGACCTCTCGTCGGAGCCAAACCGATACTACATCAGCGTCCAGTGGCCATCCCATTTTTTCGCCGGCGGTGTCAACAGCTTATCCGCCCCGACTTCGATGGCGGCGAGCCCGTAGGTGCTGAGCCGGTAATGCTTGATCCTCCCCTTTTTGCGGGCCACGAGTTCTCCGCTCGCCTCCATACGGAACAACGCCTGTCGTGTGGCCGCCGGCGTCTGACGGAGCGGCTCGAGGGCAGCCACAAACCACGGACCGGGCAACTCCCCTCCGCGACGCCGCCCATAGGCGCTCAACGCAGAATAGATCAAGGGGTTCGGCGACGCGTTATATATAGTTGACATTTTTATGTCGTACATCGTTATTATGATATATATTATGGCGAGGTGGGTCAAGGGCTAATTTCAGCCGCACAACCACAAGCGGGCGTGCCCGCCGGCAAACTCGTGGAAACGCGGACTGATTGATCGAATCGCTGTGGCCGCGTACAAGAAGGCGTACCACTTGCCGCATGCGCCGGCGAATGGTGCGGAGGTGCAAACATGCTGATTGGCATCACAGGCGGGACGGGATTCTTGGGCCGGTACATCGTGCGGAGGCTCGCGGCGCAGGGCCACACCTGTCGGTGCTGGGCTCGTGAATCTTCCGATCGCGGCGGATTCGACGGGGTTGAAGACCACATCGAGTGGATCACTGGCGACCTGACTGACCCGGCCTCGATGACCGCGTTGGTGGCGTGTGCGGATGCCGTGGTCCATGCGGCCCTGGCCAGACCGGGTGCCGGTTTTCGAGGTGCCGAGGGAGACGTGCCGGCGTTCGTGGAGCGCAACGTAGTCGGTTCGATCCGCCTGATCGAAGCGGCCCGTGCGGCCGAGGTGTCCCGGTTTGTGTTCATTTCGACGTGCGCGGTTCACGAGGTGATCCTCGAAGATCGCAAGCTGGATGAGGCGCACCCGCTGTGGCCGCTATCTCACTACGGGGCTCACAAGGCGGCGATTGAAAAGTTCATCCATAGCTACGGCCTGGGCGAAGAGTATCCCATCTGCGCGCTTCGTCCAACGGGAATCTACGGGGTAGCCCACCCGGTTCAGCGGAGCAAGTGGTTCCAACTCCTGCAACGAGTGAAACGCGGTGAGCCGGTCGAAAGCGCCGTCGGCGGCAAGGAGGTTCACGCCGACGATGTGGCCCGCGCGGTGGAGCTGTTGCTCGCGGCGGACGGCGTGGCCGGCAAGGCGTACAACTGTTACGATCTATACGTGGCCGAGCAGGAGGTCGCGCGGATCGCCAAGGAGATCACCGGCAGCCGCAGTGAGATTGCCGAGTTGAACCAGGGCGCGAAGCACCAGATCGACACGAGTTGCCTTCGGGCGCTCGGGATGGAGTTCGGCGGCTCGCTGCTGCTGGAGCGAACAATCGGCGAGATGCTGGACGCGATGTGAAGACGCCGCCTGCTCACGAGGCAAGAGTCGGTTGACGGTCGACGGCTTACCTCGATGATGGAGATATGATGAAACGACTACATTCGAGATTGCGGCGCGGTGTGGTGGCGGCGTGGTGCGTCATGGTGACAAGCATGTGGCATTTCGGTTGCTCGACGCCGGACCGCCACCGTTGCGGAGGAGACCAGACAATGGAAAAGCAAGTGGAACTACCAACCATCAATCCGGAGGAAGCCAAGCGTTTGCTCGACAGCAACTCGGGCTATATCTACCTCGATGTGCGTACGCCGTCGGAGTTTCAGGCCGGTCGGCCGGTCGGTGCGATCAACATTCCCGTCGCGATGCACAACCCCACCACCGGAGACATGGAGCTGAATGACGCGTTTCTCATTGTGGCGACGGCCCATATCCCCAAGTCGGCCAAGGTGATTGTCGGGTGTCGTTCGGGCCGGCGGTCGGCCAAGGCACAAGAGCTCATGCACCAGGCCGGCTATACGAACACCGTGAACATGCGCGGCGGTTTTTCCGGGAGTACTGATGCAACGGGTCAGGTGTTGGTGGAGGGGTGGTCCACGCTCGGCTACCCTGTCGAGCGCGGTGAGGCGGGCGATGCCGGTTACGAAGCCCTGTCGAGCAAGAGCGCGCAGTAGTACGGCACGTGACAACTGAAAACGCGCCAGTCGGTGTTGTGCGTATCGCTCGCCCGGTAATGCATGGAGATTGTCAGACAGACCGGTCGGAGTCGACCTGTCTTTTTCCGGAAGGGATCGTTGGGCGAATCCCGACCTGAGTGTCATGGAAGAGGCTTCCATCTGCACATGGGACTTACTCCCCGAGTTCGGTTTTGTGCCGGATGCGGGAAACAATTTGTCGTCCCTGAAAAAGCAATAGTGTGACAGGGACGTATGATATCTTCGTTGGCATGGTTGTCGGACGTATTGCCTTTGTCAGCTTGCGGGGGCCATCGTATCCTCG
>JAJRSP010000203.1 GCA_024278775.1 Planctomycetota bacterium
ATCGAGCAGATACGAAAGTAGGCCTTAGTGATCCGGTAATCCCGTGTGGAAGGGTTATCGCTCATCGGACAAAAGGTACTCCGGGGATAACAGGCTTATGACTCCCGAGCGTTCATAGCGGCGGAGTCGTTTGGCACCTCGATGTCGGCCCATCACATCCTGGGGGTGAAGGCGCTCCCAAGGGTTCGGCTGTTCGCCGATTAAAGTGGTACGCGAGCTGGGTTCAGACCGGCGTGAGCCAGGTCGGTCCCTATCTGCCGTGGGCGCACGAAACTTGAAGGGGTATCTCCCTAGTACGAGAGGATTGGGAGGTACGAGCCGCTGGTGTACCAGCTGTCCCGCTCGGGGCACCGCTGGGTAGCTATGCTCGGAAAGGATAACCGCTGAATGCATCTAAGCGGGAAGCCTTCCCTAAGATAAGGTTTCGATTCTTCGGATGAAGGCCCCTGCAAGACTAGCAGGTCGATAGGCGGGAAGTGTAAGCACGGAGACGTGTTCAGCTGACCCGTACTAATGGCCGAACGCTTAGCCACATTAATGAGACGCTGATCGTCTCATCGCAACGCACTCTGGTTCATCTTCAAGACATGCAGCAATAGTCCGCTTCTTTCGCTATTTCAATGAGCTTTTCCAGCGGAGCGACCAAGCCTAGGGCCGGTCGCTCCGCTTTTTTGACCTACGTCGGGAACGCAATCTTGGCGGCGTTGCGTCTCGCGCTTGGGGTGATAGAATCGGTCGCGTGGGACGTTCGGGACGAAAATGATTCCATCGATGGAGAGGTGGCTGAGCGGCTTAAAGCAACGGTTTGCTAAACCGTCGTACTGGTTTAAACCGGTACCGGGGGTTCGAATCCCCCCCTCTCCGTTATTCCCGTCAAAACCGCGTTTTTTGCGCGTTTGGCGGGATTTTTCGTTTGTGACACGCTGCTGACACTTCGATTGGCCCCGTCCACTGGCGCCTACTGAATTCCCTGTGGGTTGCTGACCTGCCCCCGTTTTATGTACCAGCCGTTGTGAGAGTCAGTTCCTCGATTTTCAGGCCAATGGCACCCCGGCTTTCATGGTCTCTTACGGGCGTGGCTCTGTCTGTCTGTTCACTTCGGGCGATGGTTGGCTGAGCATCAGACTTGGGCCAAGGCGGGGGCTTGGATTTCGTCGGCGATGGTGTCGAGGGGGATGGGGCGGCTGTTGCGGCTGAGGACGGTGACGGAGGGTTGGCCCAGGAATTCGTTCACGGCGCGGATGAAGGCGGCGGTGATGTCGATGGCGAACGTGGAGGAGCACTTGACGGTGGCGGTGAAGCCGTCGTCGGTGTGGAACTGGAGGTAAGGCGGCTTGTCGCCGTGATGCTGCAAGAGCAGGTTCTTCAACTGTTCGAGGCGGTCGGTGTCGATGTCCCGGGGCAGGGTGATGAGGACATTCTCGCTCAACATTCGGTAAGCCTGTGCCGCAGGTATGACACTCTCAACGCGCAGACACGGTTCCTCACGCTTCTTATCGACCTTGCCCGAAAGGAAGACGAGGCTGTCGGGGCTGAGCATGGGTTGAAACTCGGGCAGGCTCTTGGGGAAGACGATGCCTTCGACGTGGCCTTTGAGGTCTTCAAGCATGATGATGCCCATTTTCTTGCCCTGGCGGGTTGGGACGGTGCGGAGGGCAGAGACCATGCCGCCGAGCGTGACCTGTGCTTCGGGTGGCAAAGCGGGCAGGTCCACGGTGTAGGCGGTCACGCAGGATTCGATGAGTTTCCCGGCGTGGGCGAGGGGGTGCCGCGTGACGAAGAATCCGAGGGCGGCCTTCTCGCGGGCGAGCATTTCGGCTTCGGTCCATTCGTCGGACGGGAGCGGTGGATGCTCGGTCTTGCTGTCGGAGCTTTCGCCGAACAATCCCATTTGCCCGGACTTCTTGTCTTGTTGCGTTCGGCCGCCGTGATCGAACGCGGCTTCGAGGACGGTGGAGAGTGCTTTGCGCATCGCGCCGGTGGAATCAAACGCGCCGCAGCTGAGTAGGGATTCGATGGCGGCGCGGTTGCAGGCACTGAGGTCGACGCGCTCGCAGAATTCGTAGATGTCGGTAAATGTGCCTCCCTCCGCACGTGCGTCTGTGATGGCGGTGACCGCTTTCCCGCCGACGCCTTTCACGGCCGCCAAGCCGAAGCGAATGGCTTTGCGTTTTTTGCCTTCGCGTTCGATGGTGACGACGGTGAAGTCGTTGTCGGATTCGTTGACGTCGGGTGGCAGGACGGTGATGCCGATGCGCTTGCACTCGTCGAAGTATTCGAGAATTTTGTCCGTGCTGGACATTTCGAAGGTCATGACGGCGGCCATGAATTCGACCGGGTGGTAGACCTTCATGTAGGCCGTCTGAAAAGCGACGAGGGCGTAGCCGGTGGAGTGGGCTTTGTTGAACGCGTAGCCGCCGAATTTGAGAATATCTTCGAAGACTTCGTCGGCCACCTTTCGATCGACGCCGTTGACGGCTGCGCCTTCGAGGAAAGGCTCGCGCTCGGCTTCGATCATTTTGGTTTTCTTCTTGCTGATCGCTTTGGCCAGCCGGAAGGCGCGTTTGAGTTCGATCCCGCCCAGGCGATTGACCATGCGCGAAACCTGCTCCTGATAGACCATGATGCCGTACGTTTCCGCCAGCACTTCGGTCATGATGGGGTGTGGCGTGGTCCAGGATTCGCCGTGCTTGCGCGCGACGTAGGAATCGATGTACTGCATGGGGCCTGGGCGGAAGAGGGCGTTGGCGGCGATGAGGTCTTCGATGCGGTTTGGCTTCATGCGCATGATGACGTCGCGCATGCCGCCCGATTCAAACTGGAACACGCCCTTGGTCTCGCCGCGTGAGAACAACTGGTACACGCGCTGATCGGTCAGATCGAGCTTGTCCAGATCGATTTTGTGGTCGGCTGTCTTCTGGGCCAACATTCGAGCGCGCTCGAGCGTGGTCAGCGTACGCAGGCCGAGGAAGTCGAACTTCAGCAGGCCGACGCTTTCGACCGTCGGCCCGTCGTATTGCGTGACGATCTGGTCGTCGTTGGCGGGTTTGTAGAGGGGTAGAAACTGGTCGAGCGGGGTGTCGGCCACCACGATGCCGGCGGCGTGAACGCCCGCGTGCCGCGAAAGGCCTTCGAGCTTGCGGGCGATGTCGATGATGCGGTGGACTTCGTCGTCAGTCTCGTAGCGTTTTTTGAGTTCCGGTTCGCTCTCGAGGGCCTTGTCAATCGTAATGTTCAGCTCGGCTGGTATCAAATTGGTCAACTGCGTTGCACTGTTGAAGTCGAGGCCCATCACGCGGGCGACGTCCTTGACGGCTGCTTTGGCTTTGAGCGTTCCGAATGTGATGATCTGGGCGACGTGGCCATATTTCTTGCGTACGAAATTGATCACATCAGCGCGATGCGTTTGACACATATCGACGTCTATGTCGGGCATCTCGTCGCGATCGGGATCCATGAAACGCTCAAAGTAAAGCTCATAACGCAGCGGATCGGGAGCACTGATGCCGAGGCAGTAGCTGACCACCGAACTGCAACCGCTGCCGCGTGCGCCGCAGGGGATGCCCTGGGCGCGGGCGTAATTCATAAAATCCCAGACGATCAGGAAGTAACCGCTGAAGCCCTTGCTCGAAATGACGCCCAGCTCGTAGTCGATACGCTCGCTGACTTCTTTGGTGATTTTCTCGTAGCGTTCCTTGGCACCGTCGTAGACCAGCCCGCGAAGGTACTCGTCCTCCTCGCGACCCTTGGGGAGTTTGTAGACCGGCGAATGACGCTTCGAAAAATCCAACTCGACGTTGCACAGGTCTGCCACGCGGAGCGTGTTGTCGATGGCTTCGGGGCAATCCGGAAAAAGGTCCGCCATTTCCTGGCCGGATTTGAAGTAGAACTGGTCGGTCGGAAACTTGAAGCGATCTTCGTCCGAAACGAGCGCCCGCGTGCTGATGCAGCAGAGAACGTCGTGGGCTTCGGTGTCTGAATGCTCGAGGTAATGCACGTCGTTTGAGGCGATCACCGGGGCGCCGAGACGGTTGGCGATGTCCAGTAACTCCGGATTGATCATCCGCTGCTCGTCCATGCCGTGGTCCTGAATCTCCATGAAGAATCGGTCAGGGCCGAAGATTTCGAGATAGGATTTCGCCAGTTCCTCTGCGGCGGCACGGTCCTTTTTGAGCAGGGCCTGGGGCACTTCAGCCCCAAGGCAGGTACTGGTGCAGAGCAGGCCTTCGGAGAATTCGCGGAGCACCTCTTTGTCGATGCGCGGCTTGTAGTAGAACCCTTCGAGGTAGCCGATGCTTGATAGCTTGAGCAGGTTCTGGTAGCCGACATTGTTCATGGCCAACAGGAGCAAGTGGAAGTTCGACTCGGATTGCTTGCCCTGTTTTACGCGGCGATCGTTGGGGGCGAGGTAGGTTTCGCACCCGATGATCGGCTTGACGCCGGCGGCGACTGCGGCGTTGTAGAATTCGACGGCCCCGAACATGTTGCCGTGGTCGGTGATGGCGACGGCGGGCATGTTCATCTTCTTGGCCGTCTCGATCAGCGGCTTGATGCGCGTAGCCCCGTCGAGCAGGCTGTAGTGCGTGTGAACGTGAAGGTGTACGAATTGGCGATCGGACATTTCGTTTTGAACCTGCTGAGCGGATGGATATTGATTCCCGTTGCGATTGACACGCGCGACGCGATTCTTGCTATCGTAGAACCGGCGATGACAGCGTCAAACCGTGGAATCAGGCGGCAACCGACGGAGGCTGTGATATAGAATTGAGTTCTGTCGCAATGTCGTTTCTTAGCGACGGTTGCGAGCGCAAAGTGGCTACGAATACTTGGCTGCGATTGGCATTCGTCGGCCTGTGCCGAAGGCGCGGGAGGTCACTTTCAGACCCACTGCCGCTTGTTTGCGTTTGTGCTCGTTGCGGTCCACCTTGCGAACGACGTCGCGCACCACGGGTTCGTCGAAACCAGCCGCGACGATCTCGTCGACCGTCTCTTCGTTCTCGATGTATCGTTCGAGAATGGCGTCGAGTGTGTCGTAGGCTGGCAGAGAATCCTGGTCCAGTTGGTCGGGTCGCAGCTCAGCCGACGGCGGCTTGGTGATCGTGCCTTCCGGTACAAGTTCGCGACCGGCGCGCTCGTTGATCAGGCGGGCGATCTTGTAAACCATCGTCTTGGGCACGTCGCTGATGACCGCCAGCCCGCCGCACATGTCGCCGTACAGCGTGCAGTAGCCGACGGCCAGCTCGCTCTTGTTGCCCGTGGTCAGCAGCAGCCAGCCGAATTTGTTCGACAAAGCCATCAGGATCGAACCGCGGGCACGGGCCTGCATGTTTTCCTCGGTCACATCGGGCGATTGGCCGTTGAAGTGCGGGGCGAGGGTCTGCTCCGCAGCCGCGTGCATCGCTTCAATAGGGATGGTCCGCATTTCGCAACCGAGGGTGTTAGCCAGTAGTTCGGCGTCGGTGAGGCTGTGCTCGCTGCTGAATCTCGACGGCATAGCCACCAGATGCACACGATCCGCCCCGAACGCTTCGGCGGCGACGGCGGCGGTCACGGCTGAGTCAATGCCGCCGGAGACACCGATGACGACTCCCTTGAACCCGCATTTGCCGATGTAATCGCGCGTGCCGAGAACGAGGGCATCGAGGACAGCCGCAGCGTTTTCGGGCATGGGTGTCAACATATTGTCACTCATCGAAAAATCGACGATGAGCATATCTTCGGCAAAGGATTTCGCACAAGCGATGAGATTCCCCGTTGCGTCGAAAGCGGTGGACGCACCGTCGAAGATCAGATCATCGTTCCCGCCGACCAGATTGACGGCTGCGAGCGGGACGCCGTGGTCGGCTGCTTTCTGACTGAACAGCTTCACGCGGCGGGCCGGCTTGCCGATTGCGAAGGGTGACGCGCCGATGTTGACGATGCATTCCGCACCGGCTGCCCGAAGCTCAGCCGAGGGGTCGCGCTGATAGAGGCGGCGGGCGAAGTAGAAATCGTCGCTCCACAGGTCTTCGCAAATCGTAACGCCGACAGCCACCTCGCCGTCGCCCGTTGGAATACGAATCACGAGCGGCGTTTCACCGGAATCGAAATACCGCGTTTCGTCGAATACGTCGTAGGTCGGCAGAAGAATTTTGCGATGTCGGCCCACGATGCAGCCGTCCCGGCAGATGGCAGCGGTGTTGTACACGCCTCGGCCCTTTTCAGCCTGATGCGGCTCGACATATCCAACGACCGCCGTGATACCGCCGACTTTGGCTGCGATACGCTCCATAGCCTCGATGTTGGCCTGAACGAACGAGCGTTTGAGCAAAAAATCCTTCGGCGGATAGCCCGGCACGGACAATTCCGGCAGGAGCACGATATCCGCGCCAGCCCCCTCAGCCTCACCGATGGCAGCGACGATCTTCGCCGCGTTCCCCTGAAGGTCGCCGACGGTCGTGTTGATTTGTGCGAGTGCGATTTTCATATCGCACGCGATTGTAGACGCCTATCGGCTTTTTCGCAGCGCCCCGGCCGGAGTGTCGCGGCCCCGAAGCGGTGCGGGATAAATCTCCGCGCGTCGCTAGAATGGGGATCATGAGCGAACGAATGGTGAAACTGCGGATCGAGGGGATGTCCTGCGGCGGTTGCGTGGGGCGCGTCGAGGGGGCGATTGCGGGCGTGGCGGGCGTGAAGACGGCGCGGGTCAACCTGACTACGGAATCGGCAGCCGTCGATCTGACCGAAGACGCCTCCGTCGATGCGGTGATTGAGGCTGTGCGGTTAGCCGGGTATGAGGCTGAGCGGGCGCGGACAGCTGCGGACCGATTGGCGGAGATCGAAGCCAACCACGCGACCAAAACACAACGCCAAAAACAAGCCGTCGTGCAGGCCGTCGGTCTGGCGACTCCAATCATCGCGCTGGAATGGTTCGGGACGTCCTTGGAATCCGGCGTGGCGGGCGGGCACGTCTGGTGGCGCGTGTTGCAGGCGCTGCTGTGTGCGATGCTGATCCTCTCCCCGGCGGGTGGGCCTATCATCGCGAGCGGCATACGGGCTGCGTTCCATCGGGCGCCGAACATGGACCTGCTGGTCACGCTCGGCGTACTGACCGCGTTCATCTCCAGCGTGATCGGCATCTTCATCGGAGCTGGCGCTCAATTCAACTTCCACGCAGCCGCGATGATCCTGGCCTTCATCAATCTCGGTAAGTATTTTGAAACGCGGGCGCGGCGGGAGGCATCGTCGTCCATTACGGACCTCGCCAAGCGCGTGCCGACGTCGGCTGTGCTTGTGCGCGACGGGCAGACCGAGACGGTATCGGTCGACGACGTAGCCATCGGCGATCATGTTCGCGTCGACGCGGACGTAGCCGTTCCCGTGGACGGACGCATTGTGCAAGGGTCAGCCGCGATCGATCAAAGCGTCATCACCGGCGAATCCATGCCCGTCGGATGCAGCGTGGGGGATGAGGTATTCGGCGGAGCCATCGTGCGCGAAGGCACGATCATCATCGAAACCACGGCGCTCGGACAGGATTCGACGATGGGCCGCATCCTGCGCGCAGTAGAGGACGCCCAAAGCGGCAAGACGCGGATGCAAGGGTTGGCGGATCGCGTAGCCGGCGTGTTCGTGCCCATCGTCGTGCTGATCGCGGTGGCCACCGTCGCCGGCTGGATGGTGGCCGGCTTCACGCTGGGAAACGGTTTGAACGCGGCGACGGCCGTACTGGTCATCGCCTGCCCGTGCGCGATGGGGTTGGCTACGCCGACGGCGGTGATGGTCGCGTCCGGGGTGGCTGCCGCGAAAGGGATTCTTCTGCGCGACGCGTCTGCGTTGGAGGAGGCCGGGCGACTCACCAAGATCGTTTTCGACAAGACGGGCACGCTGACGGAAGGGCAACCGATCATCGCGCGCATCTCGCCGGTGGAGGGATTCGACGAAACAACACTGTTGCGGCTGGCGGCGTCTGCGGATCGTTTTTCGCAGCACCCGTTGGCCAAGGCGATCGTTTCGGAGGCGGAGCGACGCGACATTACGCTGATCGACCCCGTGGATTTTGAATCGCAGGCGGGCTTCGGCGTGAGTGCGCGCGTCGAAGGTCGAACGATTCTGATCGGCAGCCGAAAGTTCATGCAGAGTCGGGGCCTGAGTGCAGATTTCGCGACGCAGAAAAAGGACGAAGCCGCTACCGCTGTCACTGTGGCCGTGGATGGTGTTGTCGCGGGGCAGGTATTCTTTGTGGACGCCGTTCGACCGTCGGCCGCGGACGCCATCGCAGCGCTGCGTCATCGAGGCCTGACGATTTCGATGGTCACCGGCGATCGCGAATCCACAGCGCAGCATGTAGCCGACGCACTCGGGCTGGACACGTTCACCGCCGAAGCCACGCCGGATGAAAAATGCAGCATTATTCAAGCGACGCGTGATTCGGGCGAGGTCGTCGCGTTCGTCGGGGATGGTGTGAACGATGCGCCCGCGCTGGCTGCCGCACACGTCGGCATATCGTTCGCAGCCGGTACGGACATCGCCAACGCCGCATCGGACATCACACTGGTCGGTTCCAATCTGACGTCGATCCCCTTCGCCGTAGCGCTGGCCGACCGCAGCGTGCGCATCATCAAGCAGAATCTCTTCTGGGCGTTCGCGTACAACCTGGCCGCTGTTCCGCTCGCAGCCACCGGCCGCGTCAGTCCGGGTATCGCAGCCGCCGCCATGATGATGTCGTCCATCAGTGTCGTGTTGAATTCGTTGCGACTGCGTTCGAGCAGAGCGCTCGACACGAAATCAGCCTGACAATGTGTGGCACGGGTTTTCAACCCGTGTTCCCACCGGTCAAGAAATCAGTGTCACGCAGGGCGCTATCGTTTGCACCGGTTGAAAATCGGTGCCACACCGGAAGCCCATATTCTGCAAGAGACACCCAAAGGCAGCGCACGAGGATTCAAAACTCTGCCCGGTTCAGAATAATTCGACTTCGCGATCGCGGACCCAGCCGGTGTGGCCGTCGGGAAGTTCGATGTGAATCCAGCCGCCGCGTTGCTCGACGACGGAGAATTCCACGCCCTCATGCAGCGAACGGTCGAACTGCGGTTCGTAGCCTTCGCCGTTGCCCTTGCGCACCGTCACGTCGTCGGCCACGAGAACACCATTCGCGTGTCGGTTGTAGTCCGGCAGTTCCAAGCCGATTGAAATGCCGAGCGACAGCACAACAATAAGCGCACAGACTGCGGCGTATCCGAACCCCCCTCGCCAAATGACAACGCGGGCGATCATGATGAGCCAGAAGACGCTGTACGCAATCAATCCCAGCGTAAGGCGTTGACGCAATGGGATGTTGAAGTGCCAAAAGAACATTGTGTGCAACGCCGCCGTCGCTCCGCTGGGCTGAATCCGATCGCGTGTGAGCGAGCGGGCGAAACGCAGGTTGGCTTTGAGTTGTTCGTCGGTCGGGGTCAGCTTGAGCGCCCGGCGATAGTCCGCGATTCCGGGTCCAATCTCGCCCAGACGAACGTGGGCATTGCCGAGGTTGTAATACAATTTTCCGTTCTCGACGCCGGCATCGACAACCGCCTGAAACGCGTCGCGCGCTTCACGATACGCAGCCGCGGCTGAATCGGGATCGCTGTTGAGCAAAGCGGTGCCGCGATCGTAGGCCTGCAACCCAGTGCTCACGTCGCGCAAGAGCGATTCACGCGTCGAATCGGCGTGCGCCGGTGTGCCCCATATTGCGATCGCAAGCAGCGTCACAATCGCCATCCGCATTGACCGGCCGGTGGACTGCATCACAGCTTGCTCCGTTCCAGATCATCCAGACATGCGCGGGCACGACGAGCAATATCTTCGCCTTCCGTCGCATCAGCCGCTCCGTAACGCGCCGTTTCGCACTCATCCAGCAATTCGTCAAAACGCGCGACAACATCTTCCGCAAGACCCCGCTCGCGCAATCTGAGTACCGCATCCGCCCGCGTCGTCGCTCCAGCGGGCAAATTGCATTTGTCTGCCACGTACCCGGTCAACGCGGCTGTGACCTGATCCGCGACCGTGCCGTTTGAGCTGCCCCCCGCTCCGGTCACCAGCGTCAACGCCCTCCCTCGGGCCGCCTTGCGACGGGCGAATCCGGAATCCCCCACGAGCTTGTCCCGCCGCATGCGCAGAGCAAGCCCCATCAGAAAAATCCCCGGGCCTGCACCGAGCAGCGACCACGTCTGCCATCCGAGCGTCAGCGTCTGCGAAGTCAGCAGCCCGTCAACATCTTCATAGTTCGCCAGCAACCAGCGATCGGTCAGCGTAAGCGTCTTGCGTGTGGACAGTTCCGTCGTCCCCTCAACAACCTGCGACACGGACAGTTTCGAGGATTCCTTCACCGTGATCGGAATCGGCCTGCTTCTCTGCGTGACATACCGCTCGCGTCTGGGGTCGAAGTAGCTGAATTCAATCGGCGGAATGGCGTTGACGGCGTCATGCTTGGCGCGAATGGTTTGTCGGAACTTCTTGGTGTTCCCTTCAACCACGCCGGGCAACTCCTCGTTCGGCACGCGAAAATTCTCGACAAGCGATTCCTGGTCGGACAGCGTCGGTGCCCGGAGCGTCTCCAAGCGTCCCCGGCCTCGGACGGTCAGGGTGAGCGTGATCGGATCGCCCACACTGACTTCGGTCGGAGCAGCCGACACGTCGAAATTGAATTGCCCCACCGCGTCGCGATAGCCAGCCGGCCGTCCTTCGGTGGGCGGTTCGAGCACGGTGATGCTGGAATCCCCAACCGTCGCGGTCACGGGCCTGGTTCGCGTGATCTCGTATCGGCGAAACACGGTGAACCTGCTCTTTTGCACCTGAATCGGATAGTTCACCACAATGGTCACACCGCCCGCGTCGAATTTCCCAGGCCGCTCCGCCCATGTGCGCCGCTTGAGCGAATAGACCACGTATTCGACAGACTTGCCGCCAACGTCGATGGTCTCGTTTCGATATTGCACGTTCGGCTGGCGCGATTGCAGGTTCTCGATGAACGGCCCCCACTCGCTGTTATTCTTGTCGATACTTTGCCACATGTCTTTGGCAGACATGCTGATGGTCCGGTTGCGAAACGGAGCGATCCAGATTTCGAGCGTCACGTTGATCGGCTCGCCCGCGTACACAGTGTCGCGTTCGCCGACCAGTTTGACAAACAGCAGATCATCCGCGTCGGACTTCAACACGCGAATCGACGTAGCCGCCGTTTCGTAGGTAACACCGTCCACAACAACTTCGATCGCCGGAATGATGAGCGTGCCCATCTTGCGCGGTATGACATTGTATCGATGCGTGGTCGTAACGTTCCGCACCGTGCCCGACGGCGAGATCGACGTGAAACTTTGCGACGAAGGCCCCAGATAACGCACGTCGGCTCCTGCGATCGTCGGAAATTGCGGTGCAGCCACATCCGATTCACCCTTGACCGAAATCTCGACCGTAACCGGCGCCCCGACATACGTCTCGCGCGCGGAAACGCTGAAGCTCACATCCGCAGCCGATGCGACCGCCGACGCGAACACGAGCACGATCGTTAAGCCAAGCGCACACCGTCCGCTCATTACCAATCCTTCAAAACAGGCACTCTGCCCACCCGACGCATCCTGCGTTTTTCATCGCGACGCTGTTTTTCCCTGTCGCGAACGCCCTGGAGCAACCGCTCCGCCTCCGCGTCGGTCATCTCCTTAGCCGACTCCGCCTGGGCTTGCTGCTCCTGTTGCTTCTGCTCCTCCTGCTGCTCTTGGTCTTGCTGCTGTTGATGTTGATCCTGCTGCTTTTGATCTTCGTCCTGCTCACCCTCATGCGACTGCGATTGATCTTCCTGATCCTTCTGTTCGTCGCCTTTCTCTTTCTGCTGCTCCTGTTGATCCTGCGGATCTTTCTCTTCCTGCTCTTTCTTTTCCTGATCTTGTTGCTGATCCTGATCCTTGTTCTGATCCTGTTGTTCCTGCTCTTGCTTCTGTTTGTCCAACAAATCCTTGATGAGCAACTGCGCCATCTCGATGTTGCGACGGGCGTCCTGGTCATCGGGCTTGATTTCGAGCACGTCGCGGTAGTGGCCCATCGCGGTCTTGAGCAGGTCGATGGCCTCCTCCAACTCCGACTGCTTCTCCAGTGCGGAAGCGTAGGCCACATCGCCGAGGTTGAATTTCGCGTCCGCTTCCAAGTTGATATCGCGCGTCAGCAATGCCCGGTTGAACGCGCCACGGGCCGCCTCGAAATCGCCAAGGCGATAATGCGCAACGCCCTGGTTGTACGCCAACTCCGGCGAATCGGGCAGCGTCGCCCCAGCCGAACTGTACGATGCCAACGCGGCTGCGAAGTCCCCCGCGTCGAAAGCGGTGTTGCCTTCCGCCACCAGATCGTGAGGCCTTTCCGCTTGCGCGAAAACCGTGCTCGACGCCAAACCCGATAGCAACAAAATCGCCGCAATGCGTATCACGTCGTCACTCTCTTTCGATCGCTCATCAACCATTCAATCAACAGCAACGCGAGCGCCGGCGCTGCGAACCAATGAAACCGGGCGAAACGCATCTCGCGACGCGTGGATTCGAACTCACGCGGCGCGACCTTGGGCACGATACGGTCGTACATCTCGCGAAAATCAGTGTTGGCAAAGTAACCCCCGTCGGCCACCGCAGCCATCGATTGTAGCATCTCCGGGTGCAGCTTGGTCCACACCTCCTGATTCTCGAACGTCAGGTAGGTTCTTTGACCGTCGCGCACGATCGGGATACGCCCACCCTGATTCATATCGCCCATGCCCACGGTGAACACGCGAATGCCGCGCTCCTGGAAAACCTTCTGAGCGGCTTCGGTCGCGTAACTGTCGTCCGTTTCCTCACCGTCGCTGATCAGAATGATGGCTTTGTTGTCCTTCACCCGATCCGTAAAACACTCCGCCGCAAAACGGACGGCGTCGCCGATGTTCGTGCCGCCGCGCGGAGCGTTCTGCGTGGTCACGGAATCGAGGGCCAGGCGAAACGAACCATAATTAACCGTCAACGGGCAGGACTGCGTGGCCTTCCCAGCGAAAGTCACCAGCCCCACGCGATCGCCGGGCAGAACCTCCAACAAATCCTTGGTATCCAGCTTGGCCCGCTCCAGGCGATTCGGTACAACGTCCTCCGCCAGCATCGAATTCGACACGTCGAGCACGAACACGATATCAATGCCGTGCTGCGGAACGTCCTCATAGTGCGTACCCCACCGCGGGCCGCTGAGTGCGACAATGAGCAGCATCGTCGCAACCAGCGCAAGGACCGCCTTGAATTTCTGACGCCCGAGGCTGACGGCTGGTATGAGCGTGTTGAGCAGATTCACCGTGGCGAACCGCTCCAGCGCTCTTCGCTTGCTTGCGAAGCCCCAAAGGTAGACCGCGCCCAGCGCGGGCACGACCCACAGCAGGTGAAGAATACCAGGATGATCCAGACTGAAATCGTCCATCAGTTCTCGCCTTAACCGTCTCACATGAGCCGGACCCGCCGGCACGGCGCGCTCGGTTACGGCACCTTTCTCAATCGTGTGTTGGCCAGAAAAATCTCCAACACCAGCGAAAGACCCGCAATGCACAACAACGGCGGCAGCGTCAGCCACCCGACCCGCACGGATTCGGTGGCCAGCTCCGCATATTGAAAATACCGTTTTTCCTCGGTCTCGGTTCGTTCGAGTTTGTCGATTTCCGCGTAAATCTCGCGCAACGATGCCGTGTCCGTCGCCCGCCAGTACTTGCCGCCGGTCACGTCGGCGATCTCACGCAGCGTGTCTTCATCAATCGACACGCGCATCGGCTTTTGCGTGACCTGTCCAAAAGCGTTGACGTACGGCACGGGCGCATACCCGGTCGTCCCCGCGCCAATGGTGTAAATCTTGACGTCAAACTTGGCAGCCAGCTCCGCCGCAGTCTTCGGCGACACGACGCCCGCATTGTTCTCACCGTCGGTCAGGAGAATCATGATCTTGCTCTTGATTCGCTGAGCCGACACCCGATCACGACGCTTCTCCAGATCACGCATGCGCCCCACGCCCAGCGATATGGCATCCCCGATGGCTGTCCCGTTACGCTCTTCGTCACTCGGAATTTCCGCTTCAGCCAGCGACGCGAGCACAAACGAACGGTCCAGCGTGAGCGGGCAGATACCGTCTGTGTATTGTGCGAACGTAATCATGCCCAGCAGATCGTCAGGCCGACCTTCGAGATCGTCACCGTCACCCTGAATGAAATCGCGGATGACTTTTTTGACGGCCTCCAGGCGATTGACGCGCTCGCCCTCGATCGTGAAATCCAACGCTTCCATACTCCCCGAGCAATCCACGAGCATCTGGATCGCAATGCCCTCGGAGAATATGCGCGTCTCCTGATTCGGCTGACGAGGCCGGGCCAGGCAAAAAATCAAAAGGACCATCGCCACAGTCCGCAAGAAAGGCAGCAGCACACGGGCTTTGACCCGGAAACTCGTCCCCTGTCTGCGAAGCCAATCCACCGACGAAAACCGGACAGCCGCGTGCGGCTTCCGCGCAAGCCATCGCCACCAGATCGGAATCAGCAACACCAGCAAAACGAGCATCCACGGATTTTCCAGCTCGGGTCTCATGCGGCTTGGCGCTCCTGACGATCGGCTGTCTGATCCACAAAATCCCGCGCGGCGTTGAACGCCCGCTCGATCTCGGCAGCCTCCGGTTCATACAACGCAAACTTGACCATGTCGCAGGCCAACAGAAATTCGCCCAGCATCGTGCGATAATCCGCCGGCAGGCGCGGATCACGCTGCACGTAAACCAGGAATTCCTCCGTGGTCCACTCCGCAGCCGACAGTCCAAATCGCCGCTCGATGTATTCGCGCACGATCATGCTCAGCCGAAAATAGAATTCGTGTACCTGCCCCTTCTCGACCAGCTGTTCATCGATCAGCGCCTGCAACCGCTCGAACGCCCATTCGTGCGCGGAGATGATGACCTCGGGGGCGGGGCGACGCAGGCGGCGCATCAACATGCTGACGGCCAACACCGCCAACGCAACAGTCGCCAACCCGCCCGACACCCACCACATCCACACACGCGACCGCTCCATCGGCAGCTCGACCGGGCCTCGAATATCGGCGAACTCGGTCGGATCAAACTCGCCCTCCATGAGCGACTTCACCGTGACCGTGAATTCCTCGCTGGTCACGCCCGATTCAATGACGTCGTCCGCATCACGCCGGTCCGTGAACATGGCGGTCAATTCGGGCACCGTGTAGTCGCCCGAGAGAAAAACATCCAATTCGTATTCCTGTGTCCATCGCCGGCCGCCCTCGATCGGTTCAGCCGACGTGTCGCGAAAATCCCGAATCGAAAACTCCGAAAAACGCTCACCGAACGCAGGCATCTCCACGTCAACGTTTTCCTCGGCTGTGACTTCAACCGTCACGTGCAGACGATCCGCGAGACTTAACTCGCCCTTGTCAGCCGACACCGTCATGGTCACAGGCCCCTTCACCGTCGTCTTGACCACTGGTTGCGACGCATCTTCTGTGGCTTCCCCCGACGATTGCGGCGATTGTTCGCAACCGGTCAAAGTTGCCACACAAAATGCCAAAAGCACGACCGCCCGCGCCGCGGTGCGCGCACCGCGGCACACTCCCCGTGGGATATTCCGCATGGAATGTGCGGCTGTCATCATCACTGTCGCGCCTTCCTGGCCTTGAAGAAACGATTGATCGGTTCCACGAACGACTCGCCGGTGGTCACGTCGATCGGATCGATCTTGCACCGCCGGAACGTCCGCGAACGCTCATCCGCACCGCGCACCGCCTCGGCTGTATAATGCTGACGCAGACGCTTGCTCGACGTATCCACCATCATCGTCTCACCGGTTTCGGCATCCACGAGTTCGATCAGCCCCACGTCGGGGAGCTCCACCTCGCGCGGGTCGGTGATCGTGATGGGAATAACGTCGTGACGTCGCCGTGCGATACGCATCGACTGCTCGTAGTCGCCGGACTGAAAGTCGCTCACCACGAAGACCACGCACTTTCGATGGGTCACGCGATTGAGATGCTCGAACGCCGCCGCCACATTCGTACCCACGCCCTCCGGCTTGAAATAGAGAAGATCGCGCACGAGTCGCAGAACATGTCGCGTCCCCTTCTTCGGCGGCACGTATTGCTCAACGCCGTCGCTGAAGAGAATTTGGCCTATCTTGTCGTTGTTGCGAATCGCGGAAAACGCGAGCGTCGCGCACACCTCAGCAGCCAACTCCCGCTTGAGCTGGTGCGACGTGCCGAACTCGTGCGAACGGCTCAGGTCCACGAGCATCATCACCGTCAGTTCGCGCTCTTCGCGAAACACCTTGACGAACGGATGCCCGTAGCGAGCACTGACATTCCAGTCGATCGTGCGCACATCGTCGCCGATCTCGTAGTTCCGCACCTCCTCGAACTCCATCCCCCGGCCCTTGAAGGTCGAGTGATACTGCCCAGCCATCGCGGTGTTCACAATGTGCGATGTGCGTATCTCGATGCGGCGTATTTTCTTGAGAATCTCTTTTGGAATCATGGTAAAGAAAAGCAGAAAACTGAAAATCGACAGTCGAAACAGGATGCCCCATCACACCACTTCTTGCCGAGTGCCTGAATAGGGCGTCAATACTTGTTTCTTTGGGTTGTTTTGACGATCGATGCTAAAATGCGTGTCAGTTCGTCTGCCTCCTGAATAGCCTGATCGACATCAATACCGCCGACAAGATCGACGGCGCGACACAACTCCAGCCAATACTGCGTCTCAGCAGCCTCCTTTCGGGCGATGCTGCATTTGTGGGAAAAATCCGCTTCAGACGGCGCTTGGTCAGCCTCACGCACATTCGCTCCGATCGACGTACCACTCCGCAAAACCTGCTTCGCAAAAACCCATCCCTTGGCATCATTGGGCAGCCGATCAACAATCCGAACAATCTGGATGGCGAACTGAAAAGTCCGCTCCAACAAATCACCCTGGAACCGCCCCAACGCACACCCCCCGTCAACCCATCCACATTCGTAAATGCCCACTTACCGTTTTCGACTGCCGTCTTTCTTTTTTTTCGACTGTCGAATTTCGACTTTCTGCTTTCCTTTTCGACTGTCGAATTTCGACTTTCTGCTTTCCTTTTCGACTGTCGAATTTCGACTTTCTGCTTTCCTTTTCGACTGTCGAATTTCGACTTTCTGCTTTCCTTTTC
>JAJRSP010000204.1 GCA_024278775.1 Planctomycetota bacterium
GAGAAAAAGTCAAAGCCAATCTGAGCAACAGCCTGTCCAACCATTAACGACCTCCTTGTCTTGGGATAAGTGTTTCAGCAACCGTAGTTTATCCCACAAGGAGGTCGTAAAAAAGGGGAAAGCTTGAATAATCCGGGATAGTGACGGGATTCTTCCCATCGAAGAGTACCGTGTACTCGCCTTCCGCAACCCGGTCGATCCTCCAAACTCCGACCGGACCGGTTTCCGTGGTCAACACTAGGCTGCCGTCAGGTCGAAGCACCTCAACGGCAACGCCTTCGACCCCGCTCCAAAGGGGGTCTTCGGGATCGTCGTACACCGATCCGCCGAGTCGTTGACCTGCTACTCAGTTACTGAATCGCTAGTTATCGAACTCCAAGATACGATACGATCTCACCCGACAGTAGGAGCCATTGGAACTCACTCTCATCCGGGTATCACGACGGAACGTGGCTGAGACGGCCTGATGTCGTCAAGATCCACGTCGCAGTCCAGGTCGATATCGCCATGCGGTCTACCCTCCGCGTCAACACCAGCTCCAACTGGTGAGAACGGGCAGACATCCTCGACGTTGGGTACGCCGTCGTTATCGGTGTCGGGATCGCACACATCGCCCAACTCGTCTCCGTCGAAGTTCGCCTGGTCTTGGTTATCCAGATCAACGCAGTTATCACACGCATCGATGATGCTGTCACCGTCGCTGTTACTCTCACATTCGTCCGGGATACCGTTGATGTCGCAGTCCTCGCTTGTACCGCTACTGATGTCTTGATCATCGGCCACGCTGTTGGCGTTGCAGTCCAAGACACAGACGCTGGGCATACCCGTGCAGAAGAACCCGTCCTCCACAACACACAGTGCCGAGCAGCCGTCGCCATCAGTGGTTAGTCCATCATCACACTCCTCGCCCGCGTCAACAACGCCGTCACCGCAACCAGCATTTGTGCAGTCGGTCCTACAGGCATCTGAGAGTGTGTCTGAGTTGAAAGATCCGTCGTCACATTCCTCAGTGGGATCCAAAACGCCGTCGCCGCAGACGCCGCAACCTACATCGCTTCCGTGAATAATCTCAAACGCAGTCACGTTGTCAGAGAATGTATAGGTCTGAACTAGTGCACCCGTTAAACCATCCCTAGCTTCGATCGAGTTGTCGGCGGCGAGCAGAACATCCAGGTCTCCGTCACCATCAACGTCGGCGAACCGAGCGTGACGAATAAGCGACGCGTTAAAATCATAGCTTGCCTCCCAAAGACGCGTACCATCGGTGCCGCTAAGGGCTTGATACCTGGGCTGAACGCCAGTGGATGTGCTTCCAGCCGTCCAGATGAACACCTCCTTCACACTATCGCCATTCACATCCTCAACAGCAATGACATGCGTAAAGCGATACGCGTTGTCATCAAAAGTCCACAGAGTGCTACCGTCTGCAAGGTTTGCCGCGTCGATCCGAACATGCGTGTTGCCATAGTAGGCTCCGCCGATAACGATGGCCTCTGTACCGTCGCCGCGAAGATCGCCGGCGTACACGGCGGCCGCCTCGAAGCTACCGCCGAATGACTTGGACCATAGGCTGTTGCCGTTCCTATCGACGACATAGAGCGTTCGACCATACCAGCCGCCCCAAATCCTTGGCTCACCATCAATCATGCTATTGGCGACCGCTCCACGTACCCATGTGTTTACGGCGGTGTTCTCCCAGAGTAGGTTATTGCCCTGGCTCAAATCATAGGACCGCATATAGTGTATGAACCCATTCGGAGCCCGCTGGGCAATGAGCTTCCAAAGAGAATCTACCGGATCTTGAAAGACGATGGGATACCAGTTGTCGGTTTGAGGGATGGTGGACTCAAGCGTCCCATCAACCCCAGAGAAAATCTGAAGAAGACTTCCCCCGGCTTGGCCATAGTAGTACGGAATGACTAGCTCGATAGTCCCATCTTGGTCGAAGTCCCCGGACCAGATTCTAGAACCATTGAGCTCTAACCCCGAACCGGTAAATGCAGTGTTTTGGTCTGTTTGCCATTCCGCGGTGAGCGTTGCCAAGTCGAAGGCAGTCGTCGGTTTGTCGGCGACACCCAAATGGGTTGCGAGAACCTCCATCTCTCCGTCGCTATCAGCATCGAGGATGTCCAATCTGGCAATGGCGGTGTTGTTCGCGTTGATCGCCTGAAGCACGATGCCGCTGTCTAGGTCACGGCGCTCAATGTTGCCGCTCGCATCACCGACCAAAAGCGAGGTGGCCATACAAGGGGCGACGCCGCATCCCACATCAAACGCCATCACCTCACCAACGGCCGAGCGATGAGCGATATACATTTTCGATCCATCGTTATTGAACTCAATATCCCACGGTGCGGCAGAAAGACCATCGTATCGGGCGACAATACTCATGGAGGCCACATCAATCGCAACCACCGCTCCGATGTCAGGCATGAGCACAAACAAATATGAGCCACTCGGATGAATCTCAAGCGAACCCGGGGCGCTCTCCATCGCATATCCCGTCTTCGTCCAGGTGGTGCGATCCACGATCCACAGTTTCGAGTTCGCCGCATCGCTCACGAAAACACGATTCCCCAGACACCTCGCCGTAGCGATCTCTGTCGGTACCTCTGGGAACGCCAGGGTACGGGTGACATTGTAGGGAGGATCAAGAGAGATTTCGTAGAGCATGGGCGTGGCGGATTGCCACTTTCTTGTGCCAACGTAGGCGAAGCGGCTGTCCTCAGAAATCCCGACGCTAAAACCTCTCGGTTCATCTTGAAGCGGAACCGAGGCAAGCAAAGCAAAATTGCCCGAAGCGATGTCATATATCGCAATGCTATCGTTGCCCATATCGTAATTTCGCCCGTCTATCCCTGCGCTAACAAGCACCTTGTTCTTGTCGGGTGTCATCGAAATACCAGCCGGCCAAGAGTTTTGAGTGGAAATATCCGTCTGCGCGTTGCCGTTGGCCAGATCGACCTGGGTGACAGTTGCTGGGTAGTAGTTTGGAAAGAAAATGCGCGATCCGTCGCTAGACACGACGACTTCGCCGTGATTCGAACTTGTCAGAATCGTCTGAAGAAGCGTCAGGCTGGGAAGACCGTACTCCAAGACTCTCGCGACCGTTCCGTCAGGTGGACTTTCCCAGCAGGCGACATACAGCTTGCTCTCATCCGGCGAAATGACGATACCGCTCGCGCGACATCCGGTGTCGACTTGCCACGTATACGTGATGCTCTGTACGTTGCACGAGGCAACCTCTGAAAATGACACATTGTCAATAGTCGCCGTCGCTGCACCCGAACAACTGTAGCCACTGCAGCTTGGACAACAGTCGTTCCCGTTGGGATCGCGAGCAAAACCCAAGTAGTCTAGCTCAGGTTTCAGCCCGGCAACACCTGGAATCAGAAGATCGGCCACGACAACACCACTTGCATTGTCCTGCAATGTGAGCGTCGCCTCCTGGCTCACGTCGGAATACTCAATTGTGCAGTGATACCAGGTGTTATCGCTAGTGACATTGACCACTTGATCGATCACGCACCCGGCAACACTATCACAAACGTAAAGTGTGATGTACATGCCGCCGTCTGCACGACCAAAACTCCCAAAGATGCTGTCTGTGTTAGGCGCTACCGCGCTTGCCCAAAGGTTCAGGTTCTGGTCAAACAAGCCGAACATCACGCCCGCAGACCAGCCGATGCTGTCAAACCGAATATCAAATTCGAGCCGCATCGAGTTTCCGTCATAGCCGACGTTCGTGTAGGCATACCGCGTTGGCGAAGGTAGTCCACCGTGATCATTGAGAGTGGTCGCATGAAAGGTGCCTGCCACAGAATCCCAGAAATAGTTGCCTGGCTGATCGGTCGTCCAGCCCGGGTCAGCCGAGAAATCCTCGCTGTACTCCGTCACATAAGCCTGCCCGAGCGCCTGCGCAGGCCCCATGAGCATCCCCATGGTACCGACGCACAAGCCCACAAACCATACTCGACTCAACATAGTCTTCACCTCTCCAACATTCTTCATAGTTCCCACATCTCCAAAGGTTCAACCACGATTCCTGTCCACAGCCCTGACGAATGCATCCATCTGGACGCAGCGTGTATCTCCCCACGGCATCCCGATTTGCGTGTATGCAAGACCACAGAGCTACAATACTCACTCGCGTTTTTCATCTCCGATATGTAGCTCGACACGGAAAAACGCATTTCGATTTTGTCCTTATTCATTCTCTGTACGCGCAGACCTCAGGCGGTACGCATTTCTCCATGTAACAACGGAGCTACACACCGCGCCCGGTTGTGTATGCCGCCGAGGTGGTGTGTGGCGGATTCCGGCCCAAGATCGGCAGGCGTGTGATACAGCCAGCCCAATCCCTCTCCATGCCGTCGCGCCCACCGTGGCTACCCGTGCGATTGTTTCATCGCACAAACGCAGGAGCCTTACCTCTCCACCCACTTCTCCATGTGAGCGATCAAGAAAACTCCTCCTTCACCTAACACGTGCGTCAACCGCGCAGGGAGAGCGCACTTTTTTTCTCATTTTTTTTTGAGTCTGTAGCATCATTGCCGGGCTAATGAGTATCCATTCCGATTGTGGTGGAGCGTTCGCGTGGTTTGCGTTCTGTCCGGCGCGCGTGTAAGCGCCCACCGGAGCCATGGACTGAACAGCGGGGTCGGCGTCGAGCCGGGGGAGGGCGGTTTAGCTTTCTGATTTGCGGCGGCGAGTGACGCGGCGGTGTTGCTTGCGGTCGGCGCGGTCGCGGCGTTCGTTGACGCGGTATTCACGAATCGAGTCGGGATGCGCGGCGGCCCAGGCGTCCGGACGGAGCGCGGCGTAGTCGGTCTCACCGGCTAGCAAGCGATCGAGGACATCCTTGACGTACGCCCACACGTCCAGGTCGTTGCGGATCGCGCTGCTGACCAGCGTCATGAAGTCGGCTGCACGCCGACCCGCATCGACGCTGCCGACAAACAGCCAGTTTTTCCGGCCGAGCGCCACCTGCTTCATCAGCTGCTCGACGTCGTTGTTGTCGATCGGCACACGCCCGTCGGTCAGGTAGGTCCGCAGACCATCCCATTGATTCCGCAGATAACCCACGGCCTTGCCAGCAGACCCTTCGGCAACGCGTCTTTGGCGGCCTCGCTGTCGAGCCACGCCTCGAGCTCGGCCCACACCGGAACCGCCGAGCAGCATGGCCAACTGCGTCGAATCAATCTGTATACACGCCTCTTGCGAAGCAATCACTTCGAACGTCCCTGCTTCGAGAAGTTTGTAATACAGCCAATAGCCACTGCCATCGAAATGGAGGAATTTGATCCTGTCGCGCCGACGATTAACAAACAAGTATAGACTGCCGTCCAACGGATCCGCCCCGAACGCACCGCGCACGATGCCGGATAGCCCATCAAACCCCTTGCGCATGTCGGTGGGCTGCGTACAGAGAAAGATCGATACGGAAGATGGAACGCTCAGCATCATGACGCACCGTCGTGCTCGTGGTGAATTCGGCACCCGATCGACGAGCATGCGACAGCCGCCTCGCTTCGATCGATCCGCGTCGCTTCCGCCACGACCGCGCGGATGGCATCAAGCTGACTCGCCGCCACTTCGATCTGCGTTCCGCCCGGCAAGCGAATGGCCACCCCGGACGTGGTCGGCAACACCGTCACTGGCTGGAAGACGGCGCGATCTTCGCAACGCGCGTTGCGATCGTAATCGATGAGGCCGCGCGCTTTGGCACCACGAATTCTGCCGTGGTGTGCATTGCCGTCCCGAGCTTCAGAGTTGCGTTCTGAAACGTTTGGCTTTTTGGCACAGTTGCTTCGTGATTTCGCACACGCAACCCGACGTCGCGTCTGCGGCCCGAGTTTCTTCTGCCAATAATAGAACGAGGCCTCGGACACACCCTCGACGGCACAGAACCGCACGACCGGCAAGCCGGAATTCACGAAACGTTGGAATCGCCCCTGCCACAACGCGAGCTTCTTCGGATCAGTCGAACGAGCCATGCCGGACCTCCTGGCAATCAAACCACACGAATCAACACGCGAGCCAGGATAGACGCCCCGTCAAGAATGGTTTTGATGGGCGCTTACGTACAAGTCGCGGTGGACGGTATTGGGCACCACCCGCCGATGCTATCGTCGTTTGCGTGAGGTGTGCTTGCCGCGTTTCTTTGTTGTCGTGGCGGTGCGGGTGACGGTTTTTTTTGTGCCGGTTCGTTTTGTCTTTGCTTGTGCGGCTTTGGGTTTTTCTTGTGCGGTCTTGGGTTTGCCATTGGCCCGGGTGTTTCCGCCGCGTCTGGTGTTCTTCCCGTTCCTTTTGTTTCCTCTGCGCTGACCCCGGATGCGCTGTTTGGTGAGCGGCTCGGCCAACCCCAAATCCAACTTCCGAAGCGGCACGTTGACACTGCTGATCGTCACCTTGAGCCGGTGGCCGATCCGGAGCCGGATGCCTGACAGCTCCCCGAGCACGGAGCCGGTCGAGGCGTCGATATCCCACCAGTCCTCGCCCAACTGATCGAACTGCAACACGCCGTCGAGCAGGAAGCGGTCGAGCTTCACATAAACCCCGGCGCGAGACACGCCGCTCACCATGCCGTCGAACGCCTCGCCGACGTGCTGTTCCAACAGACGCAGCACCAAGACCTCTTTGAGTTCGCGTTCCGCCGCCTCGGCCGCTCGCTCCATGTCGCTGCAATGCCGCCCCAGCGCGACGACTTCGGCGAGCGTGGCCGACGTCGCGGTTGAATCCCGCTTCGAGGTCGATCGACGCGAGGATCGACCCGCGCGTTTGCCGAACTCCCCGGCCAGGTATCGATCGATCAGCCGATGCACCGTCAGGTCCGGGTAACGCCGAATGGGTGAGGTGAAATGGCAGTAGTGCTCCGATGCGAGCGCGTAGTGCCCGACGTGGATCGGAGAGTACTCGGCCCGTTGCATCGACCGCAAGATCGCGAAGTTGATGGCGGGGGCTTCTTCGGTACCACGTGCCTTTTTCAGAAGCGATTGCACCGCGAAACGATCGAGCGTATCGGGCACGTCATAGCCGAGCATCGAAACGAACTTCGCCAACCCCTCGCCCGGCCGATGCGTTGGGTAGTCGTGGATGCGCCGGAGGTACGGCTCGCCGGTGTCGAGCAGCAGCCGGGCCACCGCCTCGTTCGCCTCGACCATGAACATCTCGATGATCTTGTGCGTGAAGGCGTCGTCGGCCGGCACTACGTCGATCACCCGACCCTCTTTGTCGTGAACAAGCTCGGTATCGGGCAGGTCCAACTCGATCATGCCCTCTCGCACGCGGCGTGCGCGGATGCGCTTGGCCAACGCCTCCATGTCTTCGAGCAGCGAGACGATCTTGGCGCTGGTTCGGCCGGGCGAGCCGTCTAGAATCTTACCGGCTTGTTGGTAGGTCAGCCGCTTGGCCGACCGGATGACGGTATTAGCGACCCTCGCCCGTTTCACCCAGCCGCGTCCGTCGTAGGTGATGAAGGCGCTCTTGGTCAGCCGAATCTCCCGCTCCTGCAAAGAGCAGACACCGTTGGATAGCATCTCCGGCAGCATCGGCAGCACGACGCGCGGCAGGTAGACGCTGTTCGCGCGGGCCTTGGCCGTCACGTCCAACGGCCGACCCTCACGCACAAAATACGCGACGTCGGCGATGTGGACGCCGAGTTCCACCTCCGCGCCCTTGCCGTGTGTCAGTGATATGGCGTCGTCGAAGTCGCGGGCGTCTTCCGGGTCGATCGTGATGATGGTGAGGTCTCGCAAGTCCTCGCGCTGCGGGGTCGCGTCCTCCGGATCAAACGCGTCGATCACCTCGCGCGCGTCGTTCATGGTGTCGTCGTCGAAACCGACAGGAAGCTGGTATTGCTCGATGATGCTTTGCGTATCAACATCGGGTTCGCCGTGCGGGCCGAGTACTTTGACGATTACGCCACGGGCATCGGCACCGGCGTCGGGGTATTGCGTGATCTCGACGACGACTTGGTCATTGCCCTGAGCACCCTTCGCGCCGGGGTCGCCCACAAAGATCGGCACGTGTAGCGCGGTGCCGTCGGGGATGACAAACCACTTGCGGAGACGCTGGTGAAGCACGCCCACGAACCGGCTGCGCCCGCGTCGGACGACCTCGACCACACGCCCCTCTAGTATCATCTTGCCAGCCCGCTTGCCGCGTTTCATCACGCGAGCGGCCACGATATCTCCGGTGATGGCGTCGCCGTTTTTCCCTCGCGGGATGAAGAGATCACCGTGGGAGTTGGCATCGTCGGGGATGACAAAACCGAAGCCGCGCGGATTGGCCCGATAAGTTCCCACGATACGTCCGGCCGGTGGCGGGAGTGTGACGGCCTGCCGTGCGCCAAGCACGACCCGGCCTGCCTGGATCAACGCCTTGCAGGCGGCGTGGAAGTCGCCCATTTCGCCCTCGGCGATCCCCATGGCCAGGGCCAGCTCATCCCGCTTTTTGGGACGATACTGCCTGGCTCGGACAAAACGTAGAATGCGTTGGGCGAACAATTCAGGGGCCATATCACGCTCCGGTCGCGATCGGCGAATATCTGGGTTTTCATGCGGTTCCGCAGGTTCACCGGTCAGTGGGCTGTTCCGATCGAGAACCTTACAACAGATGAGGATTAGTGGCGAGTAGAATCGGGTACGTCCAGTGTCTGCGTCGAGTCATTTTGGCCCAGGTATGCGATGTTGCCCCGGATCGCGCAGATTTCGCGTTAGTTCGACGCAGGCTGTTTCGGTTCCGGTTTTTCGGTCAGACGCCGATTCTGGTATCGAGAGTGGCGATTACGCTGTCATTTTAGGTTGATTGAGCTAGATGGAGAAACTGGTTAAAGAGTTTTTTGCGCCATCGTCGATACATCTTTTGCCAGGCTCAGCAGATTGCCTAACTAGCCATTTCATTGGTTGATAAGGTTGCCTGGTTGGGTTGAGTAAGTACGGGTCGGCGGGAGTCCGACCTCCGTTTTTTGTCACGGCGGACAGTTCCGGGATTGGGCAGGAGGCCCGTCCGAGTCATTCGGGCCCCACACCCAGTCCGCCCTTGCATCAGGGAGCCGAGGAATATGCCGTCGCATCCGTTGTTAGAATCGTACATGACGCCGCTGCTCGCGGGCAACCGTATGGCCTGTCGTACGATGGTGTGGGAAGAAGTCACGAAGTCAAAAAACGCGGAATGTTTGTATCGCGATCTGCTCTGGCAGGCGATGGAGAGAGTCGAGATGCTGTTCCGGGGCGATCGGATCAATGCGGCCACCGAGCATATGGCCACGCGGATCAACCGGGTCGTGGCCGATCAGCTTCAGGTTCATCTTCCACGAGCGGCGCGAACCGGAAAGACGATCGTCGTTCTGTGTGCCGACGGCGAACCGGAAGAGTTGGGGGCACAAATTGTGTCCGATCTGTTTGAGTCGCGTGGCTGGGTGGTCTTTTTTCTGGGTTCGGGTGTTCCGAATGATGAAGTCTATAGTTTGATCGGGCAGGTTCGTCCTGAATTGCTGCTCGTGTTCGGTACCAAACCACAGGGGGTACCCGGAATTCGTCACATGATCGACATGATCCGTGCGATTGGCGTGAACCCGACGATGAACATTATGGTCTCCGGCGGGGTCTACAATCGGGCGGATGGTCTATGGAAGGAAGTTGATGCCGATTTGACCGCGAAAAACGCTGCCGAGGCGATTGTGGTTGCCGAGTCCGCCGAGCCACGTACGCCGGTGATTCCCAAGCCGGGCGCACCGAAGAAGCGTCGTCGCCGTCGTCGCCCGGCACTAGTACCGGCGAGCGATTGAGCTGACGGTGGGTCGGACGCGGCGAGTGGGTTCAGGCTCCGGGGTGTGGTGTCTTCCCGTGCTGCGGGTCGGTGACGCCCACAAAACGCTGAAAATAACACTGGAAACACGGTTTTTACCAGGTTTCTCCGGTGGGGGTGTGGCTGGAGTTTCGGGCACGTTGGCGTGTGTTTCGTCGCGTGCGGCGTGTCGATTGGGCTGCTGCGGGATGCTCAACCACTTGTGGTCTGGTGTGCCGGCGGTGCCGTTTGGTATCGGTTTCCGACTTGCCGCAAGGTGTGACATTCTCGGCGGGTCCGGTAGTTGATGCGCGCTCGGGCGCTGGCGTGGATGATGGTAGGTCACCGTGTGTGTTGGGCGAGTTCATTTTTTCCCTATAATTCATGGAGAAAACGCTTGCATAGACTCGAAGAGCGCATTAGATTTCCCACCGGATGGTCAGAGAGTGGCCAGAGATAACACGCAGAAAGGAATAAAACATGGCAAAGAAGAAAGCCAAGAAAAAGGCTACGAAGAAGAAGGCAAAGAAGAAGGGCGTCAAGGCTCGCACCAAGTCTGAGGTGTTTGGTTCGTTGGCAGATGCCAATGATCTGACGCGCAAGGACATCGCGGCCATCTTTGACGACCTCAGCGGGTTGATCAAGAAGGACCTTGGTCGTAGCGGTCCGGGTTATTTCACCGTGCCGGGTCTAATGAAGATTAAGGTCGTGCGCAAGCCGGCGACCAAGGCGCGCAAGGGCCGAAACCCCTTTACGGGTGAGGAGATGATGTTCAAGGCCAAACCCGCACGCAATGTGGTGAAGGTGTTGGCGCTCAAAGGCCTGAAAGAGATGGTCTAGCGCCCTGGGCGCGGCATGATGATTGGTGCCACGCCATGGCACTTTCGGTATGACGCGGCTTATCGCCAGCATGCCGATACCAGCACGCAGAAAAACAAGAGCGACCGTGAGTGGAAACATTCGCGGTCGCTTCTTTGGATATCCTTATCGTCTGCGTTTTGATTCGGCCTGCACGGGGCTACTCGATACCCTGATCCGCGAGCCAGCGTTCGGCGTCGATGGCGGATTTGCAACCCATGCCGGATGCGGTGATGGCCTGGCGGTAGACACTGTCCACGCAATCTCCCGCGGCGAAGACGCCTTCCACGCTGGTCGTGGAGCCGGCTTCGTCGGCGAGTTTGATGTATTTTTTCCGATCGAGTTCGAGTTGCCCGCCGAGAAACTCGGTGGCGGGTGTATGACCGATGGCCACGAACAACCCGCCGAGCGCCTTTTCGGATTCCTCTCCGGTGATGACGTTCTTGAGTTTGACGCCGGTGATCATCTTATCACCCAACACTTCCGTGACGACGCTGTTCCAGAGGACTTCCAGTTTTTCATTACCGAGCGCACGTGCCGCCATAATCTTCGACGCGCGAAGTTCGTCACGACGATGAATCATGTAGACCTTCGATGCGAACTTCGTGAGGTAGGTCGCCTCCTCCACGGCCGAGTCACCACCGCCGACGACCGCGAGTTCTTTATCGCGAAATACGGGCAGCGCACCATCGCACACGGCGCACGCACTGACGCCGCCGCCGCTTAAGGCGAGACGCTGTTCGTTTTCCTGGCCGAGCCAGTTCGCCTTCGCCCCCGTGGCGATAATCACGGAGTGGGCGAACGCCTCGTAGCCGCCATCGCCGGTGATGCGGAACGGTCGTTTCGAGAGGTCGATCTCGGCGACGCTCTGAAACGGCGTGTAGAGTCCGTAAGAGGCTTCCGTTGTGGGGCCATCATCCCCCACGACGCGCGTGGAGAAGTTCATCGCCTGTTGGAAGAACAGCTCCATCATCTTTTTTCCGTCGATGCCATCCGGAAAGCCGGGGTAGTTTTCCACGTCCGTGGTGAGCATGAGCTGTCCACCGGGGACGAGGTCTTTGCTGACGGCTCGACCGGGAAAGACGAGCGGGTTGAGGTTGGCGCGAGCGGCATAGATGGCTGCGGTCCAGCCGGCCGGTCCCGATCCCACGATCACTACTTTTTCGATTCTATCTTGTGTTGTCATCGCGTTGTTTTCTTTCCGAGGTTCAATACGTCGTTAGTACAGGATTCGACATTGGTTTTCGTAGGCAAACTGGTTACCCATGCGTTTTACGAAACCGACCACGGGCAAGCTATCGCCCACGCCGCCCGCTTTTCGCGGGGTGGGCATACTAGCCGTTTCCCTGCCGTGCGTCCAAGAGAGATTTCCGATCGGTGCGGAACTGCAACCGAGGTGCGTGACTGAATCGGCGGCGGTGAGTAACGGTAGGGGATTGGGCGTTGACGTTTACTCCGTGGACAACACGCGATTGACCAATAGGGGTACGAGTATCCAGATGGCCCCGATGAGGCTGGCCGCCACGCCTATTCCCATGAGAATACCCAATGACCGGATGGCCGGTGTGGATGTGAACGCCAGCGTTCCGAAAGTCAGCGTCGTGGTGAGGCTGGTCATGCCGACGGCGTGGCAGCTGGCGGACAGTTTGTCGATGAGACTGTCGGGCTCCCCGCGGCCGCCCAGTCGTCGCGATATCGTCACCAGGAAGATGCCGTCGTCCACGCCGATGCCGACCAGAAGTGGTAGCGCGACCAAGTTCATGGTGTTGAGACGCAAGTCAAACAGACGCATGCAAACGATGAGAATCGTAAAGCCGAACATCGCGGGTGCCATTGCGAGAAGCATCGCTCGAAAGCTACGAAAGTAGGCCACCAGGCCGGCCAGCACCACGCCACCGGCAAGGAGAAGAAGCCGACGGAGATCATGGCGAATCATTCGCTCAGTATCGTGACCGATGACGGTCAGCCCGGTGAGTGTGGCTCCGGTTAGGCCATCGAGGGCGCTGCGGATCGCGTTGATGGCGATGTCGCGCGTGGTACGGTCCCCCAGCGGCTCGTCGGTGAAGACGGCGGTGATCGCCTCAGTGGGACCACCGGGCTCCGATCCAGTGTCCACGGGGAGTACCGTTTCGGCCAGAGCGGGGTACCGAAGTAGCTCAGCGACATCGGGGCACTCGGTCGGAGTGACAAGACGGCGGAGGAAGGCTTTATAGTCTTCGAACGCCTCTGGATTAAAAACGCTGTTCTCTAAGGCATTCTCGAAGTCCGCGATGATTTGATCGGCGTGGAATAGCGCAAACCGCTCCCGGTATGCGTCGGGAGTGAGCGGAGGCGGCAGCAGCGAGCCCAATCCGTACGAGCCGACAACGTGGGTTTTCTCGGGGTTGACCGTGTCGAGTCGGGCATCGACGCGGTGCGCGAGCGCGGTGAGCGCCGCGGGGGTTTCGGCTTGCAGGTGGATCAGCAGCGTGTCGGGCGACGCCCGAAAAAGTTTCGCCACACGATGCTGTGTTTCCAGGGGTTCATTCGGACGCGGATGCATGACGGTCAGATCGTCTTCAAACGGCGACCAGGACCGGGCTTGTACGGCGATCAGCGCGACCGCACCGAGTCCGATCGCACCGCCGAGCGACAAAAAAAACCGGCGGTGGTGGGTGGCGTGACGGAGTAATTTCGCCGCAATGGATGCATGGGAAACGCCGACAAACACCGGGGCGTTGTGCCGACCGAGGGTGAGGCTGAGTATGGCCGGCAGCACAAAGATGGTGGCGAGAAGCGTGGTGGCCAGACCCATCGCACCGAGCAGGCCGAACTCTCTGAGTGCTTGGACGCTGGATTGCGAGATCGCCAGGAAGCCGACGACCGTAGTCGCGCAGGCCGCCAGCAACGCCGGGGCGATATCGGTGAGCGTGTGTCGAATCGCGTCCTCGTGGGTCAGACCGGACGCCCGGTCCGATCGATAATGCGAGAGGCTGTGGATGGCGTAATCAATGCCCAGTCCGGCCAAGATCGCACCGATGACGGCCGTGATGGGGGAGAGGCTCATGCCCAGCCAAGAGAACCACGCCAGTGCCGTAAGGATACCCCATGAGACCGGAGCCAACGCGGCCGGAAGCATCCAGAGGTTGCGGTAGGCGAACAGGTAGAGCACCTGAAGAAAAATGACGGAGAACACGATGCTTTTTATCATATCGCCGCGGATCGAATGTTGCGCGGCCGCTGCGATGGCGTACGAGCCGGTGTACGCGAGATCGAGGTGATCGTCGTTGACCTGTTCGGCCGCTTCCCTGATGGCGCGGATGAACGCATCGGCAAAGTCAAGATCGGATGAGGGTGCCGCGCCGCGCAGGCGGATAAGCAGGTGGCTGCGGTCTTTGCTGAAGTAGCCATCTCCTGCTGAAAGGGCGCTTTCCGAACCGCCGCCCGGGTGCGGCATCGCGCCGAGGAGAAAATCACGCAGTGCGAGTGGGTCTCTGAGTACCGCTTTGGCGACGGCACCGGCCGGTCCGGGTGCGGATAGCGTTTCTTCCGCGTGGCGGAGTTGCTCTTTCATTGGGTCCGGTGTGAGTCGTGCGGCCAGTCGGTGCAAGGCCTCTTCGCTGAGATAATAGAGCGCATGGGGGACGATGACGGATTCCATAAAGGATCGGATGTCCTGGGAGGGTCGGTATTGAACGGCGCGGCACATGCCCGACAACCGGGTCGAGGAAGCGATCCGATCGCTCAAGCGCTTTGCGAAGCTCAAGAGCGTATCTGTGGAGATGCCGGGGATGGTGCCGGCTGTGGTGTTTGGCGTAGAGGTGGAAACGAGTACCACCAGTTCTTCCATACCGGCGAAGTAGTGGGAGATGCGTTTGAGGGCGCGGGTGGCCGGCTCATCATCACCCAACATCGCTTCGATTGATGCTGCCGGGTGCAGCTTGGACACGCCGTAGATGGAAACCGCTCCAACGAGTCCGGCAATGAGCAGGACGGATCGCGCGTGCGTGGTGGTGAGGTCGGCGATGGTCGACCAGACGCGAGATGGCGGTGTGTTCGGTTCGATCATGGTTGTTTGACGGCTCGGTGTGGTGGGACGAATGCACGCGGCGGCAGGTCCGGGTTGATCTCGACCGTGTGAAACAGAATCTCAAACGATCCACCCGTGCCGACTCCGATGAGGTGCATGGGCCAGACGACTTCACCGAAGGCGCGGTAGTCATCGAAGGTGATTGACTGACGGACGGAGCCAGCGCGGTCCCGGTAGTCGCACCGCGTGGTCGTCAGCGTGTTTTTTTCTACCGAACAGGTAATGACGGACTCGCCGTGATCCAAGGTTCGTTTGCGCGAGAAATAGCGTTCGTGGGCATCGTCGTGTATCTGCCAGGTTGCTTGCGGAGCAAACCCCGGAAGAAGAGAGGCGGCCTCCACGAGCCCATCGCGGGTTAGCAGACTCGCGGCCTTAGAGCCATGATTCTCCCGCCGCTTGGTTAGCACGAACAGACCCTCCGGCGTCAGCGTGATGTCGAAGACCGTATGCGAAAGTTTCGAAGCGCGAAGTCGCAGATGCGACGGTGGGCGGGCGATCAGCACGCCGGACAATTCGACGTCCCCACTCTCGGCCCGCAAGAGCAGCCGGCAGGTCGCAGAAAACGTCTGCACGCCCCGGTCGCGGTGGCGCATCGTGTCGAGCGCCGCCTCCGGCCCGTGCCACGAATAGCGGGGAAGCGCGTGAGTACAGCCGGCGCACGCCAGAAGCAGACACCCCATCGCGCCGACATGAACCTTGTAGTGAAGGATCATGAGGCGATTTGCCGCCGGAGGATTTTCCCGGTGGGGGATTTGGGAAGTGACTCGGCGATGTCAATAACACGAGGTACTTTGTGCGCACTCAGTCGTGATCGGGCAAACCGCCGAAGCGACTCAAGGGACGGGGGATGCTCAAGATCCTTAGGGACAATGATGGCCCGAACGCGCGAGATCGTGTCGGTGACCGGGGCGGCGACGACGACGCAATCTTGAACGCCGTCGTGTTGCGCGAGAACGGACTCCACTTCCAGCGGATTCACCTTGAGCGCGCCCACATCAATCAGGAGTTTGATCCGCCCGGTAATCGTCAGCGTGCCGTTGGCGTTCATCCGGGCTAAGTCTCCCGTAAGGAAATAGCCGTCGCAGAGTGGCGATGTCTCTTGTCCGACGTAACCGTGGAGCATGGACGGGGCATGAATCGCGAGTTCACCCTCGACGCCGAGAGGTAAGGGGGCGTCGAGACGCGGCGTGTCGGGGTTGACGATCGCCGCGACCACACCCGTCATGGGAAGCCCCACGCTCATCGGGTCATGTCCCGGGGCATGGGGGTCATTGAACGTGATGGACCCGACCTCACTCGATCCGTAGAGCTGCCCGACGCGCAGTTGCAGTTGACGCTGGCACGCCTCAAACACGCTCATCGGAAGTGGCGAGCCGGCCGAGTACGCGCAGCGAAGACCGGGAAAGACGGCCGATCCATCGCCCCAGCGTGCGAGCATCTCGAAGATGGAGGGGACGCCGGGAAGCACCGTCACCGCGCCGGAGGCTAATTGGTCGATGACCACGCGGGTGTCAAAGCCGCGGGACAAATGAACCGTACAACCTGCGTGGATCGGCGCAAGAATGCCGTGTTCAACGCCGTAGGAGTGGCAGAGCGGAATCATGCCGAGCACGCGATCATCCTTCGTCAGGCGGGTGGCTTCGGCCACGTTGTGTGCGACCGCGTCGAGCGAGGGGCCGTCGCGCATGACGATTTTCGGAACACCCGTCGTGCCGCTGCTGAGGAGCATCAAGCCGCTGCGTGGGCTCGCTTTGGGGGCGGTGAACGCCGCGCTGTCGTTGCCGTCCACGGTGTTCGTAAGTTCGGGGAGGTCGAGCAGTGGGATGCCCATCTCACCGAGACCAAGACTCGTCTCCGGCGGGCCGACGATGGCCGCGGCACGGGCGGTCTTGGCTGCCGCGAGGAGTTCATGGTCGGAGACACTCGGGTTGATAAGAAATCCGACCGTGTTCGCCCGAAGCGCGGCAAGGAACGCGGCCGTACATTCGATCCGGTTTGGCTGGCAGACGATCACGACCTCGCCGGGGGGCACGCTTTGTTCGATCGTTCTCGCGAATGACGCCACCATCGTGGCCAACTGTCCAAACGTGGCCGTTCGTTCGGGTTGACCCTCGCCGGCGACCTCGCGGATGGCCACATCTCCGGTGTGGTTTCGGGCGTGGTCGCAGAGTCGTGTCAATACGCCAAGTGTCATGATCGCCTTCATGTCGCCGCGTGTTGAGGGAAGAATCGCTACCGCAGCACGGATCGCCGGATTCTACGCCGACGCACGAACCGGCTCAACCGCACGCAGGCGAACCCGCGGGCTCGCTCGGAGCGAGAAGCTGTCCCGACGCGGGGTGAGTGCGACATAGCGCTGAAGGTGTGCGAACAGGTGTAATAACCGGATCCGCCACCGAAGGGACCACCGCGGTTTGGGAAAGACGTATCCGGCGAGCACGGAGATCGTCGCCCGTTGGACCTGGAACGGTCCCTGTCCGTGCAGAAACAACTCGCGAAAGCTGTGGGTGTAGAACAGGTCGACCAGCCGGACGAACGGCGCGGCGCTATCATCCAGAAAGCGAACATACTCGCGGCGGATTCGGTCCGGGCTTCGCGGCGTGCGGCCGGTATGTGTCTTTGCGTTGTCCAGTCCGGCCAGTAGCTCCTCGGTGAGTTCGGCGACCTTTGCGGCCCCTTCCATGCCGAGCGCCACACCGCTGGAGAAGATGGGATCGAGGAAAAACGCGGCATCGCCGAGGAGGAAGTAGCCCGGTCCCGCGTAGGGGCGACAGTAGTAGCTGTAGTCGGCGATGGTGTGTGTCATGTCCGGGAGTGTGGCGTTGGCCAGTCGTTCGCGCACGAGGGGACACCGCTCGATGCCCCAAAACAGCATGTCCGACGCGGGACAATCGATCGACTTGGCGATGTCCGCGTCAAGGACGAACCCGATGCTCGTGCGGCGCTTGTCGATGTTAATCATCCAGAACCAGCCCTCATCGCACATGGCTACGGTGGGGTGTCCCTCGGCCATGCCGGGCAGGCGCGCGACGTTGTCGAAATGTCCAAAGTAGGCGACCTTTTTGAGACGCTCGATTCTACGCCGCACGCCGAGGTGCCGTGCGAGCACCGTCGCTTGCCCGCTCGCATCGAGCAGGCAGCGGCCGTACAGCGTTTCGTCGCCGGTGTGGATGGCCACATCGCCTTCCGTGAGATGAACGATCTGCTTTACCGTCGCCCCGACGCGCAGCTCGGCCCCGGCGTCGACGGCGGCATCGAGCATCATTGTATCGAATGGGGCCCGTTCCACGTTGAACGCTCGTGAGCCTTCTTGGTGCAGCGTCTCTTCGAATGAGAAGTGGGTGGTTTCCTCGCCCAGGCCAAAGCCGAATTCCGCGCCGAACTTGGCCACTTGCGGGAGCTGCGAGAGCCGCTCGCCCAGCCCGAGCTCTTGAATCAGGTCGTAGCCGCGCGGGAGGAACGACTCCCCCACGTGGAAGCGTGGGAACTTATTCTTTTCGATGATGATGACTCGCTTGCCGCGTTGGGCTAGGCACAGTGCGGCCGTGGCACCGGTAGGCCCGCCGCCGATGATGATGGCGTCGTAAATGGTGTGTGGGTTGCTCATAGTGGCTCTTCGTTTCTTTCCGGTTCCCCGGAAAACAGCGAGAACAAGTTTTTACGGAAAGGTGGCCGTTCCTTCGATCTCGACAAGCAGTTCGGGGCGGCATATATCCGTACGGATGAGCTCAAGGTGCGCCGCATCGAGGTGGTCGACATACGGCCACACGATGTTGACGATGGCATCGGCTTGTTCCGGTTTCACAAAGAAGATGCGCATCGAATCAAAGCGACGCAGTTCGGCTTCGACGTTGACTGGTGCCGGTAGCTGCCGCGTGATGCCGCGTACCCGCGCACCCTCTGCGATCAGGTGTGCAAGGTTCCGGAGTGTTTCCTCGCACTGCGCCTCCACATCCCCCACATGCATGGACCTTTCTCCGCAGACGCTGGCGGTTCCACCGATGAACAGATCAGGTAGGTCGGATACTTCTTCCGGCGCTAACGTGGCGCGGGCAAAACAGGGCGGCATCGGCCCGAACCGTTCGGAGTAGCGGTAGGCGCAAATCTGGCGCGGGTTTTCCACGGGGGTGCCGGGTTGATTGGCCGCCAGCACTTGGATGATGAGCTCGTTGCCGTCGTGTCCTACGCCGGTGGCCGTGGCGATGGCCTTCTCGAAAGCACCGGCGTGACCGTAGAACCCCTGGTAGGCCGAGAAACGGCCCGCGTTGAACACCATATAGCGATCGATCCCACCGGGCATGATCGCGTGAATGCTTGGTATCCAATTCCAGATGCGGACCGGGTACCACAACCGGCTGGCGGAGAGGGAGTTCAGGATCGCGCTGTAGGCCTCCACGGTCCGTCGTTGCAGCACCAACGCGGGAAGGGTGACCGCATTGGGGACGCTCGCGGAGACGAGTCGAAGACTGTTCGTCTCGACGATGTTCAGGCGGACTGCGCCGTGATCGTGAGGCGCATTCGGCATTGCTTGAGAGTCCCTGTCCGAGAAGCGGTCCATCACCCACCCGGGGAGACTCCGTGCAGACGTTCGCACGGGGATCGCGCGGACTGATAATGGGCGACGCACCGTCAACATGGCGGGGCCACCATAACCGAATTAGCCGGAATATGTAAAGGTGGGCGGATTAAGGTGTGGCCCGTTCTATTCCAGTTCTACGGCGACCCCGCAGAGGCTCCCATGGAAATCGCCCCAAACTATGCCGCTGCGGTGGGATGTGGGCGCATGGTCTGATTGAGTCACCGCTTCAGATTGGGTAGTAGTTGGTACTTCCGCCCGGGCTGAGCGGCTTCCCGAACATACCGCTACTGCGAGGGATGCAAGCGGTCCTACGGCGAATAATTCCGGAAACTGGCCGTAGAGCGTGGTGACTTTCGGTGGTGTTTTGTGCGAGCGGCATCGGCGGGCCATGCGAAGACCGAGGTTTTCGATGCGGTCGATCGGTGCGTGAGTCCCCGGAATGGCGATGGTGTCCAGTGGGCCAAGCTCAGAAACGGCGTCGCCGATCAGCTTGGCGTCCGATCGCGCAGTGCCACCGCGCACCGTACGAGCGAAGGTATTAGTGATCCGTCCGTGAATGGTCGTGTGGCGTGGTGTGGCGCTGGATCGGCTTTCCAGGATGATCGCGACGGCCCCGCTGCCCATAACGCATTCCGAACCGGGAAGCATTGTTCGATAGGCTTCCGATGCGATTTCCATGTAGTCGTCTACGGCGCAGACTACGGCGCGATGCCAAACACCAGTGCGGATTCTCGCCGTGGCGAGTTGTAACGCTTCGAGTCCGGCCGTCCGTGTACCGATCAGGGTCTGGCAGAAGCCATTCAGCGAAAACGTTGTCGAAAGATGCGCGCTTGCCACGTTGGGTACGCCCTCGGCAAAGAGCATGGGATTCGCAGCGTTGACCCCTTCGTCGATGAGCTGGCGGTAGTAGGAGTGGCAGTAGTCCGCGGCACCGTGCATCGTGCCGACTATGGCGCGGCAGGTTTCGCCGAAGCCGGGGATGTCGGTGATGCCCGCGTGGGCATAGGCATCAGCCGTGGCCGCGAGACACAGCTTGGCATACCCGCTCATGCGTCGCGTGCGACGCGCGTTGAGGAGATGCTCATACTGCTCCGGTGGGATGGAACCCTCCGACACATTCAAATCTGCGGGCGAGCCGGACGACAGTAGCGAGAACAGCGCATCGGTGCCGATCGCACCGGGCAGGACCACCCCCACACCCGTAATCACGACGTCTTGATTATTAGTGGCTGGTGTATCTTTGGTCTTGGCCGCGATGGCTTCGCGACGGGGTCGGTCGGCCGACGGGTGCGGTTCAGTGACAATCATACACGCATTCGCCCCGCCAAACCCGAGAGATGTGTTGAGTATGGTCGTGAGTTTTCGATCGGCGCGTGGGGCCTCAGCCCGACGCAGCGCTTCGAACTCCACGTTGTCGCTGTCGTAGTTCGCCTGGGTGGGGGCGATGTGATCGCGGATGGCCATCGTCGCGAGGATCAGGTCGATCGTGCCGGCTGCTCCGAGTGAATGCCCGAGATGGCTCTTGAGCCCGACGACCGGGATGTTGGGGAGGTGGTCCCCAAACACCTGGGCCATCGCCTGGTATTCCGACGCATCGTTGTCGGGAGTGGCCGTCGCATGAGCGATGAGCATGTCGATTTCTGAAGGCTGCAACTCCGCCGACGTAAGGGCTTGGCGCATGGCCGCCGCTGCGCCGGCACCTTCCGGGTGCGGTTTGGACAGGTGGTGGGCGTCGCACGATTCGCCATATCCGGCGATCCTCGCCAGTGGAGTGGCGTGGCGTGCGGCCGCATCGCACGCGCGCTCGAGCACGACCACCGCGTATCCCTCGGCGATTTTCATACCGTCTCGCGTTTTGTCGAAGGGGCGCAGGCTTGTCGAACTTACCAGCCGCATGGAGTTAAAGCCGGCGTAGGCGTATTCACTAATGGGGTCGTAACCACCGGCGATGACGAGGTCGGCCTCACCCGCTTGCAGCATGGTGTGTCCGAGAGACAGGCTGGCGAGCCCGGAGGAACAAGCGGAGCAGGTCGTGGTGGTGAATCCCACGGCGGGGAGATGGCCCGTAGCCGCGCGAAGTGTCGCCCCTGCGAGGAAAGCCCGCAGCCACTTTGGGTCGCCCGATCGGAGAAACGCACCACCGTTTCTCATGCCATGCAGTGTCGTTCCGAGAAGAATGGCGCAGCGGTTCGGCTCACAGGGCCATTGGATCGGCCCCTCGTCGATACCGGCCTCGCTCATCGCCTCGCGGATGGCGCGGCGGAGCAGCCGAACCTCACGCGGTACCGGTGCCGCTGCAACATGAGCGGTCTCCTCGGGATCGGCGACCTGGCCGCCGCCTTTGTCCGGGTCCAGTTTGGATTCGATTGCCGTGAGCGGTCCGATGCCGCAACGTCCGGCCTTCACCGCTCGCCATGTGGATTCCCGGTCAAGCCCGAGGCAGGAGACAAGCCCCGCCCCGGTGATTACGATGTCGTCATAGTTTCCGGTCAAGATCACCCCACCGTATCACACCGTTGGTAACCCTTGTTCGATTTCGGTTTGGGTATTCTACCGGGTATCGTGGTCTTCGCACCACGCCCGCTCGTAGACGGCCCACTGATCCGGATGGGCTCGTACTTGCCGTTCGATGGCCTCTGCGATGCGGCGCATGGCCGGGTGCTCCCCGCTCACCGGTCCTGGTTCTCTCGGTACGCAAAACGGTTCGTCGATCACCACGCGACAACGTCCCACACGGGTCCGCACGGAAAAGAGGGGTATGATCGGTGAGCCGGTCACCATGGCAAGTTTTACGGGGCCGGTCGGCATGAGCACGTGTCCATCGAAGAAGCGGACCGGCACACCGCGTTGGCCGGCCATCACACGGTCTCCGTGAACCAGCACAACCTCGTTAGCCATTAGTGCGTCGCGGAGTGTCGCCCAAACCGACCAACCGTCATCGACTGCTGCTTCATGAATGCCGATTTTGAGACGCAGCTTGGTCCGCAAATGGTCAAAGCTCGCCCGTGCGTCGCGTTGGAACAGAACGTGGATTTTAGGCTCGTGGTCCCTCAGGGCGGAGGCACCGACCTCGAACGGACCTAGATGGGCCGTCAGCAGGATCGCCCCGTTTTGAGATTGGCGGGCGTCGAAGTAGTGGTCTTCGCCGTCAACGTCTTCGACCCAGTCTCGGAGTTGCTTCGGGGTGGAACGTACCGCTCGTCCGAGTTCATAGATGCTCGTGTAGGCGCTTCGGACGATGCGGTTGCGCAGTCGTATGACCTCTGCCTCGCTGGCGCGGGTGCCGAGGATGCGTCGTGCGTTGGCCGTAGGACCGTCACGAAGTGCTTTTGAGAATCGGATCGCAAACCAGAGGAAAAACGGTCGGGTGATCAGCACAATCGCCGGCCAGTGCGCCGCCCACCAGTACATGAACTCGCGCCAGAAATTAGCCGAGGCGTTACCGATCCGGCTGCCCGGTGCCAGCTCGTGCCCCGCGAGAAGCTGAACCGGTACCGGCGCGGGGACGGGGGTTTGCGGTTCGACAGCGGGTTCGTTCATGGTTCGTTCTACGGCGACGTACCGTTCGGCTCAGGTGGCGAATCGAGTGGGTGGACGATCTTCGTTCCCACGGGAACATGGTACGCGACGTCGTCATCGGACAGGTTCACGTTGGTGTGGACGCGGTCGAACGTGATGACCGTGCGATCTCCCTCGGGGTCCCACATCTCGATGCGGGTGGCCAAACCCAGCGGGAGGTCTACGGACACGCGAATCTCCACCACAAAATCCTTCAGTGAATCGTCCTTTGGTGTGAGGCGCAGGTTCAGATGGTGGGTCGGTTGCTCCGGAGCCATGTCAATATCAAAGTGGCGTTGGAGCGTGGCGATCCGTGGAACCGGAGATACGATCAGCGCACGAAGCCGTTGATCGATCGGGTACACCTCCATCGTGGCCCGAGATGGAAAGTAAATCGCGACACGAGCTTCGTTGGTGAACAGGGTGGATTCTCTTGGTGCGGTCGTGTGCCAGCGCGTCTGCTTTCCCTTGACAAAGACGCGACCACTGGACACGAGCGGTTTTCTCAAAAGCGTCGTAAACTTTTCTTCTCTAAAGTCGGCCGTCAGGTCTTTGATGGTCTGCGCCTGGCGGTCTAGTTGTTGTAGCCTCTCACGAAGGGGAGTGGTGTCGGAGTGTGCTGCTTGGGCTGCTGCTGCCGCCAGAAGGAGTCTCATCATCGCGCGAAAGGAACAGGACGCCGCCATCACTTCGGCTCCGATCGTGCGGAGTTTGCACCAGGGATGGCGAGTGTGAGTGTGCCCCGTGCGACGCGCCGTTCGGCCACCCTCGCAAACGTGTCGAACTGCCAGAGCACACCGAGCACGCGTTCGAGTCGGCTCTCCAGCAAAATGTCGGCCGGTGGGGTGACGGTGTCGCTGAATCGAATATCGATGTGGGCGAGCTTTCCCTGCGCGGGCGTGCCGTGACCCTCGCCGGTGTGCGATGTGCCGCCGGTTTTACAAAGCCGATCCACCACAATCAAACCGGAGAGCTGGGCCAGCGCTTCGCCGATCAGGACGCCGGGTACAATCGGGTAGCCGGGGAAGTGTCCGGGGAAGAAATGTTCGCCCCCGCGGACACGCCAGACTCCCTTGGCCGACTCTTCCACGCCGAGTTCCAGAACCTCGGTGACGAATCGAAACGGCGGGCGGTGCGGAAGCGAATCAAGGATGTCCTTGGCACGGCTGGTCATGGTCGGTCGCTAGGTGTTGGTTTGTGCGATCGATTGCTTCTCGACGAATTCCGTGAGCGTGCCCAACGTCGCGAAAATCTCCGGTCCTATCGCGTCTGTGGGGACTTTGATGCCAAAGTCCTTCTCGATACTCTGGACCAAGAGCAAGGCGTCGAGTGAATCCAGGTCGAGTTCTCCCCCGAACAGGACGGTGCCCGGTGCCAGCTCGATCTCGGGTCCGAGCTTGAGATCCCGTCGGATGATTTCGATGATTCGGTCGACGGTGGGTGGCAAGGCTGACATCATCGCTCGCGAATAGAAAACCGAGTAGAAGCGGCGCACACCGCTCTTGACCGCCTCACGATCCCGAATTCAACCTCTTTTGTCAAGACCGGGGCGGGTTTCCGGGGTGGTCGCGGTCCGTGCGCCGCACCGCCTTCGACCGCACGGTGATTCGTCCCTATAATCCCCGGCGATATGCTACACCTTGCTCATGTGGGAAAGCGATACGGATCACTCGTGGCCGTGGATGGCCTCAGCTTTGAGGTGAAGCCGGGCGAGATTTTTGGTTTCCTTGGTCCCAACGGGGCCGGCAAGACGACCACGATCAGCATGATCGCCGGGCTGCTTCGGCCCGATTCTGGCAGTATTGAACTCAACGGCGGTGCCGGTCCGGATC
>JAJRSP010000205.1 GCA_024278775.1 Planctomycetota bacterium
CTGACACGCCGGTTTTTTCATGGGGGAAAGGGGGTTTTGTGCGCACGCCCACCCCTCCTGGGGCACAAGTCCGTCCCCGCGGCATCGAATCGTCGGTCAGAGATTGTCACAACCAAGCAATGAATAATGCGGGCTAGCTCGACGCCTTTGGCCTGCGCCCACTTCGACAGGGCATCGCGCTGGAGGTCGTCGTTCTGGTCGTCGGTGGAAACGCGGACGAATGCGGCGACCGTGTTCTGCTTTTTCATCATCCCGCTCCATTACTCGCCCCCCCCTTCGGGGGGGCTTTCTCTTCGGTGAGCGCCGCGTATGGAGTAGACCCCATCGGTTACGATCCGAGCCACCCCGTCGCCCCCGCTGACGCACGCCCAGGGCGGTTCCACCCGAAGGTACTCCATCCGTGGCGCGCGGTCAGGGTTCCGACGACCGGATTCCTAAACGCCGTTCCGCTTCAACGGCGACGGCGATGACCTCGGCCTTCGTCCTCAGTGGATCACGGTTGAACTGCTGGATTTCGACGCCACCGTGCCGCTCCGTCAGGATGTCGCGGACAAGGTCGAGCCAGGCGACCCACCGCTTGCTTCCTGCGTCCAGCGAAGTGTTGCCCGCGCCGAGCAGGCTCCACGCCACGGCATCATTGGAACAGGGCAGCGTCACTCGGCCAGCCGCATCCTCCGCGAGAAGCCTTGTCCAGCCACGCACAAGCAGCGCTGACGGCGGCAGGGTCTTTGGTGCCGGACGGCTCCGTCGTCGCCCGCAGACGGGGCAGAACAACCACGGGCGGGTCTCATGCATCACAGCATCCCCTTGAAGGGAGACGCCCCCGGAGGGGGCGGCTTATCGAGCAAAAGTGCCCCATCGTGGCACTGTCGTCTTGTTTTATCCTTATCCATACGCAATCCGCCATGCTAGTCTGCTGCCGGGCAAGAACCCACCGGAACTAAGCCCGGTGTGATGTTGCTCGGCTGACGTGGCTGAGCAGCCAAGCGGCTGCGACCACCCAGGGGGTAACGATCCCGGTTCACAGGCGAACACCAAACGCTTTCCTCGGACCCATCTGCGCGCACTCCGCGACAGCGCACCCGCGTTTTCGAGGCATCTGTGGCAGGCGAAGGCGAGGTTTTTCGGCGTGTTTTTTAGCCCAAGCGCGCAATACAGGCCGTTATTCCCAACAGCATGTGCCGTTTCACCACCAAGACGCATGATCGTGTCAGAAACATGTCGCTCGTTCACGACCACGGAGTAGGTTCCCGCGTCGGACAGGTTTCTTCCGCCACCTATTCCCCGCCGTCCTCGCGCAGTCGCGCCATCGCATCCAACACTTCCGTCGTGTCCCGCGTACCGGGGCGACGCAGGCACTCGATGCGCCCTGATCGCTGCGCCTCGTCGAGGAAGATGCCAATCACTTGGATGCAATCGTCCGTGCAGTCCCCGTCATCACCGATCACGCCGTCGACGTCCCACCACCGCACCGCACGCAACCTATCCATCAATTCGGCCAGGCTCTCCGCCGCCACGCCGGGGCAGGTCTCCTTGGCCCATTGAACAAGCACCGTGTACGGCGTGTCCCTCTCCACGCCCCGGAACCAGCCGTCAGGGTTTCTCCGGTCACGACGGATGTAAGACCTAAATACCTGCACACCTATGCGCGGGTCGATACTGCCGCCGTCGGTCGCTGGGGTTTCAACTTCGCCAACCTGTTCGCCGCCCTTGGCCGACGAGGTCTCGTCGCCGTCGGTCGCATCCGAACCTTCACCTTTAGTCGCCGGGGAATCTGAATTGGTTTCGCAATCGGAATCCATGTCCCGCGCATCCGTGACGCTTCCCACCGCAATCGAATCCAACAATCCCTCCCGCGACAACCTTGCGACCACACGACGCAACGCCACCGTGCGCAATCTCTCCCATTCCGGTGTGCCGACCCCAGGGCTTTCCGTCGATGTCCCAAGCAACTCGAACACCGAGGCCAAAAAGTCGTCACCACTCATCGGCTCGCCGTCGTCCGAATGCAAGGTCAAACGCGAAGTCCGCTCGAAGATGTGCTGGATAATCTCATCGTGGTCATCGCCCGCATGGCCAGCACGCACTGCGTGACCGAGACGCCCAAGCACATCCCAAACCGATAGTCGCTTTCGTTTTCTTGATGACATATCCCCGTCCCTTCAACAACCTAGCCAACCACGCAATCCATGTCTTCTTCTTCAGGACTGTTCGCCGCGAATAGCGAAGAATCACCTCGCCGGATGCAGAGCTTCAGCGCATCCCTGAGTAGCAGGATCGTGTGATCCAGCACACGCGCGGTTATTCCCTCGGCAATGATGTCAATCACTTGACGCACTTCCGGTCGGCCGTCGTCGCCGCAGAAGGGCGCGTCGGCCACTTCGATGGCGTTGGCCAGCGCGGTTCCGACGACCCACTCCAGACGGGTCGGTTCCCGCGATGCATCGACACATCTGGTCGTCACCCACGCCACCCGATCCCAGTGCAGCAACCTTTGCTCTTGTGGCTGCGGTGTTCCGTCATGCTTGTTGTCGTTCATCGTTTCGCTTCCTTCCTTTTTCTGGTTGACTCGCCGACCCTGAAGGCGATGCACCCCTTTCGTCTCATCTCGCGTCACTCACATCGCGTCGGGGACGACGGGCCGCGTGCCGAGATCGCAAGGTCGGTCGGCATGCCGCCTCGATACACGCTGCCCGTGCCGTCTATTACAGAGTGTCGAAGCAGAATTGGCCTACGGTTGGGACCAGGAATTTCTCTCGACCGGACGGTTTTGGGACTCTGGCGGAAGACGGCACGGCGCGCAACCAGCCGCCGGGGCAGCGACCACAGCCGAAGCCGAAACCCCTTCTCCGCCCCAGAATCCGGCCTGCGGAGCTAAAGGTTTCTACGCATTGAGTCGAGGATTGGTGTGGTTATGACAAAAGCACACCACCAAAACCACATCGGAAAATGCCTCCGACAGGCTCGTAAGAAGCGCTGTCTGACGCAGTTTGAAATGGCCGAGGAAGCCAGCCTTTCGGTTTCGACGCTCCGGATGCTGGAGCGCGGCAGGGGTAACCTCTCGTCGTGGGGAAAGGCGCTGTCCACCCTCTCGCTTGTCGTGGAAGGGAGAAACCTTCCGCCGGGGGAGTTTGTCGGCCAGCGCATCGCGGCGCTCAGAAGGAGACGCCACCTGTCACAGCGAGCGATGGCTTCGCTGGCCCGCACGACACAGCCCACAATCATCGCGCTCGAGATACGGAACCAAGGGCGGCTGACCGTCCTGGACAGCGTTCTCAGCATCCTTGGAAGTGGCCACTACCTGGCTGAGGCGTCCGCACGAAAACCCTTCTATACCCACGCCGGCAACTGTTCGACCGAGACGAAGTGGCAGACGCCGAAAGAAATCCTCGAAGTTCTGTACGAAGCGTTTGGGACTATTGATCTCGACGCATGCTCGCCCACGGCGAATCGAGCCACCGCGCCGGTCAAGGCCCGCGTCCACTACACGGCGGCGGACGATGGACTGTCACTGCCGTGGCACGGAACCGTGTTCATCAATCCGCCTTATGGCCGGGGATTAGCAGCGTGGGTGGCCAAGGCCAAAGCCGAGGTGCTTTGCGGCAACGCCCGCACGGTGGTTGCGCTGATTCCATCGCGTACCGATACACGCTATTGGCACGAGCATGTCGCGGGCGACGCCACGGTGTTCTTCCTGCGCGGGCGGCTCACCTTCGGCGCGGCGGACGCAGCGGCTCCGTTTCCATCGGCACTCGCAATA
>JAJRSP010000206.1 GCA_024278775.1 Planctomycetota bacterium
AATCCCGTGGTATGGGCCAGCCCACCGAAGACCTCGCCGTCATGCCAGGAAACCCGGATGGTCTCTTGAGCCGCGTCCCCCGCCTCAAAAGAGACGGGCCACCCAGCAATGGACCACCCCAAAAACATTCAGCTATTTCGACGAAGCCTCCTGCTCGTTCAGGCGTCGTTGGCTTTCCTCAAAGACGTCCGCCGCGTTGTAACTCGAACGAACGAAAGGGCCGCTGGCCACACTCAAAAACCCGAGCGACTCGGCGAACGCACCCAGTTCGTGAAATTCCTCCGGAGGATAATACTTTTCCACCGGCGCGTGCGCGTCACGGGTAGGCTGGAGATACTGCCCGATCGTGAGCACGTCACACCCGACGTCGCGCAAATCGCGAAACGCCTGATGCAATTCGGCCGTCGTCTCACCCAGGCCCACCATAAGCCCGGATTTCGTAATCAGCTTCGGCGAGGTCTCCTTCACGAGACGCAGCACGTCCAGCGACCGGTCATACTTCCCCTGCGGTCTAAGCTTGGGCGTCAGCCGCTCCACCATCTCCAAGTTGTGGTTGTATAGCTCCGGCGCGGCGTCGCACAGTGTGTCGATGCAATCCCGCCGTGCATGGAAGTCGGCCGGCAACACCTCGACCATGGTATGCGCGCAGCGATCATGGATGGCACGGACGCATTCGGCAAAGTGCCCCGCCCCCTCGTCCGTTAGATCGTCCCGCGCTACGGCTGTCAGCACCACGTGACGCAGGTTGAGCTGAGCCACGGCACCGGCCAGCCGATCCGGCTCGTCCCTCGACGGCGGATCAGGTCGGGCCGTATCGACCGCACAGTAGTGGCACCGTCGGGTACACTTGTCGCCGAGGATCATGAAGGTGGCGTGTCGCTTTGACCAGCATTCGGAAAGATTGGGGCATCGCGCCTCCTGACAGACGGTGGCCACGCCGCTGTCATCCACGATTCGGCTGGTGCGGCTGAAGTCACCGGAGGGCAGCGGCCGCCTCAACCATGGCGGCAAACGCCGACGCGGCGAGGGCGAAAACTGCGGCAGTACATGTAGCTCGACGGTCATAGACTTACCTGGTACCGGTCTTTCGATGTTCCATTGGTCCGCGGGACCAATCCTGCCGCCCACTATACAGGAAAAATCGCTGTCCGACGAGCCTGGTGGCATGTGTTTGACGTTCGCGAAAGGGCGTTTTACGATGTCGCGCAGTCGCCCGAGCGAGTGAGTTCGTCAGAGGTGGCGAGGCCGAGGCTCGGTGCCGTCTTGGGATGATTTGCCCATGTCCAATCTGTTCGAGAAAATCCTGTTTCCGACCGACTTTTCCGAGCTAGCCAACACGGCGTTGGATTACGCCAGGGAGTTTGTGGATAAGTACGGATCGGAGCTGCACTGTCTGCATGTCGTGGATGACGCCTACCAGTATTGGAGTGCGATGGGTCCGGAGAGTATTCCGATCGGTCCGCCGACGGACGATCTGATGGAACTGGGCCGCAACCGGATGAATACGTTCGTGGAGGAGCATCTAACCGGGCTATCCCGGGAGCCGGTGAAGGCCGTGACGATGGGGCGACCCTTCGCGGAGATCATCTCCTACGCTCGGGCTCATGACATCGATCTGATTGTGATGGGCACTCACGGCCGCGGCGAGATCGCTCACGTGTTGCTCGGAAGTACGACGGAAAAGGTCGTACGCAAGGCCGGTTGCGCCGTGCTGACGGTACGCGGCAGTGGGCTCAAGTTTACCATGCCGTAGTCATCGAACCTCTTCGATCGTCATTTTCGTATGCGGCGGAGAGAAGTGGGAGGGTCAGCACGTGGCATCAACCGGGCAACAGGCTCACATCGCGGAGGTAGTTCGTCGCAATACGATGTCGGCGGCGATCGCGGCCGCGTTGCTCTGTTACTACGGATACTACGGCCTCGCCGAGCCTGTCGTGACCGATCTTTTTACGCGGAGCAACTGGCTTTTCTATCACACGCTACGCATCGGTGGTCCGCTGATGGGGTTGCTCGCTGTGGGGTCGTTGTCCGGTGTGATTGAGGTGTTCGCTGTGGATGGTGTGGTGTCCGCTGTGATCGGTGTGCTCTTTGTGCTGGCCGGCGGGGGTATGCTGATCGACGGTGGCGGCAGCTTGAACACGATCTTGATCATGTTCTTCGGGCTGATGTTTTTCGGCTCGGGTCGTCGCAACTGGCAGGCCTACCGACACCTGGCCGCGGGCGGTCGTGTGGCGAGGGAGGACGTGTTCGTGCCACCGCCCTCTTCTGCGCCTTGTGCTCCAGCCGTGGAGCCGCCGGTGGCGGAGATGACTTCTCATCCAGCATCGGTCCGGCCGACACCCGCGGAGCCCGTGCCTGTAGAACCGGTACTGCCAATAGAACCGGTATTGGAAAGGCCGCCACCGGTAGAGTCGGCGCCCGATGAACCCGAACCTGACACACCGCCCGGTGGATTCTTGGCTGCCATGGCGAACCGGCCGCCGCCGGACGAACCGCGGCCGTAACCCCCGAGCACCCACGATGCCATCTTCGCCGGATTCCGAAGTGTCGCCGATCGCCGACTCGCTCGCGCGTTATTCACGGCAGGTGTTGTATGACGGGGTCGGAGAGGCCGGACAGCGCCGCCTGCAAGCCTCACGCGTAGTCATCATCGGGTGTGGTGCGCTGGGGACGGTGCTCGCGAACACGCTCGTGCGGGCTGGCGTGGGCCATGTGCGTCTGTGTGATCGGGACTTCATCGAGCTGAACAACCTGCAACGCCAGGTGCTTTTTGATGAAGGTGACATCGCCGAAGGGTGGCCCAAGGCGGAGGCGGCCGCTCGCAAGCTCCGGCGGATCAACTCGACCGTAACGGTGGAGGCGCACGTCGTTGATGTGAACCATCATAACGTGGCTCGGCTCGCCGAGGGTGTGGATCTGATTCTCGATGGGACGGATAATTTCGAGGCTCGGTTTCTGATCAACGACCTGGCCGTCAAGACGGAAACGCCGTGGATCTATGGTGCCGTGATCGGTGCGACCGGGTTGTGCATGTCGATCGTGCCGCATGATACGCCGTGTCTTCGCTGTGTGTTTGAGGATGCGCCACCGCCGGAGATGAATCCGACTTGTGATACGGCCGGTGTACTTTCATCCGCGGTGAACATCGTGGCCGGCTTTCAGGCGATCGAGGCGATGAAGATCTTGACCGGGCAGTTAGATCAGCTACATCGGCGGTTGATGAATATCGACGCCTGGACGGGGCGCGTAGTGAATCTGAACGTGCAGGCCTCTTTCGAGAAAAACGACTGCCCGTGTTGCAAGCGGCGCGACTTCGCCTATCTCGACGGGCGCATGGCCAGCACCACGACTACGCTCTGCGGTCGGGGTGCCGTGCAGGTGAGCGCGCCGGAGGGCGTGCGGGTGGACTTCCCGGCCATTGCGAGAAAGCTCGGCTCGACGGCGGAGGCCGGTGTGCGGTACAATAAGTTCATGTTGACCGCTCGCGTGAATGGTTTTGATCTGGTGCTGTTTCCGGATGGGCGGGCGATTATCAAGGGCACGGAGGATGCCGGTGTGGCACGAACCTTGTACGCCAGGTTCGTCGGCGTTTAATACTTCGGCATGTAGTTTGGTGAGTTTGATGAGTGGGTTGGGTGGCCCCTCTCTTTAGAGGTGGGGGACACGAATGCGTAGGCTATGCGGCCGCAAAGTGCTATCGAGTTTGCCTTTCTTCCCCCTTTTCCAAGGGCGGATCGAGGGGTAAGCGGACAGCCAAGAACCTCCCCCGGCCCCTCCTTGGTAAGGAGGGGAGCACGGTGCGTCGAGTGGTCAAGCTAAGTGAGCGATTGATGAGTGATAGTGAGTGAGTGATGAGCGATAGACGAGACCGTTTGATCTATCTTGATAATGCCGCGACGAGTTGGCCCAAGCCGCCGGGTGTGAATCGGGCGATGGCCGCGTTTCATCTGGAGCAGGGGGGCGGACCCAGTCGCGGCGGGCATCGTTTGGCCGTGGCAGCTACGCGCGTCGTGGATGAGGCCCGCGCCAAGCTTGCGAACCTGTTCGGGGTGAGTGATCCCGCAAGGATGATCCACTGCTTCAACTGTAGCGACGCGCTCAACATGGCCATCAAAGGCGTGCTGCGTGAAGGCGATCACGTCGTCTGCACCGCGCTCGATCACAACAGCATCTCCCGTCCGTTGGAAGCGATGGTTCGCCGTGGGTTTATCTCATTAACGCGCGTGAGCGTTGGCGCGAACGGTATGATCGACCCCGATGATATTCGTGCGGCCATCACTCCCAAGACGAAGCTTCTGGCTACGGTGCATGCCAGTAACGTGACGGGAGCCATCACGCCCGCAGCGGAACTCGCTCGCATCGCCCGAGAGCATGACCTGCTCTTTTTGTTGGATGCGGCGCAGACGGCCGGAGTGGTGGATATCCATGTGGATGCGCTGGCGGTAGATCTTCTCGCCTTTCCCGGCCACAAGGCGCTGCTCGGTCCGATGGGGACCGGCGGTTTGTATGTGGGCACTCGGGCGACGTTGAACTCCTTTCGTGAGGGCGGTACCGGCTTCGACTCCGATTTCCCGACGCAGCCGGAGGATTATCCCACCTGGTTGGAGGCGGGTACGCCGAACGCCGTGGGGCTGGCCGGGTTGGTGGCCGCCCTCGCTGAGCTTGATCCGCCGGCCACGCTTCGTCACGAGCGTACGCTGATCCAACGTGTCATTGATGGCCTGAGCGGGGATGATCGCATCACGTTATATCGGGCACCTTCCGTGGAGACGGGCGTGGGTTGTCTCTCGTTCCGGATTGCCGGGCTTGACCCCCAAGACACCGCGGCCATTTTGGATGAGTCCTTCGACATTGCCGTGCGTGCGGGATTGCATTGTGCGCCATATATTCATCGGGCGTTGGGTAGTCATCCCGACGGCACCGTACGCATTTCGCTGGGACCGAATACGACGGAAGCCGAGGTAGACACTTTCATCGCGGCCGTTCGTGAAATCGCGGGCTCTCAACTCGAAGGGGCGATCCGGAGCGCTGGAGGCGCAGCGGGCGCATGACTTTGGGCGGGTGCCCCCAATCCTGTTCGGCACGCGGTTTGCTGCGGCTCAGCATGCCGGAGGACGCCTCTTACGTGACATCAGGTCGGGCACTGCCTGACGCGAGACTTCAAGCAGTGTGGTGCCGTTGACACTCCGTCTCGGACCGTGCTATCCTGCCACTGTGGGTCGCGGGCGCGGGTTCCGTTTCTCCGATACGGTTTTTACGCAACTGGGAAGGTGACACATGGCCAATTGTTATGACAACGTGATTAGCGCTGTGGGACGTACACCGCTCGTCAAGATCAATCGGATCATCGATGCACCGGCGACGGTGTACGGCAAGTGCGAGTATCACAACCCGCTTTCGAGCGTGAAAGATCGCATCGGCGCTGCGATGATTCTTGCGGCGGAACGCGACGGCAAGCTCACGCCCGATACGAGGGTGATTGAGCCGACTTCCGGCAACACCGGCATCGCGCTCGCTTTTGTATGCGCGGCCAAGGGCTACAAGCTAACCCTGACGATGCCGGAGAGCATGTCGATGGAGCGTCGCACGATTCTCAAGGCGCTTGGCGCGGAGCTGGTGTTGACCCCGGCGGCCGAGGGTATGAAGGGGGCGGTGTCGGCCGCGGAAAAACTGGCGGCGGAGAACAGCCATTCGTTTGTGCCCCAGCAGTTCAACAATCCGGCCAATCCTGAAATCCACCGCCAAACGACGGCGATGGAAATCTGGAATGATACCGACGGCAAGGTGGACATCTTAGTGTCAGGTGTTGGCACCGGCGGCACGATCACGGGTTGCGGCGAGGCGCTCAAGTCGAAGAAGTCATCCGTACATTGTGTCGCGATCGAGCCGGGCAGTTCGCCCGTGATTGCGCAAGCCCGCAAAGGGGAACCGCTCCAACCGGGAAAGCACATGATCCAGGGGATCGGCGCGGGGTTCATCCCGGGCAACCTGAATCTTGATGTCGTAGATGACGTCCAGCACGTGACCAACGAAGACGCCTTTGCCTGGGCTCGAAAAGCCTCGAACCAGGAAGGGCTCTTTTGTGGAATCTCCAGCGGGGCCGCGTTGTGTGTGGCCGACCGGATCGCGCGAATGCCCGAGAACAAGGGCAAGACGATCGTGGCGATTCTCCCCAGCGGCGGCGACCGATATCTCACCACAGCACTGTACGCGGAAGTGTAGTGCCGGACGACCGTCCTATAGGGTTGTGAAACACTCCCCTACCGCCCCCCGCGGCGGTGTGATCGGTTTATCTGATTGACCCGACACTTGTGCGCCCATACAGTAAGGCAGGCAATTAAGGATGATTGGCAAGGGGTGCGGGTCTTTGGGTCGCGTGGTGTATGAGCGTGCCATGAGGCGGCGGCATTCGGTTATCTATCCGCCGCTGTGCTCGTGGTTGATTGAAGTCGTGTGTCGTTGTTGTCTCCTCCATCGCTTTCTTGCGTAATGTGGTGTGCCAGTACTACTTTAGTAGTCCGGGGTAGCGGTTAGAGCTATGTCAGTCGACATTCCCAATTACCGATTGGTGGAGCGTTTGGGGGAGGGGGCCAACTCGGCCATCTACCGTGCGCGCAACATGCTCAACGGCAAGGATTACGCCGTCAAAGTGGTCAAGATCGTCAAGCCGGAAGATGCGAGCTTCGTTGATCTGCTCAAGGCAGAGCAGGCGATCGCCGCGGCCATCGATCATGAGGTAGTCCGAAAAGTCTATGAGCTTCGGCTTCTTCGTCAGCGTCTGCGTGTTCGTGGGGCCGCGCTCTTCATGGAGTTCGTAGATGGGTGGTCCATGGCCGCCCGTGAGTTTCACCGACCTCTGTTCGAAATTCTCGGGCATTTTATCAGCGTGGCGGAGGGTCTGCACGCGATGCACCAGGCCGGCTACGTCCACGCCGATCTTAAGCCAAACAATATCATGGTGACCCCGGATGAGGCGGTGAAGCTGATTGACCTGGGCCAGAGTGCGAAGATCAATGAAGCCAAGCCGCGTATTCAAGGCACCATGAACTACATCGCTCCGGAGCAGGTATCGCGTGGCGAGCTCGATGCGCGGACCGATGTGTTCGGGTTGGGTGCCACGCTGCAGATGGTATTGACGGGCAAGGCGATCAAGACGGAACTCAACCGGGTCGCTTCGGTAAACTCAACGAGTCTTGTGGGTCGTGTGGTATCGCAACATGTCGACGATGAGGCCGGCGAGCTGCCGGTCTGCGTCGCGCGGCTTATCAGTGACTGTTGTCGCTTTGAACAGGGTGATCGGATCGACGACATGCCGAGTCTGATTCAGCGGCTTGAGCTGGCTCGAACCATCGTTGAAAAACATGCAGCCAAGCCGACCGAGTCGGCCGAGGTTCACGAAGATAATGAAGATCTGCACGATGAGGATCTTGATGACGACTCACGTGATTTCTCTTTCGATGCCATCGCGGAAGAGCTGGGGCTCAATGTCGATGATGAAACGCCGGCGGATGGAACCACTCCCTCGGAATCAGGCGACTGACGCTTTTCCCGGCGTGTGGGGCGAAGGATGCATCGTCCGCGTATTCGGCCCCATCGCAGTTCCGGCGGATCGTCGCCATTCACCCCGCTGCGCCGCTCTTGGCCATACCTCCTCTGTTCCCTGGTAGATGCACGCCGGGAACGGCCCATGATCGAAAGATTGAAATCGGAGTGCCTATAAAAGGCGTGCGGCACCCCGTTTGTATTGGCGCGGTCATAGGGTGCCGCAGCGAGTGGAAGCTAGGTTATTTGTTTTCAGTGACTTACAGGCCAACTGTCGTAGGATGCTAGGCATCCCCCCGGCTGGAATCAACGCTTGCATTTGCGCGACCTGGCCAGCGGCCTTCATCTTACCAGATACACCCCGTTGAATGCAAGTGAAAAAACAGATAAATATCACGCAACCTATTTTGTAGTAGTAGATAACGGCTGTTGCCCGGAGATAGCCTCAGCGTTCTCGGAAGCATTAGAGACGCCGGCGATGTTGTGCGTTTTTTCGTAAGCTCATTAAATATATATAGTTATGTGATTTTTAGGGTGCGTTTCTTTACATAGCCCACTGGAGTGGCTATTCAAATCGAAGCGACTTCACCAGGTTGGCCCGGCGGGCTGGTATCAACACCAAAACGCTGGTGCCGAACCCGAATAGGAGGATTCCCGCGAGAATCAGACCGAGTTCGCCCCAGGCAATCGAACCGGGATCACTGATGAGGTTGGGTGCCACGGCCACCGCAGCCGCCAGACACCCGCTGGCCAAACCCACGCCGAGCAAGACGGCGTTCTCGGCTAGCACCATGAGCGCGATCGATCGCGGGGCATAGCCGACCGCCCCGAGCAGCGCCAACTCTCTCCGCCGCTCCCAGATGTTCCGCAGCATCACGGCCGCAAGCCCAAGTGTGCCGAGCACCAGCCCGAGTCCACCGAGCGTCTGTAACGTGGAGAGGTAGGTATTTTGAACGGCGAGATATCGGTTTAGCGTTGCGGCGGCCGACACCGCGTCCATGCTGAAGAGTTCCAGGTCGCGTTCCAACGCGCGTGGCAATTTTGCGGCACTATCCAACGGCGCATCGATGAGAAAAAACTGCGTGCCGCTTCTCGACGGGAAGAGCCGCTTGAAGTGACCGGCGCTGATGACGAGTTCGTTGCGAAGCACCGACCCCTTGAGCAGGGCGACGAAGCGCAGTTTGACTTCGTGGCCACGCTCGTCGGTGATCGTCAGATCTTTACCCACACCGAGTTTCAACAGCCATAGAACCGTGCTGTCATCACCGATGACGGGCACCAGGCCGTCGCCTAAGTCCCGACGGAGTAGCCGCCACGGGTTTTCTTTTTCTTCCGAGGTTTCAGCGAGGGACGCAGAAAAGGTGAAGCCGCCGCGGCGGATCATCTCATCAGGTGCCCCGATGATCCGTGGCCTTTTGGCCTGATACAGGCTCAGGCAGCTTGAGTCATCTCCCGGTTTGAGGCGAAGTGACATGACGGAGGCCGTGCGTAACATCGCGTTCGTTTCCGGTGACAGGCCCAGCGCTTCCCGTCCGGCGTCGGTCGCGAGATCATACGGTAATGGCAGGCCGGCTTCTGCCATCAGGGTAAAACCGCCGGTGCCGGACGACCGATCGGCGGACACCTCTTGCGTGGTTTCCACGCGAAAAACCTGTAGCGAGGCGACAATAAACGTGGCCGATGCGACGAGGCTGGCCGTGAGCACGCTGCGCGAGGCGTTACGCCGGGCGTTGCGGATGCCGAGCCGGATGACGGCAAGCGTGCCGGGTTGGTGGATGGTGCGGCTGATGGTGCGGCGGAGTGCCAGGCTGAACAGGGAGAGGCACGCGGTGAGGATGAGCGCGCCGCTGCCGAAGAAGGCCAACGCCGGTTCGATGGTTTTCGACATCGCCGGTAGGAGTGCCAGAGCGATGGCACTCGAAAGCGTAGCGGCGGTGATGATTATCGTGCGCCCCGTGGCGCGTGGGTCGGTCATATCGTCTGTGGCCACCGCGCCGGAAAGCAGCGATCGCGTGGACTGCCGCGCGAGCCCGCGGATGGACCAGCGAATCGA
>JAJRSP010000207.1 GCA_024278775.1 Planctomycetota bacterium
GGAGACGATAAACGGGTATTGGATTTCGCTGGCGGGCGTTTTCTTGTTGAGAGAGAGTCGCCAGGGAATTGCCCTGGTTGCGATGAGCATGTTTTCCTGGAAATCCGGAATTTGTCTGGCGATGTCAACAGGTTTACGTCTTATCCCGACTTTTTGTTCAATAGTGTTACTCGCAAGAAGAACGGTGCTTTTTTCATCGATGAAGACCGCGTTTTTTGGAGAACGAGGACGAACAACCGTTACGATGCCTTCGTTCTGTACGACATTACAACGGGAACCACGCAAACGATCGACGTGTTGCTGGAGATTGGCGCGGTTGCGCCGGATTCACCGCAGTAGACCGGAAACATCTCGCCGGCTTCAACCGGACGGCACAACTCCTAACGATTGGGGGCGACGATGTGCTCTATCGCCATCAACCATCACCCGATGTGAACAGACAAACAGAGCCGCGCCCGTAAGGAAGCGGTGGCCCACAGCAACCGCAAATTACGCCCCACCCCGCGCTCACCGCCACGGCTCCAATTCCCCATCGATTCGCCCGTGACATAACGCTACGTTGTCGTCGCAGCCAACCGGCCATAAAATCCCATCATCATGACCACCGACGCGGACCGGATGCCTCAAGACATCAAGAGCCTGCTGATCGTCCTGCCAACCTGGGTAGGGGATTTCGTGATGGCTACCCCAACCCTGTGCGCGCTGCGCGAACGCTTTGCCGACGCACGCATCACGTTCCTGGCTGTGCCCAACCTTGTCGGTCTGATTCAGCCGGGCGATTGGGCGGACGACATCGTCACCTGGCCCGCAAAAAGTCAAAAAGGAAGCCCCTTCGCACTGTGGCGGTTGGGCCGGCAGCTCAGGCGACACGCCTTCGACCTCGCGATCCTCCTCCCCAATTCGTTTCGATCCGCATTGGCAGTCCGACTCAGCGGAGCCAAGCGCCGCGTCGGATACGATCGCGACGGACGAGGCTGGCTCCTCACAGACCGCTTGGCTGTCCCCCGCGTGGATGGGCAGGTCGTACCGCACCCGATCTGCGACTACTACAGCCGCTTGGCGGAAACCCTCGGCTGCCCTCCCCCCGGCGACGAGTTGCGACTGTTCACCGACTCCGCCGACGAAGCGACGGTGGAACAGCGGCTCAACGACCTCGCTCGCAACGCTGCCAGTCCCCTCGTCGCCTTTTGCCCGGGGGCTTCGTTCGGTGCGTCCAAGCTATGGCTTCCCGAACGTTTCGCAGAGGTCGGCGACCGGCTCGCTCGCGATCACGACGCCACCGTTGTCATCACCTGTGGCCCTGGCGAGGAATCGATGGCCCGCAACATCGCCGAGCGCATGAGTGCAACCGCCACGGTCTTCGAAAACCCCGGCTTGACTTTGGGGCAACTGAAAGCGCTATTAAGACGCTGCGACCTCGTTCTATGCACCGACTCCGGGCCGAGGCACATCGCCAAGGCGTTCGGCGTGCCGATCGTGTCGCTCTTCGGCCCCACGCATCAAGCCTGGACGGATACGGAGTATCCAAAGGAGCGCAAAATACAGATCGAAGTAGACTGCGGCCCCTGTCAGAAAAAGCTCTGTCCGCTGGGTCATCTGGACTGCATGACCGGAATAACCGTGGACAGAGTCATGGAGAACTGCGAAGAATTGTTGCGACTACGATCCGCCGCGACTGCATCATAATGATCGTGCCCATGACTGAACCCCAACGTCAGACTTACGAAAAGATGAACGGCTTGGTTGTCCAGAAGCGGTTTCGCACGCTGCTGGAGTCGAACGGACTGAACACGCTCGACGCACTGCTCGCGCACGACAAGGGCGATCGCATGGACAAAGCAGGACTGCCCGGCTGGCGGGAACGCATACGCCTCAACCTCGGCGACAAGGGCGATGTCGTGCTGTATCTCAAGCGATACACATCACCGCCCTCACGTGAACAGCGGGCGCGTTTTTTCGCAGGGGCCGCGAGACACGGAACAGCCTGGCTGGAATGGCGACGGCTGAGAAAAGTCGCCCGCGACGGCGTTCAATGCGCCCAGCCGGTCGTCTTTGGAGAGAGCATGAGCGGCTTCAGCGAGCACGGCAGCGTGCTAGCCACCCTGGCTGTCGACGGCGTATCGCTGGAGCGATGGGCAGCGGACCATGCGACCCGCGCCAGCCGCCATCGCCTGACCGCTTTGGCGCGCGTCATCAGACGATTCCACCGGCTGGGGTATATCCACCGCGACCTCTACCTCTGCCACATATTTTACAACGAGCGTTGCGACGGCGAGCGGGCCTTCACCCTGATCGACCTCCAGCGTACCATCAGACCCAATTGGCTGCGGAAACGCTGGCTGACAAAGGACTTGGCGTCGCTGAACTATTCGACGCCCCCAACACTCGCCACGCGTACCGATCGAATTCGATTCCTCCGCTGCTGGCTTGGCACAGCCCGTCTCCGTGGCCCGGGCAAGCGCCTCGTGCGCCGCATCGTCGCCAAGACCAAACGCATCGCCCGGCACGACACCCAAAAACGCGCCCGGCAGGCGGCGAGCTAATCCGATGAAGATAGGGATTGTGGCTGAGTGGCTGGACGTTTCGCGCGGCGGGGCGGAAACGTCAACGCTTCAATTCATGGACTGCCTCATCGAGAGAGGCCTGCGGATCGAGGTATTCACACGCAGCAATCTGCCCGAACGCACCGGGCTGTCCGTCCGCACGGTCAAGGTCGAGGGCGGCCGGGCGTCGGCCACACGGGATTTTCTCGACAAAACCGAGAATTTTATTCGCCAAACGGATTGCGATCTGATTCACGCATTTGTGCCCATCCGCGGTGCGCACATCTACCAGCCGCGCGGCGGAACGGTGCCGGAAACCATCGAGCGGACCATCGCCACGCGTCCCAACCGCGTTTTCGCCGCGTGGAAGCGACTTCTCATGCGTTTCAACACGCGCCAGCGTTTGATGCTCCATCGCGAGCGGTCCTGGCTCACCGGAAACACGCCGCCGCGCGTTTTCGCCCTTTCCAAGTATGTCGCCGCTCAGCTTCGCGATCACTACAGCTTCCCCGAATCGCACATCCGGCTCATCCGGAACGGAATCACGCTCAAGCCGGCCTCCGACGAAATCCGCAAGCAGAACCGAGCCGAGGTGCGGATGCGGTATGGCGTTGGCGAATCCGAACTACTGCTTGTGGCGGTCTGCCATAATTTCCGTCTAAAGGGGATCGAGCACCTGATCCGGTGTGCCGGCTTGCTGCATCGTGATCTTGACGTCGCCTGTCGCGTTTTGATCGTTGGCAAGGACCGTCCCGATCGTTGGAAACGGTTGGCCGACCGCTGCGGCGTTGGTTCTTTTGTCCGTTTTACCGGACCCGTGGAGGATACCGCCCGCTTCCTCCACGCAGCCGATGTGCTGGTGCATCCGACCTTTTACGATCCGTGCAGCCGCGTCGTCCTTGAGGCGTTGGCGTCGGGAATACCCCCTATTACCACGCGGTACGACGGTGCGGCCGACTTCATTGAAGAGGGTGTACACGGGTTCGTTCTGAACGAGCCGTTTGATGTGCGTACGATGGCTGAACACATTGGCCGCCTTGTTGACCCGAAGGTGCGACGGCGAATCGGGGCGGCGGCTGGGGCGCTGGCCGGCGTCGTGTCCATGCGGCGTCACGCGGATGAGGTGATTGGTCATTATCAGACGGAGGTCAGCCGGGCTTCCGAGTGAGCTTTGTTGCGTGCTGTGGAATCGTTTGAAAAAACCACTTGTGAAAACCAGTGCCGAGGTGGTAATCTTACGCGGAAGGGTGAACGAGACCGATCAAAGGTTGACCCGGACGCTTGGGGTGGGCCTATGATGATATGGTGGCGAACGTACATGGGGTGAAGACGGGATGAGTCAGGCCCAAAAGACAATCAAGGTGCTGGTGATCGGCGGGGGCGATGACACCCAAGCTGCTTTGCTGGATTCCCTCGGTCGGGACGTGGATGTCTGGTATGCGACGGATCTTGAAGACGCCGGCGCGAAGCTGATTGGAACGGAGTACGATTTCGTGATTACTTCCAGCGAGTTGTTCTCCCGCGAGCGTACGGATTTCGCCGATGCGATTGCGGAGGCCAGCGATCGTGACGGCGTGGGTGTTTACGACCTTACGGGAAAGCTCATCTGGGCCAGTGCGGGTTTTTTGAAACTCACCGAAGACGCGCGTGAATTCACTCGTGCCCAGTGCATCGAGTCGGCCGCCCGAACCCGAAGTCGAGAGACCGTTCGCGATTTCTCGTGGACATCAAGCCAGGACTCCGAGTTCGAATTGACGGTCACGCCTATCCTGGACATGGATCGCAGGGAAACGCGATACGTCGCGTTGATGCGCGACGTGACCCGCGCCCGGGCCAAGGAGCGGCAATACGAAGCCATCCACCGCGCCGGTCGCGAACTGGTACGGATGGATACCGAACAGGTATCGCAGCTAGCCACCCACGAACGCCTCACCCTCCTCGAAAACAAAATCATAAAATACCTTCACGACCTGATGCAGTTCGACAAGTTCTCGATCCACCTCCTCGATAAAAAAACCAACAAACTCGAACCTGTCCTGCTCAGCGGCATGCCGCAAACGTTGCAGCAACTCGATCTTTACGCTTCGCCCGACGGCAACGGCATCGCCGGATACGTCGCACACACCGGCAAAAGCTACAATTGCCCCGATGTCTCCAGGGATGAGCGATATTTCCGGGCGCTCGAGGACGCGTGCAGTTCGCTGACCGTGCCGCTGCGACTCAACGACGAGGTCATCGGCATCCTCAACGTTGAAAACAGCCGGCTTAACGCTTTCACGTCGGAGCAGTGTCGGATGGCTGAGTTGCTGGGCAGGGACATTGCGACGGCTTTGCACATTCTCGATCTCATGGTGACCGAGCGTTACACGACCACAGGCCAACTCGGTTCGGACGTGATGGCGGAGGTTACCGCACCGCTCAACGACATCCTGACCGACGTCGAATCGCTCATTGAGGATTATCTGGGGCACGATGACTTGCGTCACCGCCTGAACAAGATCACCACCAATGTTGTGGCTATTCGCGAATCGATCAAGCACACGACTTCGCCCAAGCGAGGCTTGACCGGCCATCGTCCCACGGGCGTCAAACGATCCGACCCCATCATCTCCGGCAAGAAGATTCTTGTGGTCGACGATGAGCCGATGATTCGCGAGACCGTGCGCGACGTCCTGCAAAGCTACGGCTGCGATGTGACCATCGCCGAGGACGGTGACAAAGCCGTCGACCAAATCCGCTTCACCGAATTCGATCTCGTGCTGAGCGATATCAAAATGCCCTGTCGCAACGGCTACGAGGTGTTTGCCGCCGCCAAGGATGCCAACCCGGACACGCCGGTGATTCTGATGACCGGTTTTGGATACGACCCCAACCACTCGATCGTCCGCGCCCGTCGAGAGGGTTTGACGGCGGTCCTGTTCAAACCCTTCAAGGTCGACCAATTGCTGGGCGAAATCCGCGCGGCTCTGCACGCCACCACGGGTTAAGGCTGTGCCCGAAAATAATTTATCGTATTTCGTGATCCGTGCCCTCATTGGTTTGGAACGATCGTGTAATTCCAGTCACCGTGGAATGAAGCTCGTTTGATATGAACTTCCGCAAGTTCGCCATCACTTATCTTGCGTGAC
>JAJRSP010000208.1 GCA_024278775.1 Planctomycetota bacterium
CCCATTGCAGTGCCGCGATCGTCGAGTTGCTCCATCGACGGCAACGTCGACGAGCCGCAGTTACGATCGCCCACGCACTTGTCGATGATGACTCGATTGTAGGATGAGAACGGAGAATCCTGAAACGGCTTGTACAACCCAGTGAAAGATCTGGTTAGTCGGTGATCTCCCCAGGCGCTGGTGAAACTCGCGCGTTCCTCGTCCGACCAACAATCTCCTTTACAAGTTTCGCCACCGTTCTGAACTTTGATGATCCATCGATCGGTCGTTCCCGCGTCAAAATAGAAGAGCGGGCGCGTGCCGTCCGTACATTGGATAATTGGTTGACCGTCCGGACATACAGTCGTACCCTTGGGCGGCGTGGAGCCGTCGGTACACATGGGCATGAAATACCTTCTGTAGAAGGTGCTGGTCGAACTCGGCGGGTAGTGTTCCCGTGAGAGTTGGTTGCACACATCGTCCGGCTCCCAGAAGAAGTCGTTCCATTCGGCGAGCGTATTGAGGTCGGTATGCAGGTCACGCGTGCCGTTAGCGTTCCGGTCGCATATGAGAGTCCAGTCGTTCTGATACACGTCGCACGGTGTGTTTGGGGGTCCGGTCTGCGTCTGGCAGCAGGGATCGCCTATGTGGCACTCGCTGTCACCGCCGTCTGACAGGGCACAGCGCACGTGATAGTCCGCAAGCTGTAGGGCGAACACATTGCTCGGCAGTGGGCCGGAGGTGTCCTGAGCAGTACGGAACGCCACTTGCAGGATGCCGAAGTCACGCAGGGTAATGCACCCATCTGAATCCAGATCGTAGCACCGGCAACTGCTCGGCTGGCCGCAATCGGCGTTTTGGAGAACGACGGCAAACTCCGCATAGTCTGAGATGTCCACCACCCCGCTGTTGTCGCAATCACCGGAAAGAGAAGCGATAACGCCGGGGGGGCCGGCCGTAGCATCAGATGTCAAAGCGGATGTTTGGGCGAATGCACCCGTCGAAGCGCTGAGGTCGACCAGCGACAAACCAACACAGTAACCTCCATCGCGCGGCAGCCCCTTGCATGATTCTCCCCCCTTCACATGAATCCACGTCTCTCGCCACCGACGCTGGAAAACGACGCAGGCCAGTGTAGCATAACCAAACATGCGGCTCAAGAAAACATGGGGTGTCCGATAATGTACGCGACCCATACGACGGAAGAAGAGGGGTGCGCAATCATGCACCTGAATGCGATCGCCAGGTGTCAACGATGCAACGCCAAGAACATCAGCGCGGCGGCCGTGACCGTGCCGGCGTGTAGCAGATAGGGCGCGTGCCAGGAGTTGCAACGGTACGCCAGCGCCGCCAGAAACACACCACCGGGGAACGCAAGCAGAAACTCCCGACCGGCCTTGCCCCAATGAACCAGCCCGAAGAGCGCGCCGGACCAAAGAATCGCTCCGAGGCAGCCGTCGGGAATCCCAATCCAACGTGTCACACGCTGGCACCCGCGTGCCTGCCCCGTAGGTTGCGCCACTCCGAACCACTGCGCTACGCGTCGCCCACCCGGCGGCGCATCTCGAACGAGCTTCAGCGGCTCCGGCTATCGTCCGTCCGCGCGAAAGGCAGCCAGCATCACACCCTCAAAGAAGAAGTGCTCGCAGAACAACACAACCACGTAATATGTAAGCACTATCGCGGCCCCGGAATCGAGATAGGGTTGATAATACGGCGCAAACCCCGGGCTCCGCACCATCCAATACAAAAAGGGGATCGAAACGAGAAAGCTACACACAACGATGCGGAACAGGAGCCGGTTGGGCTTTCGCCAACCGGTATCAGCCGGCAAAAACCGTCGACACAACACGCAAGCCGCCACCGGCACGAAGAGCGACAACAGCACGTAATACGCGCCCACGGCCAGGAATTGAGAAGGTACGCCCCACCCGATCCCTTGAAACACGCTTCTCACCAAGCCATGCACCCACAACTGCGGCCCGCGCCAAAGCGATCGAACCGCCGGATCCAACCATGCGGGCGGAACCACGATCATCCAGACGACATAAACCGAGATGCCAACACGAGCGAACCGTCCCCTCCAGGCATTCGACGGCATGGACACCGACCGATCAAACGACGGCGTGTGATTGCGCGACGTCGAGCGTTTGCGTGAGTGCGGTCGGGTCTTCCTGCTCACCAAAAAACCGAACCTCTCTCATGCCAATTGCCGGACAAGGACCACAAAATGATCGCCCCGCTCTGCGTAGTTGGCATACGCGTCAAAACTCGGCGCTCCGGGTGAGAACAGCACGACGTCTCCCGGCCGCGCCACTGCGTCCGCGCGCTGGACAGCCTTCGACAGATCATCACACACCTTGACACGTGCGGCCTCACCATGTCCACAAGGTCGCGTGAGCTTGGTATCTCGACTGTTACCGATGTGGGTCACCACACCGGATTGAACGACCGACCCCATCGCGTCGGCAAATCGGGATGCCGATTCGCCCATGCAGACCACCGCGCGGCATCGTGGGGCGACCGTTCGCGCCCATGTCCCTAACTCCGCATAGGCTTTGTCCTGACCACCCGCGATCAGCACCACCGGCGCATCCATCGCCTCGACAGACACGCACGTCGCGG
>JAJRSP010000209.1 GCA_024278775.1 Planctomycetota bacterium
GGCGTTGTGATGTGGTTCATCAAGACATGCATACTGTCAAGGCAAGCTTCGACGTTGTCTCCACCGCCGCCTTGCAGGCCGTGGTGCCGAAAGCAGCTCTCATCCAGAGTGGCGACGCCGACAATGTCGTCCACACTCCTGGGAGCTTCGGTGTCGAACAACAAAGCGCCCCAGTTTCGGCTGGTCAGGAACTCCGTTCCGTCGTAGTACACGAGTGACGAGTACCACAGCCCGTTGGCGGGCTCCGGGCCTGTCGTACTTAACGGAGCCGTGATGTGGTTGTCGAAAGCGGCCGTTGGGTATTCGTTCCAGAAGAAAATGTCCCGCGACGAATCGTTGACGACGTTCTCCGCCTCAACCGACGGGCGAACGTAAGCGGATGCGAGCCCTCGGACGTCTGCTCCGGTCAGACCGAGGCCCGGCTGGCCGTCGGCTGGGTCGTGACGGATGAACTCAGCCAAGCGATCAATGTACATGTACAGCCCATTCGAACCGTTGGAATGCGCCGCAATCGATATCTGGCTGTTGGGTGTAAGCCGGTTGCCCTCATCCCAGACTGTCAGATAAGCGAGCAGCGCCTGCACTTCCCGATAGCCGTGGAAATATACTGTCGCCTGACCCATGGGCGTGCCGTCGTCAGCGAACTGGTTCCGTTGTGCCACCGTGTTGGAGCCGCAATTGCGATCCCCGACGCACTTGTCAATACTGACACGATTGTAGTTAGCGAACGGCGAGCTTAGGAAGGGTCTGTACAGTCCCTAAAACGACCGCGTGGCCCGGTTCTGCGCCCAGGCGCTCGAGAAGGCGAGGCGATCTTCATCCTCCCAGCAATCAGAAACACAGTGGCTTCCTCCGCTTTGAATCTTGATGATCCAACGATCGGTCGCGCCGGGGTTGTTTGCGCCATCATAGAAAAAGACAGGGCGCGTGCCGTCCATGCACTGGATGATGGGTTGGCCATCCGGACAGACCGTCGTCCCCTTGGGCGGTGATGATCCGTCCGTGCACATCGGAATGAAGTGCCTTGTGAACGCCCGATCCGCCGGAGTGGGAGGATAGTGTTCCCGGGCCGGCAGGTTGCACGCGTCGTCCGGCTCCCAGAAGAAATCGTTCCACTCTGCGAGCGTGTCCAGGTTCGCACTAAGATCGCGCTGGCCGTCACCGTTCGTGTCACAAACCTGAACCCAGAAGATCCGCGGCGCATCGCAGGGTGTGTCGGGCGAGCCTGTCTGAGTCTGGCAACACGGGTCTCCGACGTTGCACACACCGTCACCTCCGTCGACGGCTGAGCAACGCTCTTGGTAATCCGCAAGCTGCAGAACGAAGATGTTGCTCGGCGGGGGACCGGAGGAATCCTGCGCAGCGCCGAATGCGACCTGAAAGGCTGCGAAATCCGCCAGATCCACGATCCAGATCCACGATACCGTTATTGTCGCAGTCGCCCGGGATGGATGCCACTACGCCTCTGCCGGAAGGCGATTGCGCCACAGCCACCGGGCCCGCGATCCCTGTATGCACGATCAATAGAAACGCGGCTATTTCCATTCGCATGTTCGCTCCTGTGCTCGCACAATTACCGAGGAGGCATGCGCAACCGACGATCCGGGCGGCGAGCCATTGCCGTCATCGAACAGCGACCCCGGTGCAACGGACATGCAGGATCGACGATGCTCGGGTCGTCGGTTTGCACTCACGTCTCCTTGGCGTTGGCTTTGTCGTGGTTTCGGCTCCACACGAAAGAGGCCACGCCGCTTCTCATGATACCAGATTCCGTCACTCGATTGAAGCGCTCCGGGCGCTTGAGACGTTCAAGCCGGTGCGGCATGCCATAGCATACCCTGCGCTCGCTTGGAGCATGTAACAGCCTGGATAGACGCGGCTCCGCCGTTTGCAGTGGCGTCACCAACGCACAGGGTCACGCCCGCGTGAACCACCGCGCGGGCTACGGATAACACTGGCCCATCATCCTGGGGTAGGGGATGGTCTCTCGGATGTGTTTCAAGCCGCAGAGCCAGGATACGGTGCGTTCCACGCCGAGGCCGAAGCCGCCGTGCGGGACGGAGCCGTAACGTCGGAGGTCCACATACCACTCGTAGTCTTCGAGCGGCAGCTTCTCTTCTTGGATGCGCGCGACCAGCCTGTCGTAGTCCTCCTCCCGCGCGGAGCCGCCGATGATCTCACCGAAGCCCTGTGACGCGAGCAGGTCAAACCCCTCCACCACAAGCGGATCGTCGCGGTCCACACGCATGTAAAACGCCTTCACCTGCTTGGGGTAGTGCGTCACGAAGATCGGCCTATCGTGCAATCGCGAGATGATCGTCTCATCCGAGCCGCCGAGGTCGCTGCCCCACTCAAAGTTGGCGGCCAGCTCCATGTGATGCGGGATGTTCGTGATCTGCTCACGAAGCTCGGTCCGCTGCTCGCGAGATTCGATCGCCTCGGCCGCGGCCTTGTCCTTTTGCCACTGCTTGCCGCCGCCCTTGGCCACGGCCTCCAACTCTTCGATTCTTCCGTCAAGCTCCTTCACGCGGGCGGTTTTCTCCACGAGATCATTTTCGAGCAGTGACTTCGCCTTGTCACTATGTAGCAGGTCAGCCGCCTCGGAATAGGTGATCCGATGGAACGGCGCTTTCACCGTCTCCAACTCCTCCACGTTGCGCCCCAGTTCGATCAGTTCCTCACGATGATCCTTCAACACACGCTGCGTAATCGAACAAACAAA
>JAJRSP010000210.1 GCA_024278775.1 Planctomycetota bacterium
AAAAACCGTCGGTCCGGCGCATCGCCATCGCAGACCCCGACACGGCACCAGCCGGTCGCTATGCGAGAGAGGCGCTCGTGTCGCTAAAGCTATGGGATGCGTTACAGCCGAAACTGGTGCGAGCCGGTGATGTGCGCGGTGCCGCTCACTATCTGGCCTTGCATACCGTCCAAGCGGCGATCGTCTATCAGACCGACGCGGATGCGACGGAGGGCCTCACACCGGTCTATGTGTTTGACGAAACGACGCATACGCCAATCGAATATGTCGGCGCGGTGGTGGTGAGCAAAGCCGCATCGCAAGGTAATAGGCGCGCCGACACGGCACACGATTTTCTGGCGTTTTTGGGCTCGGCCGCCGCAGCCCCGATATGGCGCAAGCATGGGTTTGCCCCGGTGGTGACGGGAAAATGACGATCACCATGATCCTAGAACAGACGGCCGGTATCTCCGGCACCGGTAGTGTTCTTGCGCAGCTTGGCCTTTCCCCGGCCGATTGGCACGCGGTGGCGCTGTCGCTGCGCGTGTCGCTGGTCGCAACGCTGGGTTGTGTGTTGGTGGGTGTGCCCGTGGCAGCGTGGCTGGCTCGCGGCCGATCGCGGTGGCGGTTCGCGGTGGATGTGCTGCTGATGACGCCGCTTGTCGTGCCACCTGTGGTCACCGGTTTCGGATTGTTGCTGCTGTTCCGCTTCGTCGGGGCGGGCGTGCTGTTCACGTGGTGGGCGGCGGCGGCGGCGGCGGCCGTCGTGGCGATGCCGCTGATCGTTCGCACCGTCCGCGCGAGCATTGAACAATCCGATCGCCGATTGGCGCGCGTCGCGGCCACACTCGGCGCGTCGCCGTGGCGCGTGTTTTGGACCATCACGCTCCCCCTGTCCTGGCGCGGCGTGGTGGGCGGGGCGGCGCTGTGCTGGGCGCGGGCGTTTGGTGAATTCGGCGCGACCATCGTCGTGGCCGGCAACATGCCGGGCAAGACACGCACGCTGCCCCTGGCGATCTGGACCTCGTTGCAATCGAAACCGCTTGGTGCTTGCGTGGGGTTGGTGGTGGCGGCCATCGTATTATCCGTCGCGGCGGTCGCGTGGAGTGAATGGGTCATACGCAGAGCCCCCGGCGCGGCGCATCATGTTTCAGATTCATATTCATAAAACACACGGCGATTTTTCGCTGGACGTGTCCGGCACGTCATCCGCGCGCGTTCTCGGCGTGGTGGGTCCGTCTGGGAGCGGGAAGTCTACGCTGCTCAATGTGATCGCGGGATTCGTTCCTCCGGATGAAGCGAGCGTGTGCGTGGGTGAGTCTTGGTTGGTGCATTCGTCAGACGCCGTGAGGCATACGCCGACGCGACGGCGTGGCGTGGGCTATGTATGTCAATCGCCGCTGCTGTTTCCGCACATGACGGTTCACGCCAACTTGACATATGGCCTCGCCGCGCACGGCACGAGTCCGCCGCTGGAGCACGTCGTAGCGGTGTTGGAGCTCGCACCGCTTCTTGAACAACCGGCACGCACGCTCTCCGGCGGTGAGGCGCGTCGTGTGGCCATCGGTCGGGCGATCATGTCCGCGCCGCGTGTGATGCTCCTGGACGAACCGCTCTCCGGGCTGGACGCACGTCTCGCGCAGCGAACGCTGGCGCTGCTTCATCGCATGGGCGAATCATTCCACATCCCGACAATTTACGTATCACACACCATGAGTGACGTGATTTTTCTTTGTGATGATCTCTGGCGTCTCGATGGCGGTCGGCTTGTGGCCACCGGCCGCCCGCGTGACGTGCTCGCGGACGCGCGATGCGGTGGACCGGGCACGTGGGCGGATCTGCGAAACCTGTTCGTCGCGGCGCGTGAAGCGGATCCGGTGGAGCATCTCGCGGCCTACCGTATCGGCGACCAATGCCTCGTGCTGGCTGACGCTCGGGCCTCTGTGGGAGCCGAGAACGCATTGCTTTCGATTCACGCATCCGACATTCTTCTCGCTCGTGATCGACCGACTCGTATTAGCGCTCGCAATGTCCTTGCCGGGCGGGTGATTCGTGTGGCGGAACACGAAGGAGCCGTGCTTGTGGGTGTGGATGTCGGCGTAGAATGGATGGTGCGCCTGACACCCGCCGCGGTGCGAGCGCTGGATATCACAATGGGAGTAAATATCTTCGCGATTGTGAAGGCGTCGGCCATATCAGCCGTTTCCGTGTAGGTCCGACCCACGCCGGGCAAAGCGCGTCAAGCGCCGCGCCAATCCACGCCGATATTGACGGTCTACCCTCGGCAGGTTCACGGAAGATCCAAAGCCGGGCGGCAGGGCCTAGTGAGCCACACGGCGGAAGGATCGGTGCCATGCGGGTGTTGGTGACGGGACATCGGGGTTACATCGGTACCGTCGTCGCCTCAGTGCTGCGACACGCGCGGTACGACGTCGTTGGGCTTGATTGTGACTTCTTTCGCGGCTGCGATTTCGGTCGCGTGCAAGACGACATCCCCAGCTTCGATACGGACCTCCGGCAGGTCGAGTCCACCGATCTTCTTTCCTTCGACGCCGTTGTGCATCTGGCCGGCCTGTCCGACCATGAGACCAACGCGCTGGGGGCGGACTTGGGGCGAGAGATCAACCTGGATGCCACCGTCCGGCTGGCCGAGTGTGCCAAAAAAGCCAACGTGCAGAGATTTGTGTTTGCCTCCACCTGTGCCGTGTATGGTCACGGCGGTGATACGCCGCTGACGGAGCTTGACCTTCCCTCGCCGCTAAGCCCCTACGCCGAGCAGAAGCTGGCCGCGGAAAAGACGCTTCGCCGGATGGCCGATGCTGATTTTGTGCCGGTGTTTGTGCGGTGTGGTACGGTGTTCGGTGTGTCGCCGCGTTTGCGGGTGGATACCGTCGTGAATGATTTCGTCGGCTCGGTCATCTGTCACGGTCGGCTCGAGATGAAGACGGCCGGTCGCGCTTGGCGACCGTTGATCCACGTGGAAGACGTCGCGCGAGCCTATGCGGCCGTCCTGACGGCTCCCGATGATGTCGTCGCCTCGGAAGTGTTCAACGCGGCCGTCTCGGAAGAAAACTACCGGGTGATCGATATCGCAGACGCCGTGGTCGAGCAGTTTGGGAACTGCCCGAGGCACACAAACCCAACGATCTTCGACAAACGGAGCTACCGCGTCAGCGGTGAGAAATTGGCGAGGCTTTTTCCGAAACACCGTCCCCGGTGGACGTTGAGCGCGGGCATTCGGCAGCTCCGCAGCGCGATGGAGAGCGCCGGCTTCACCCCCTCTGATTGGCGCGGCGATCGGTATCGGCGTGCCTCGCACCTTCAGCGGGCCATGGAAACGGGCGCGTTGGATGCGGCGCTTCGGTATCGGCAACGGGCCGTCGCATGAAGCCACCGCGTGCGGGTGGGTCGTGGCCCGCCTCGTGAATTGATGTCATGAGCAGCGCCACGCCCAGTTTCCTCTTCGTCCACACCTACTATCCGGAGTTCCTCGATTCGCTCTATGCCGGAGATGACGGGCTGGCTTTGCTCGGCTTTGAGCCGCAGCGTGGCCGAATCTTCGACACGTTCTTCGGTGTGAGCGATGCCTACTCCCACGGACTCCGCCGTCTTGGTTGCGAGGCCCAGGAGGTGATCGCCAACGCGGATACGCTCCAGGCGCAGTGGGCGAAGGAGCACGGCTTGTCGCTCTACGGCAACATTCACGATCAACGCCGGCAGATCGTTTCCGCCCAGATCGACCACCTCCGCCCGGACGTGCTGTACGTGTTCGAGTGGAATCCGCTCGGTGACGATTTCATCGCCCAGGTGAAACCCAAGGTGCGGCTGACCATCGGACAGATCGCCTCGCCCCTTCCGGAGAACCGAACCTTTGCGGCCTATGACCTGATGATCTCTTCCTATCCGCCGATCGTCGATTACTTCAACCGGTCCGGCCGGCGTGGCGAGTGGCTCCGGCTGGCGTTTGACTCGCGGGTGCTGGAACGAAGCCCCAAATCCGCGATCGAGTACGACGTGACTTTCGTCGGTGGATTCGCCCCTTCTCACCCGGATCGGATCGCGTGGTTGGAACAACTCGGCGAGACGTGCCCGCTCGATGTGTTTGGGTACGGAGCCGGTACGATTCCCGATACCTCGCCGCTTAGGGCGCGGCACCGTGGAGAGGTTTGGGGCTTGGCCATGTATGAGGTTCTGGCGCGGTCGCGGGTGACGTTGAACCGCCACGCTCACATCAACGTGCGCAGCTCCACGGTGCATCGGTTCGCAAACAACATGCGGCTCTATGAGGCCACCGGCGTGGGCGTGTGCCTGCTCACGGAGCGACGCGAAAACCTGGCCGACATGCTCGAACCGGATCGCGAGTGCGTGACCTATGGCTCGGACGCCGAATGCGTTGATAAAATACGGTATTTGCTTGCACACGAAGTCGAACGCAATGCGATCGCACGCGCCGGCCAACGCCGAACCTTAGAAGAGCACACCTACCCGAAGAGAATGGAAGAACTCCTGGAGACTGTGAAAAGATCGTTGTGATGGGAACGGAAGGCGCTGGCGCCTCTAACATTAGTGTAGCCAATAGATAAAGGCGGAAAAGTAACGGAGCCCGTTTGAGCGTCGCGTCCGGTCGTTACCCCACAGCGTCCGAAAACAAACGCACGCCATGCCGGTCTTATCGGACAGTACTGAGCGGACCTGACGTTGAGTCCACCAACAATCCCAAAGTATGGAGACGCCGGCCCGCGTGCCAATCAATGATCCTGATAGGAACACGTGGGGTTGGTTAATTTCGTTGACCGATAAATAGGTGACGATGCACCCTACGCGACCATGTGAAGCTGCGGGGAATAGCTCTGGATGAAATAGCGAAGCGGAAACTGTGGCGGGCGAACGAATCACCATGACGACCACGCACGCGAAATCAGGAGGTGCCGGATCGACGACCGCGACTACCGGGAGTAAGCCGCAGATCGAACGGCTATATGGGTTCTCCGTATGTGTGAATGACGCTGAGAATTACCGCATTCTCCACAAGGACATTTTCCAGAAGGGCATTTACCACTTCGAGTCGGAGGCCGATGCGCCGGTGGTGCTCGATGGCGGTGCCAACATCGGGATGTCGACGCTCTACTTCAAGCATGTCTATCCCGACGCACGCATCACCGCGTTCGAGCCGGATCCGATGGTGCTTCCCTTCTTGAAAACGAATATCGAGACGAATGGACTGACGGATGTCTCCGTGGTAGAGGCGGCGCTCTCCGATTCTTCTCAGTCGCAGACGTTCTACGCAGACGGAAAGTATTCGAGCACGCTTTCCGCGCACGCCACACCGCAGACGATGTCGGCCGGCGTGGCTGGCGAAGTGGCCTGCGTGCGTTTGTATGACTACCTGATCGAACCGGTGGACTTTCTCAAGATGAACATCGAGGGGGCGGAGTGGGATGTGCTGCGCGATGCGGCACCACGACTCGGGGCGGTTCGGTCGATGGTGGTGGAATACCATCATCTGCCGGGCCTGCCGCGTACGCTGCACAAGATTCTCGACTTGCTGGACCGGTGTGGGTTTGAGTATCTGATTAACGACTTCGACAACGAGACGAACCCGCACGTCAACCCGCCGTTTATCCTGACGCCGCGTTCCAGTTATTACCTGCTGATCTACGCCCAGCGACGAGACACCATCTATGTCGACTGAAGGTTCAACCACGCCCACGACCGAATCGCCCGCACCGGGGTTGCCGGTTTCCGAAGCCGCGACGTCGGATGCGTCCCCTCGTGTCGGCATGGTTGATCTGGGAGATTTCGATCGCGACGATCCCATCAGCCGCAAGTTCGGCTTTGACCGGGGTATGTGCATCGATCGGTTTTACATCGAGCGGTTCCTAGCACAACACGCCTCGGACATTCGTGGCCGGGTGCTGGAAGTGGCGGATAACGCCTACACCAAACAATTCGGCGGTGCCCGCGTGACACAGAGTGACATCTTGCATGCGCAGCCGGGCCACCGCCACGCGACAATCGTGGGGGATCTGACGAAACCCGAAGATTTTCCGGCGGCGGCGTTTGACTGCGTGATACTGACGCAAACCTTGCAGCACGTGTACGAGGTACGGCGCGCGCTAGCGACCGTGCGACACACGCTACGTCCGGGCGGCGTGGCGCTGTGTACGGTCCCCGGGATTAGTCAGATCAGCCGGTATGACATGGATCGATGGGGAGATTTCTGGCGGTTTACGACGCTGTCACTGCGGTGCCTGTGCGAGGATGCGTTCCCCGGGGACGACCATCAGATTCGCGCCTGGGGTAACGTTCGGGCAGCCACCGCGTTTCTCCACGGCCTGTGCGTCGCCGACGTGGGTGAGACCGGTCTGTTGAATGCGGACGAGGACTACCAGATGCTTCTCACGGCGCGTCTTTGCAAATCGGGGGCGTCGGTATGAGTGGGGCGCTCACCAGCACGCGAGGTCCGGCCCGACAGACACCCGAGCCGGTGGGACGCGGTGGTGTTGTGCTTCTCTATCATCGTGTGACGCGCGTGCCGTTTGATCCCCAGTGGCTGGCCGTCACGCCGGACCACTTCGCAGAACATCTCGATCTGCTATCTCGCGTGGCCCATCCAATGAGCCTGCACGAGATGACGCGGCGTGTGGCCGAGGGCACGTCGATGGATGGCGGTGTCGTGTTGACGTTCGACGATGGCTACGCGGACAACCTCACAGAGGCACTCCCCCTGCTCGATGGGTGCAAGACAGTTTCGGCGGGGTGTTCGGCGGGCGCCCCATTCTTCGGGTACTCCCGAAGGGTGGGGGACGGACTGCGTGCGTGGAAGTCCTTCCCCCACCCTTCGTGTCACCGAATGTCTGTACTCCTGATCGGACGTGATCGGGGTGACACGAAGAATGGGGCACCCGATGGTTCCCACGGATGCCGCCAAATGTGTCTTGCACCCCTGCTCGATCGCTTCGGCGTGCCGGCCACTGTGTTTGTGGCGTCGGGTTACGTCGGCGGCGATCGTGAGTATTGGTGGGACGAGTTGGAACGCCTTCTTTTCTCTCCGGTCGCGTTGCCGCCGGTATTGCGACTCGACATGGGCACGGAAACGCTTCATGTTGATTTGGACGAGACCCGACGCGCGCTGCCGGCCGAGCATGCCCTCTGGAATGTGACCGTCTCACACGATCCGACATGCCGCCACCGCTTATACCGAACCCTCTTCGATACCCTGCGACCTATGGAACACGGTCAGCGGGACGCGGTCTTGACGGCATTGGCTGCCTGGTCGGGTGAGTCGCGCACCACACGAGACTCGCATCGGCCCCTGACTCACGATGAGTTATCCGCGCTGAACCGCCATCCGCTCGTGGAGATCGGTGCGCACACCGTGACCCATCCGGTGCTGTCGTTGATGGACGCGCGGCAGCAAGCCCAGGAGATTGTCCAATCCAAACGCGAACTTGAAGAGACGATCGGTGAGCCGGTGTCGAGTTTTTCCTATCCGTTTGGGACGCGGCGTGATTATTCGGAGGCCACGGTTCAGGCGGTACGCGACGCGGGCTTTGACCGGGCGTGTTCCAATTTTTCAGGCATGGTGACGCCGACCGTCGATCGATACCAACTGCCGAGAGTCATCGTGCGCGATGGAGACGGCGATTCGTTGGCGAGACAGCTTACGGAGATGGGCATTGGCGTCTGACAGGTCGTGGTCCATCTTGCAGATCAGCACGCGGGACGTCGGCGGCGGTGCGGAAAAAATCGCCTGCGATTTGGCGCGTGGATTTCGCGAGTTGGGGCATACGTCTCACCTGGCCGTCGGATACAAACGCGGCGACGACCCGCATGTGTCCGAGATTCCCCAAGGCGATCGCGAGCCGCCGCTGCAAGGTATGGCGTGGGATGCGTACCAGAGCTTTCAACCGTTTTACGGTCGCGTGCCCGGCGTCAAAGCGATCTGCCGCTTCGCGCATGACATGGCCTCCCCGCTGCGCCGTCGGAATCGGCTCTCCGGCGTGGAAGATTTTGATTATCCCGGCAGTGCGTGGGTCGACAGGCTGGCACCGAGCAAGCCCGATCTCTTGCACGCCCACAACCTTCACGGCCATTACTTTGATCTGCGAGCGCTGCCCGAGTTGAACCGGCGCCATCCGATGGTGCTCACGCTGCACGACGCCTGGCTGCTGGCCGGGCATTGCGCGCATAGTTTTGAATGCAACCGGTGGGAGAACGGTTGCGGTGCCTGTCCCGACCTGTCGATCTATCCCTCCGTGGCGGCCGACGCGACAGCGGAGAACTGGAACCGCAAGCGCGATATTTTTTCGCAATGCCGGTTGCACGTGGCCACACCGTGTGCGTGGCTCATGGATCGGGTGAACCGCTCGATGCTGGCACCGGCCGTGGTGTCATCCCGCGTGATTCCCTACGGCATTGATCTGAAGGTGTTCCACCCCGGTGATCGGCGGGCGGCCCGGCAGCAACTCGGTATCGACGCCGACGCGCACGTGTTGCTCTTTGCGGCCAACGGCATCCGGCAGAATGGCTTCAAAGATTACGAGACCTTAAAAGCCGCGGTGACGCGGGTGGCCGCGTGCAAGAAGGAGCGGCCGATGGTGTGCATGGCGCTCGGTGAACGCGCCCACGAGGAGCGCATCGGCGACGCGGTGATGGCGTTTGTACCGTTCGAGAAGGACGCGCGCCGAGTGGCTCAATACTATCGGGCGGCCGACGTGTATGTGCATGCAGCTCGGGCGGACACGTTCCCCAACGCAGTGCTCGAAGCGCTGGCGTGTGGCACGTGCGTGGTGGCCTCGGCCGTCGGCGGCATCCCGGAACAGATTCGATCGCTGGAGATTCCCTCGGTCACGGGTGATGCGGGAGGCGTTGACATCGATGAGGCGACGGGAGTACTGGTATCGGGTGGTGATGCGGAAGCGCTGGCCAAAACAATCGACACGCTGTTGTCGAGTGACGAGCTACGACAGCAACTGGGGAAGAATGCAGGCGTCGATGCCCGGCACCGTTTCGACCTGAAGCGTCACGTTCGCGATTATCTTCGGTGGTACGGAGACATCCTGGGTGAGTGGCATGCCCGAGCCGGAGGCGCGGGCATGAATCCTCGACAGACCAAAGACATGGCCGCGCTTCGCTTGGCCATGCCACCCCAGCCGCTCGCTACATGATCTCCTTTCCGGCATGATGCTTCCATGACATCGACACCAGACATGCGCAGCACATTCGACGACCTGTTGCCGGCTGCCGTGGAGCCGTGGGGCTTGACGCCGTCGCGCAAGCAGCTCGATCAGATGGGACGCCATTATGAGATGATGGTCGAGGCAAACCGCACGACAAACCTGACGCGCATCACCACACCGGCCGACGCGGTGATTAAGCATTTTGCCGATTCGCTGGCGTTGTGCCCATGGGCGGAAAAAGTGGGGCTAGAGCATATACCGTTTTCGTGTAGCGGAACGCCCCTTTCATCCCCCCTTGCCAAGGGGGGAAAGAGGGGGGTCGAGCGAGACACAACAACAGACTTTGCTATGGGCGAGGCACGGGTGCTGGATGTGGGGACGGGGGCGGGGTTTCCCGGCGTGCCGCTGGCCGTGATGCGTCCGGCTTGGGATGTCACGACCATCGACGGTACCGGGAAGAAGATCGCGTTTGTCAAAGAAGTCGCCGCCGCCCTGGGGCTCCCCAACTTGCGGGCCGACGCGGTGCATGCGGATCATTGGAAGACCCACCGTCGGTTCGATGTCGTCATTGCGCGGGCGGTGGGTGCGGTGGCCAGATGTCTGCCGTTTGCGGCGCGGCTGACAACACCGGGCGGATGGTTTGTCAGCTACAAGACGCCGGACGCTGACGGAACGGAGGTTGACAGTGTCAACACGTTGGCACGAGAACTCCACATGGTCCGGTGTGATCCGTTCGACTATACGCTCGCGACGGCCGACGCGACGCTACGGCGGCGCTTGGTGATCTTTCGAAACGCCGAAAGACTGCGCGGCTAACAATACCATGCGAGGCCATTCGCACCGCAAGATGCCTGCGCTACTTCTCGCCGAACGACACGCCGACGGCGCGACACGCACGCACGATGCTGTGATCGAGCGGTACGTATTTCACCCGGTTGGCCACCGCATCAATCGGAACGCTCTTCAACTCTCCGCATTGCATGGTCACGAGCTGGTTGAACTGACCCGAAACGATGAGTTCGATCGCGTGATAGCCGAATTGCGTCGCCAGCACGCGGTCGTGCGCCGAGGGCGTGCCGCCGCGCTGCACGTGTCCGAGGATCGTCGCGCGGCCCTCAAGGTGGGTGCGCTCAGCGATCTGGTTGCACAACACTTCGCTCACCCCGCCCAGGCGGATCGGTTCGGGAGATTCATGCACGACGCGATCCACAACGACGGAGCCACCCTTGGGCTTCGCACCTTCGGCCACGGCGATGAGCGTGTAGGCCTTGCCGTGTTTGCTCCGTTCGATGCAGCGTGCACACACGATGTCGAGGTCGTATTCGATTTCCGGGATGAGGATAATGTCGGCACCGCTGGCCGCCCCGGCACACAGGGCGATCCACCCGGCGGTCCGGCCCATGGTTTCCACCAACATCACGCGGCTGTGGCTGGCGGCGGTGGTACGGATGCGGTCGATCGCCTCGGTGGCGATGCTCAACGCGGTATCAAACCCGAAGGTGACATCGGTGTGCATCAGATCGTTGTCAATGGTTTTGGGCACACCGACAATGTTGAGCCCGTGGGGGATCATTCGTGACGCGGCCGACATCGTGCCGTCCCCGCCGATGCATACGAGGACGTCGATCCCGTGTTTTTTGGCTACCGCCGCCGCCTTTTGGCTGACATCTTGAAAGATGAGCTTCCCGTGGTCGTCGGTGCCGGTGCAGTAGTGTGACGGGTCGGCCTTGTTGGTGGTGCCGAGGATCGTACCACCCAGATCAAGAATGTTGGACACGTCGTCGAAGCCCAGCGGTTTGACGTGGTCTTCGATCAAACCGAGGAAGCCATCGTGTACACCAATGACTTCGAGACGGTAATCCGTGATGGCGGCCTTGGTCACCGCACGGATGACCGCGTTGAGGCCCGGACAGTCGCCCCCGCCGGTCATCAGCCCGATTCGTTTGATCGCAGTGTGAGACATTCGGAATACTCCTTCTGTAGTGCCATAGCGTGGCATTTACACGAGGCTCGCTACGCGAGCCCCAAGCGGGCGCGAGGATGGCTACCATCGGCCGGAGGCCCCGGACCGGCTCAGCCGATCACGCGGCACGGCGTGCGAAAACCACTTTGCGCTGACTGGCGGCAAAGATCAAGGCGGCGGCGAAGACAACGCCGGCCAGGAGTTGCAGCGCGAGATCGAACCCGGCCTTGTCGATCAGCTCACCAAGAGCCACAAAGCCGATCAACATGCCGACATCGCTGGCCGCGAGGATGAGCGCGGTCCCGGTGCCGCGGTGTTCGTACGGTAGGCGACTGGCGCACAAATCGATCATCGACGGGAACACGAAACAGTGTCCTGCCCCCATGAGGATGGCCGGCAAGATGAACTGAGCCTGCGTCGCCACGCCGACAAGAAAAAGCGTCCCCGTACCCATGAGAAACAATCCGCCGACCAGAGTGCGCGTACGGCCGATCTGCTGCGGCAGCCGTCGAAACACGACGCGGAGAATCATGGCCGTCGGCGCATAGAAGAGGAAAAACACCTTGATGTCCTGAAAGCCGCGTGCCTCAGCGAGCCGTTCCAGATAGAGCGAGAGCAGGCACCAGATGATGGCGAAGACGACGCCGACCATCACGATCATGCCCGGCCAATGATCGCGGATGACGGACAATTGAGACTTCTTGGACGCGCCAGGCTGACGAAGCACCGTATCAGAGTGGGTTTTCACTTCGGTATCTTCATCCATCTGCCAGACGACACCACCCGCGAGAAGACTGGCGACGGCGCTGGCCGTGAAAAATATGTGGTAGGGTGCGGACGAGCTACCAGGATCAGAAAAGATCCAATCGCCCAGCGCGGGACCGGCGATCATGCCGCAGAAGCCGGCCAGCCCGATCGTGCCGATGCTTTCTGCGCGACGGTGCGGCGGTGCGATTTGTGCGGCGAAGACGGCCACCGTAGTCATAGCCGTGGCCGACGCCATCGTCACGATCGAACGCAAGAGCACGATCAGCCACAGTGCCTCGACGAACTGGATCGCACCGAGTGCGCAGGTCACCACGAGCGTGCCACCGATCCAAACCGGTCGACACCCGAATCGGTCGATCCAGCGGCCCATGCGCAATCGGATGGCCAGCGTGCCCGCGATACTGATGCTGGATATCCAGCCAAGCGCGGCGATCCCGTGCCCGAGATAAGCGATGTACTGCCCGAAGTGAAACTGCAACGCCGTGCTCGTCATGAAGAGCACCACGCCGGCAAACACCTGAAAGAACCGCCGCGTATAGAGACGCGACGTATCGGCTCCCTGTTCACGGGCGGGCGATCGCAGGTTCTCGTGGCGTGGATTGGAAGCAAGGTGAACCCGCATGGAGACGGTGATCCTACTGTCTTCCGCTCCGGGCGACAATCTGTGAGTGCGGGTGTGCGGAGTGGGTTGCCCACGGAGGTGATCGGGTGCAAGACCATTTGGCGGTCTTGAATGGGGTGGCATGGACAAGCGTCGCAGCAAAGGTGTTGCGGATTCGAGAGAAGTTGCCTGTCGCGACACTTGCCCGTGCTTTTGCCCGGTTGTGCCGGCACAGGCAAACGCCGCAGGCAGCGTCCATTGGGTATTCAATAGCCCGATTCCGCGGCGTTGTCCATGCCACCCACTCGCCGATTCTGTCTTGCACTCGATGTTATCCGATTCGAACCCGGGTGGATGGTGGGGCGCGGTTCGGGTAGGATCCTCGCTCATGTTGGGAAGACGCCAATTCGCTCGACGGTACCGGCTGTTGCCGGGTCGCTTGGTCCTGGTCCAGGCTATTGGCTTGCTACTCTGTACCGGCATCACCACGGCACAAGATAAGGCCACGCCTCACCCCGAGAAGACCACAGAGGCCGTGCCGGAACGTGTTGTGGTGGATCGATCTTCACCGCGCGCTACGATACGATCGTTTCTGGTGGCGGTGCAGGAGGCGGATGGCGACAAGCCGGCGCGGATCGACGACGCCGTATCCTGTCTCGATATTTCCAAGATCGAGGATGATGACCCGCCGGCCCACGCACGTCAGCTCGCCCGGCGGCTCTACGCTGCGATAGATAACATTGGCGTCAAGATCGAGGATATTCCAGCGGATACGAGCGACGTGTACTACACGTTGTACCGTGTGGATCCGGACCGCGACGATGGCCCGACCGTGTCGTTGGAGTGGGAGGCTTCGACGGAGACCTGGCGCATCACGGCGTCCACGCTCGACGCGCTCCCCCAAATAGAAGCCAAACTTGCGGCACAATCTGTCCCAGCGGAAGAGAAGTCGGCAGCGGCCCACACCCCTCCGGCCGACGATGTCCCGGCGGCGCGGCGGAGCGCGCGAACCACCATGATGACATTTCTCACGGCCATGAACGCCGACCCGCAGCAGTTGACGGAAGCGATTTTGTGTTTGGACCCGGCCGGTCAAGATGCGGCCACCTGGAACGTTCGCGCACGCGACCTGGTCGTGAAGCTCAAGAACGTGATGGATAAGACGCGGCTTGTGGTCGAGGTGGATCTCCCGGATCGCGCCGTGGGGGCACCGTATGTGTGGGAGTCTACCGCCACCGGCAACATCGTGTTGGCGCGGATCGATGATGTAAAAGGGTATCCGACCGACTGGTCGTTTACGCCAAAAAAGGGTGAGTGGCGATTCACGCCGGGCACGGTTCGTGCGATCGGGACACTCTACCGCGCGAAGGAACGCGAAACGATCAAAGAGGAGGTCCGGCAGACCGGCGTGGAAGAACGCCTGACGACGGGTTTGTGGATCGATCAGCGCGTGCCCGAGTCGTTGCGGGGTGAGTTTTTATCGCTGGCCATCTGGAAATGGCTCGCCCTGATCGTGATCCTCGCGTTGGGCTGGCCTGTCAATCTCTTCGTCGCGGCGGTGGTGGCGGTGTTATTGGGCGGCTGGTTGAAGAGCCGCCACATCACGTTGGATCGTGAGGTACGGCGTCGCGCGTTCAAATCCACCGGCGCGGCGGGCACGGCGCTGTTCTGGTGGTACATCGTCGGTGCGGACTATCTCGTACTCGGCGATTGGATTGCGGTGCTCCTGCCGCTCGCCAAGGTAGTGACCGGGGTGACCACGGTCTGGGTCTGCTACCGCCTCGTGGATGTTCTCGGCGGATACATCGCGGCCAACCGCGACGTGCAACTGACGCAGTTCGATGATGTGCTGATTCCGTTGGTCACCAAAATCCTGCGTATTGTCGTGGTCGTGGTGGCGATGCTTCTCGTGCTCGAATTGATGGGCATCGAGGTGACGACCGTGCTCGGGGTGGTGGGCGTGGGTGGCGTGGCGATCGCCTTCGCCGCACAGGATACGATCGGCAATTTCTTCGGTTCGATCACCGTGTTGTTTGATCGGCCCTTCGGGATTGGTGACTGGATTGTCCTCGGAGACGTGGAGGGGACCGTGGAGCGCGTGGGATTCCGCTCCACGCGCGTGCGAACTTTTTACAACTCCGTGATTACAATCCCGAACTCGAAAATGGTCAACACGCAGGTGGACAACTACGGCGCACGCCAGTACCGCCGCGTGAGGATTATGCTGTCGCTGACGTATGACACGCCGCCGGAACGGATCGACGCTTTTTGTGAGGGGATTCGGGAGTTGATCCGCCTGCACCCCTACACGCGAAAAGATTACTATCACGTGTACTTCAACCAGTTCGCGGGCTCCTCTCTGGATGTGCTCTTGTATGCGTTCTTCGAAGTGCCGGATTGGTCCACCGAGCTGCGAGAGCGGCACCAACTGTTCATCGATATCCTGCGGCTAGCCAAACGGCTGGGGGTGGAGTTTGCGTTCCCCACGCAGACCATTCATTTGGAACGGACGAAGGGCGACACGACGACGCACGAAGTGCCGATCACGCCGGGACGGGACGACCCGGACAAGATCGGCGTGGAACGCGCAGCCGAGATCTATCGAGAAGCATACGGATCGGATCCTGAGCCTCGTGCGCCCGTGGTGATTGACACGAAGCCACGGTCGAGAAAAACGAAAAGCTAACGAGCGTTTACCGCTCGCCCTACCCATCGGTCCCTACAAATTGTGACATGCGGGATCCGCTTCGGCGTGGTTTCCCCAAGCGTCCCACGATATGATCACGCGGTTCGGAGTGTCGATGATATCATCGATATCGTCTCAGCGTGGCCATGTAGCGAGAGAGTTGACCGCGATGACGGGGAAAGACCCATCTCAGGATCTGCAAAGGAACCCGTATCGCGCGGCGTTTACGCTCATCGAATTGTTGATCGTTGTGGCGATCATGGGCCTGCTCGTGTCGATTTTGATCCCGGCCTTGTCGTCCGCACGGCGTACGGCCAAGGCCACCATTTGTCTGACGCGACTCCGTACGGCCGGGCAGGGGCTTGTATTGTATGCAAACGACAATCGAGATGCCCTCGTGCCCGCAAGACTTCCCAAGGTGGACGACGATCACTGGCGTTTTCAGTTGTCGGATAAGCGGTTCAAGTACCGACCGACGTTTCTCGCCATGATGGCGTCGCAGGTGGGTCTGGCTCCGTTTGACGAACCGCTGGCAAGCAAAACCCTCATAGATTCTACCGGCCAACCAGGCGATCGGCAGAACTATTCAAATGAGATGTACCTCTGCCCGGAGGTGGATCATTGGGTGGACGAACGTAACGGTGCCTTCGGCTACAACTATCAGTTTCTCGGCAATGCCCGACTGCGGAAGGGCACGAACACCCGCTCGTTCAAGAATTGGGCGGTGCATCTGTCTCGGGTGAAGTCGCCGGCATCTTGCGTGGCGGTCGCGGATTCCATGGGAACGGCGGCCTCCTACCCCGTAACCCGACGCGGGGCCTACGAAGACAACCTGATTGGTCGGAGTAAAACGGGAAGAACGCTGGCCGCAATGGGTAATGAGGGGTTCAATCTCGATCCCCCGCAGGTCGATCCCGAAAATGGGGAGATGGCCAGCCTCAAGGCCTCCCACCAAGATCGCACGGCCCTGGACCCACGACACGGCCGAAAGGGCAACGTGCTGTGGGTAGATGGTCACGCCTCGGGTGAAACACTGACAACGCTCGGATATGAGGTGGATCAGAAAACAGGCGTGGTGGGTTTCGACGGCGACAACCGCTACTTCCACATCCATAACAAGAACGAAGCCTGGGTGGATCGCTAACCCAATCGCCCCCTCCCCAGGTGGTGACCTTCCGGCTCGAGCGGGATGCCGAAGTCCCCTACACATCGGCCGAACGATCCGTTATGATTCGACGCCGCCGAGTGGTGTTTTTCACAGACGCAGTGTGGCCGGTAGGCGGCACTGCCCCCGAAAACGAGGTGTGATGATGATGTATCGACGATGTCTTTCGATAGTGTTGTTGTTAGCGGGTGTGGTGGTATGGGGCGGCGTTGGTTCCGGATGTGGACCCAAGAAGGGGATGGAGGCACCCGACCCGGACCCTAACCCGCACCACATCCCTCCCGGCTGCATGTACAAAGTCAAGGAAGATTTTCTCGCCGTCGGGCAGCCGCTCGAACGAATCGAGGGGTATGTCGACAGCGAGGGCGTCTTTACGCGCCACGGAGAGCATAGCACCTGGTATCCCAACGGCCAAAAGAAAATGGAAATACACTACGTTGATGGCATCATGCACGGTCCCCGGCTCACCTGGTACGACACCGGACAGATATGGGCACGCGGGGCTTACAACCACGGCAAAGCCGACGGCACATGGACCGCCTGGTATCCCACGGGTTTCCGTCATCGCGAGTGGCACATGCGCGATGCCGTCTGGGACGGCATGTATACGGAGTTCTACGAAAACGGTGAAACGAAATACGAGGTGGAATACATTGACGGCAAAAAGCAAGGTACGGCCATCTGGTGGAGTGAGATTGGCACGGAATTGCGTCGCCTCGAATACCTCGATGATGTCGTGCAGCCATAGCAGAAGTCAACTGTAGCGCATCCGTGTCCCTCAAAGGCGTTGACGTTTGATGTTACTGGCTACCGCCGTCAATCAGACCGTGTTCGCCATATCGTTTGGCGTCTACACCTTGGCGATCATCGGCGTGGGGTTGTACTCGGCGAAGTTCGCCAAGCGCAGCGACGAAGACTTTTTCTTGGCCGGTCGATCTCTCGGGTCATGGGTGGCGGCGCTCTCAGCGTCAGCTTCCAGCGAGTCGGGCTGGGTCGCGCTCGGCCTGGTGGGGTGGGCGTTTACGTCGGGTGTCTCCGCCTACTGGATCATACCCGGTTGTCTTCTCGGGTTCATTTTCAACTGGTTTTTCCTGGCCGGACGATTGCGCACCCGCTCCGAAGAACTCCACGCACTCACCCTTCCGGATTTCTTCTCGTTCAGTTTTCGTGAGCGTGTGCCGCTGCTGCGCATCCTCTCCGTCGTGGTCATTCTCGTGGCGATGCTGCTCTACGTGGCCGCCCAGATGGCCGCCGCTGGTAAAGCCTTCTCGGCCAGCTTCGGTGGTGTGGATTACAAAATCGGCGTGTTGATCGGTGCGGCGGTCGTGCTGCTGTACACCGTCATTGGCGGGTTTCGCGCCGTCTGTTGGACGGATTTTCTTCAAGCACTGCTGATGGTGGGCACGCTCGTGATTTTTCCGGTCTATCTACTCCTTACCAAAGGCGGCTTCCCGTTCATCGCCGGGCAGCTTCGGGCCGCTGACCCAGCATTGCTTGAGTTCGTCCCGAACCAAGGGGGTATCGCGCTGCTTGGTTTCTTGCTCGGGTCCACCGCGCTGGGGATTAACTTCGGGTATTCCGGGCAGCCGCACGTACTGGTTCGTTTCATGGCACTCAAAAACCGCCGGGAGGCGATCATGGGCGGCGTGGTTTCCACGACGTGGGGGCTGCTGGTATATGCCGGTGCCGTGACGGTGGGGTTGATGGCTCGGGCGATCACGGAATCCGGCGCGGCATGGGGTCAGACCATGTTCGAGGGAGCCAACAATGAGCTTGGCTTGGTGTTGTCAGCCATGAACCTGTTGCCGGGTGTGCTGGCCGGATTGGTATTGGCCGCCGTGCTCGCAGCCATTTGTTCGACGGCGGATAGCCAACTCGTGGTGGCCGCCAGCGCCGCCGCCAGCGATCTGTATTCGTACTTCGGAGGCAAGAGCGGACGAAAATCGAACATGATCGTCAACCGCACCGTCGTGCTAGCGCTCGGCGTGGGTGCGGCACTAATGGTGATGGACCAGGAAGTCAAGGTCTATGACTACGTGCTGACGTACGGCTGGGCGATTCTCGGCGCGGCGTTCGGGCCACAGATGATTCTCCTTCTGCTTTGGAAGCGCGCATCCTACGCCGGCTGCGTATTGGGTATGCTGACCGGTTTTGCGTTGGCCATTATATGGAAGCAGTGCTATGTGCCGGCCGAGGGTAGCGCATGGTACGGTGTGGAGATCTACAACCTCCCCGTGGCGTTTGCAGCGGCGTTCATTGTCAACGTCGTGGTGAGCCTGATAACTCGCCCGCCGGGTCACGACGTGGCTGCGAATCCGATCGGTTCCCATCTCACTAATTAGCTGAAACACTTTCATCTCTCTCTTGGCCATGGATTATCGCTCGTGATGGTGATACGTGGCGAGCTCATTGTCGTGCGCCTCTCTCACGAAAGGCTTCAGCTTTTCGTGTCACCTGTCGATGTAACGGGCTGAAAAAGTCTCTCGCCAATTTGAGGAACCGATAACATGACGACCGCCATCAAAACTGCTCCCCTGCGCAAGAAGTCCATCACGAAACGTGACAACGGCAACAACGGTAAACAAGTGGACTTTTTTCGCATCGTGGACCAGCAGTTTCAGATGGCAGCCGACCACATGAAGCTGGATTCCGACGTCCAACTTCTTCTTCGTTTTCCGTATCGAGAGCTGGTCGTGCAGATCCCGGTGCGTATGGATGATGGACGTCTCGAAATTTTCCACGGCTACCGCGTGCATCACAACGCCGTGCGCGGTCCTTACAAGGGCGGCCTGCGCTTTCACCACCATGTGGATCTCAACGAAGTTCGTTCGCTGGCTGCGCTGATGACGTGGAAAACCGCGATTGTGGACGTGCCGTTCGGCGGGGCCAAGGGTGGCGTGACGTGTGACCCGCATTCACTGAGCCGGAGAGAATTGCAATCACTGTCACGCGGATTCATGTCCAAGATCGATATGGCGCTCGGCGTCTATCGAGATATCCCCGCGCCGGACGTCGGCACCAACGGACAGGTCATGGCCTGGATGATGGACGAATACGGCAAGAAACACGGGTACACTCCGGCGATCGTCACCGGCAAACCCGTCAACCTCGGCGGCTCGCTCGGACGCGAGGAAGCCACCGGACGCGGCGTCATGGTCATCACTCGAGAAGCCTGTAAGGCTTGTGGAATTGAGATCAACGGCGCTCGTGTGGCCGTGCAGGGTTTCGGTAACGTGGGCTCATGGGCATCCAGGCTTATCGCGCAGCTCGGCACCAAAATCGTGGCCGTTTCCGATGTCAACGGCGGTATCTTCTGCGAAGCCGGGTTAGACATGGACAAGCTCACTGAGCACGTGGCGTCTACGGGTACGGTCGCGGACTTCGCCGGTTCGACGAGAATCACCAATGAAGAGCTGCTATCGCTTAACGTGGATGTGCTGATCCCGGCCGCCCTCGGTGGCGCGATTACCGAGAAGAATGTGAGCGACGTCCAGGCGAAGCTGATCGTTGAGGCCGCCAACTCACCCACCACACCCAACGCTGAGGAAGCGCTCCTTTCGCGTAACGTGGTCGTAGTGCCGGATATTCTGGCTAACGGCGGCGGTGTGACGGTGTCCTATTTTGAATGGGTACAGAATCTGCAGCAGTTCAATTGGACGCACCAACGGGTCAACGAAGAACTTGAAACCAAGATGATGACCGCATGGCGCGCCGTCCATCAGCGTAGCGTGACCGATAAGACCTCGCTACGGCTAGCGAGCTACGTCGAAGCACTGGACAAGGTAGCCGCCGCGACAAGATTGCGCTATTAACCGAAACGGTTTGTGCGTCAGTCCAACCACATATTTTCAAGAAACCAAGCGTCAGGCCGGGTCGATGACCCGACCTACGGGCTCGGGGTGCTCGCCATACAGCTCACCCGATGACGAGCGTGTCAGTCCGCGTTGCGGTAAGACCCCCGACCGGAGAGTCGTGTGCGGGAGATCCGCATGCATGGTTCGGAGGGAGGAGGGGCCGCGTACTCAACCGGCTCTTCCTGCCCCTTTCATGGCCTCTTCATGAACACACGTTTACTTTTTCTTCTCCTTTTTGGGAGCACTCTGTTTAGAAAGTAACCGACGGGCATCTGCCTTAGCTTTTTCGATCCCTGTTTTGAGAACCTCTTTGAGCGATCCAAGAATAGAAGCCGGCGCGGTCAAGGAAAAGTTCATCACCATGGTCCTGGTGTTTTGAGAATTGCGTGGTGTGTACTGCACCGTTAACGCTTGTTCAATACACACGTTGGCGACGTCGAATTTTGGATCATCGAGTGTTCCGTTCAGCCAGCGAGTCACCTCTTCGTGTGAAGCCGTTTGACTAAAATAGTCCAAGGCACCTGCCAAATCGTAGATTTTGTTGCCCACGCGAAGAGTGATCGTCACCGGTGATACGATCGACTTTAGGGTTCCATCCAGAGGTTGGATGGTTTGCGGCCCGCCAAAGGTAATGCTCGAACTTGTTTCTGTCTTGATATCAGAGGCAAACAACACCAGGCCAATCAATAGGTAGCTCATCATTTTTTCCTATCCGTTTCCTAAACAAAGAGCCAGAACCAAGGCCACCCTGCGCCTGTTTCAATCCATTCCTTGAACTTCTGGCTGAGCTCGTCGTACTTCTCTTTGACCTCCTGCGATAAGCTGTCTGCCATGTTACTCGCCAACTGCTGTGCCATTTGAATCATGGCTACTGCATCACGAGCTGGGCCAGTGACCGTAACGGATACGCCAACGTTGACTTTGCCAACACCGGGAAGGCCAACCTCCATATTTACATTTGCTGTAACCGAGATGGTCCAATCATTAGGGCCACCACTAAACGCCGACTGCCAATTGGGCTGACTGAAGAGAAGAATTGCATCGCTATCCGAGATCTCATTGCCGGAAGGATCCCGTAGACTCATTTGAACGCTTTCCCCTCTTACCATCGATCCACTGATTCGTCTCCCTGCAGATGAGCCAAACTGCGCCCCCCAGTCAAGAGCCACTGAATCCAGTGTAGCGGAACCAGGAGTAACGGAAAGAAGTTCTGCATACACCGTTGGATTGTTTAAGACAGTCCCCAGCTCGTAGTCGTCCATGACTACGTTTTCTATCGCTGGTGTGCGAAACTGCTCTCCCTCCTTAAACGAGATAATGCCCTCATACACCCACTCTTGCCCATTGACCGACGTAATGATAGTCGAGTAGAATGTTGAGTTGTCAATTGGCTCGATAGTCTCCACAAAGCTCGCGTCCGTATCGACCACATAATACCGCCATACGCCCCGCTGATGAGTCTTGCCAACCTCCCACCAGTTGAGCGGGTGGGTGTCGAGCTGACCCATACAAGGTGTTGCCAATGCAACCAGAGCTAAAATGCACACATTACGAAACATAGTTCAACTCCTATTTGCCTGAACGAAAGATTGTCACTCAGCCCATTGTGACAACCAATTTCAACGTCGAAGTGCTTCGAGTTTCGGGCCGCCTCGACGTCACCCAGCACACGGTCCAGAGACGCTACGAGTGTTATACTAGTTTCAGTTAAACTGTGCCGATTCCGCCCATGTGGCATGGCACAGTGAGCTGACCAGTTCCGGATCGTTGGCGAATTGATTCCAGGCTGCGATGCCGACATCGTACAGGGCGTCGTGATCTGCGTACACG
>JAJRSP010000211.1 GCA_024278775.1 Planctomycetota bacterium
CTCGCACTGACCCAGATCGTCAGAGAGCGCCGCGCCCTCCGAAGCCATCGCCGCCAGCATCTCCTCCGTCAATTCCTCACGATTCATCCTGCCCTCCATGGCAAAGCCCAAAAATTGAACACCCACGGCACCCACGCCGCCCATCACCAATATTCGGCCATCGGACCAATCTACCAACAATCGTGAGGCACACCCGCACGCACCTTTGGTCTCCATGCATCGTGGACAGTTGGCCGCTTCGGCTGGACAATGGTTCTGGTGTGACTTATTCTGGCGGGATTGGTCAGTCGGTGTGCATTTCTGCTATCCTCCGCAAGATGAGCTTCGTTGGTGTGTTTGACCCTTCGGGGTCTACGCAATATCAGCGCGGCTGCAGCGCGCTTTGGTTTTGACGAAAGGCGAAGGAAAGCATGATCCGGAATTCCTACTTGCGGGTGTTGGCAGTGTGTCTGATCGGTTCGGCTACGACGTTCGGAGCGTCGAAAAACTGGGATGAGAATTGGGGACAATGGCGTGGGCCTGCTGCCAATGGGGTCGCGGTGAAGGGCAAACCGGTGGTCACGTGGAGCGAGAGTGAGAACATTCGCTGGAAGCGTGCTCTACCGGGGCAGGGTCTCTCCACGCCGATCGTCTGGGCGGATCGAGTTTACATACAGACAGCCATCGCGGTCGGCGATCCGAAGGCGAAGGCTGGTGATGAAGGGGCTGACGGTGGTGGGGCGTCGAGGGATCGTCACGGCGACCGCGGTGAACACATTGAGCGCAACGAACGCAGCCGTCGCGATGGCGCGCCGTCCGATGGCCAAACGTGGCAGAGTCGGCCCGATGGCGAACAGCGTGGCGGTCGCGGCGGTGAGGGAAGGCGACGCGGTGGACGGCGAGGGCGGCGTCGGGGGCGTGCGAAACCGCCGACGCAGTCATACCGGTACGTCATCATGGCATTGGATCGCAAGACGGGTGAGACGGTTTGGGAGCGTACGCTGCGCGAGACGATTCCGCACGAGGGGAGTCACCGGGACGGTAGCCAGGCTCCTGCTTCGCCATTCACGGACGGCAAGAACCTCTTCGCATATTTCGGCTCGCATGGTCTTTACTGTCTCGACATGGACGGCACTCTGAAGTGGGAGAAGGATCTCGGCGACATGCGGACGCGGGCCGGCTTTGGCGAAGGCAGCACGCCCGCATTGTACAAAGATACGATCGTCGTTCCGTGGGACAATGAGGACGAGTCGTTCATCGTGGCGCTCGACCGCAGCACGGGCGCGGAGAAGTGGCGCAAATCGCGTGATGAGGCTACGAACTGGGCGACACCGTTGATCGTGACGGATACGCCCAAGCCCCAGGCCATCGTAAGCGGCGACAAGCGCGTGATCGGCTACGATCTGGCGACCGGCGATGTCGTCTGGGAGTGTGGCGGCTTAGGCACGAACTGTGTTCCGACTCCGGTGGCGGTGGGCGGAACGACCATTGTCATGAGCGGGCATCGCGACGTGGCGGCGCTTGCGATTCGCTACAAAGATGCGCACGGTGACGTGACCGACACGGAGGCGGTTTTGTGGTCCAAAGACAAAGGTACGCCCTACGTTCCTTCGCCACTGTTGTACGGCAACGCACTCTACTATCTTCAAAAGAACTCCAGCATCCTGTCCTGCCTTGATCCTGCCACAGGTAGCAAGCATTACAAGCAGCAGCGGCTTGAGGAAATCAACGGCGTCTATGCGTCGCTGGTCGGAGCGGACGGGAAGGTCTACGTCGTCGGGCGCAACGGTGTGACCTATGTTTTGCGACGGGGCGAGAAGTTCGAGGTGCTGGCGATCAACAAACTCGGTAAGGAGGACTTCTCGGCATCACCTGCGATTGTCGGCGATGAGATTTACCTTCGCAGCCGAACACATCTGTACTGCATCGGCGATTGAAACCTCCGACTCGTGTCGCACGCGACACGGCTAAGCGGGGGTGGTGCGACGCTGACAGTGCGCTTGGGGTGACTGTCGGGTGTAATCAATTTTTTGCGGCGTTCGCGATGGACTGGCGAGCGGGTATAGTCGGTGAATCATGGGCACCGATACGGAAACGCTGCGGGTGAGCAAACCAGACGAACCGAAACTGCCGCGTCCGGCGCGCGGGCGGTGGTGGATGAAGCTGTTTGCGGTTGTTACGGGGCTGTCGCTGACGGTCGTTGTGGCGGAGCTGGGTTTGCGGGTGGCTGGTATCGGGTTTCCGAATCTCTATCAGCCTGACGAACTGCTGGGTACGTCGTTGATTCCGGGCGCGGAGGGCTGGATGCGGACGGAAGGGGAAGCCTACGTCACCATCAACAGCCGGGGTTTTCGCGATCGCGAGCATGCGATCAAAAAACCAGAGGGGACGATTCGTATTGCCGTGCTTGGCGATTCGTACACTGAGGCTTCGCAAGTCGCGATGGAGGACACGTATTGGAGTGTTCTGGAGCGGTCGCTGGGCAGTCGGTGGGCAGAGCGGGGAAAACGCGTCGAGGTGTTGAACTTCAGTTGCGGCGGGTATGGCCCTGCGCAGGAATACCTCCTGTTGCGGCATCGGGTTTGGGAGTATGACCCTGATATTGTGTTGCTGGGGTTCTGCTTGGGTAATGACGTGTCGGACTGCCATCGGTCGCTCAAGAAGGTGGCCAACATTCCGTACTTCACGCTTGATGGTGAGGAGCTGGTGCTCGATGACTCGTTTCGGACGTCGGAGGCGTTTCGCCGGCGAACAGGGTTTGTCTCGCGGACTGTGCTCGCGGTCCTGCCGTATTCGCGATTGTTGCAGGTGGCCAACCGTGTGCGGTACCAGATGCGGGTAGCGCGTCGGCGGGTAGAGTCGGGCGATGAAACGGATCCACTGGTCGAGATCGGGCAGAGTGCAGCCATTTACAAGTCGCCCGAGTCCAGGGTGTGGGGCGAAGCGTGGGCGGTGGCGGACCGGTTGCTGTGTCAGATGAGTCGGGAATGTCGCGCGCGGGGCGTGACTTTTTCCGTGGTCACGCTCAGTACGTCGATTCAAGTTCACCCGGACAAGGCTCTGCGAGCGCGTCTGCGGAAGGCGTGCGATGTGGACGATTTGTTCTATACGGATCGTCGCGTGGCGGAGATTGGTGCCCGTGAGGGCTTTGGTGTTTTGAATCTCGCCGAAAAACTGCGGGGACGCGTCGATGCCAGCGGTGAATATCTGCACGGCTTCGCGCGCAAGCCGGGCTTTGGTCATTGGAACGAGCGCGGGCATGCACTGGCGGGCGAGCTTATTGCGGAATGGCTGGCGACGACAATCGATTTTGGAGCAGGGGGCCAGTAGCCGGCCACTGTAGATGCGTGACTCTGTAGTCTTGTGTTTCTCGGCAGCTATCCGTCAGCCTGTCTTGTTCTGATCGCGTTCTTCGAATTGCAGAGAGGCTGAGTTGACGCAATAGCGTTGGCCGGTGGGCTGGGGTCCGTCGTCGAACACGTGGCCCAGGTGTGCGCCGCAGTTCTTGCAGGTGACTTCGACTCGTCGCATGCCGTGGCTGACGTCAACATCCTCGGCGATGCCGTCTTGGCCTATCGGCTTGTAGAAGCTGGGCCAACCGCTGCCGGAGTCGAATTTCGTGTTGGAATCGAACAGGGCTTGGCGGCAAGCGACACAGTGGTACAAGCCGTCGCCTTTGTGATTCCAGTACTTTCCGGTGAAGGGCGGCTCGGTGCCTTTCTCCCGACAGACGTTGTACTGCTCGGGTGTGAGATTCTCTCGCTCACGATTTTCGCTTTTGTTGATGTCCGAATCGCCCATGATTTGATCCTTACGCCTGTGCTGTTGATTGTGCCGGTGGGATCGTAGTCGACGACGGCGGGATAATCGAGCGTCGACGGTTCATGTCGTTTTCGGCGAGTTCATAGCAGCGTTGCGTGGTAACGCCTCAAGGGGTCGGGTGAATTGAAATCTGCGTCTCGCTGCCCAAACAACTGAAACGGCGATAGGATACGCACGTATGGCAGCGATTTGCGTGCGCAATCTCAAGAAGGTGTACAAGGTCCACGAGAAGGCTCAAGGTCTCGGCGGTTCGATTCGGTCGTTGTTTCGGCGCAAGTACAAACACGTGCATGCGGTGGACGGAATCGACTTCGACATTCAACCTGGCGAGATGGTCGGCTTCCTCGGTCCTAACGGTGCGGGCAAGACGACGACGCTGAAGATTCTGAGCGGCTTGATCTACCCGACCGAGGGCACAGTGAGTGTGATGGACTTTGTTCCGTGGGAACGGCGGAACGCGTACCGCCGCCGCTTCGCTTTGTTGATGGGCCAAAAGAATCAGTTGTGGTGGGATTTGCCAGCCTCGGAATCGTTTCGGTTGCACAAGGAAATCTACGAGATCGAGGACGAACGCTTCGAGCGCGTTCAGGGCGAGCTGACCGAATTGTTGATGGTGCGTGATCTGCTCAATCAGCCGGTGCGCGAGTTAAGCCTCGGCGAACGCATGAAGATGGAGTTGATCGCGGCTTTGCTGCATTCGCCGGACATTCTGTTTCTGGACGAGCCGACGATCGGTTTGGACGTTGTGGCCCAGGCGTCGATTCGACAGTGCCTGCGGGAATACAACGAGCGGAACAATGTGACGGTGCTCTTGACCAGCCATTACATGCAGGACATTGAATCCCTGTGTAGCCGCGTGATGGTCATCAACCACGGGCGGATGATTCACGACGGCCCGCTTACGGACATCGTGGATCGGTTCGCCGCGCACAAGATTCTCAAGCTGCGTTTCGCGAACGGCGACGTTCCGACGGATTTCGACGGGGCGGAGGTTTTGCGCGTCGATCCGCCGACAGTGACGCTGCGCCTGCCGCGTGAGTCGATCGCACGCCAATCGACCGAACTGCTGGCACGCTATGATATCAACGATATTAGCATCGAGAACCCGCCGATCGAGGAATCAATCGCCCGGATTTTTCACGAGAATTGACGGCTGATGCTTCGTATCGGCTGCCCCGAAGCCCCGCCCCGAAGCCCCGAAGGGGTGCATGACAGTTTCGGCGGGGTGTACGCGATCTATCAGAACCGCGACAGTTATGGAGCGGCCGAGCCGCGAGCGTGTTAGGTGCTTTTTCGCCCGAACAAGCCGTTTCGAATCGAAATTTCCGGATCC
>JAJRSP010000212.1 GCA_024278775.1 Planctomycetota bacterium
CATGCCGCAAGCGCCAGCGAGTGTTCGAGGGACTCGATCACACAAGGCCCGGCGATAACGGTCAGCGGCCGACCTGGACCGATTCTGACGCCTGCAATGCTTGCCGTTTCTGACATGTAAATTCCGACCTTTCCACAGGTAACGACGGTATCTTTGTCCGATTGTGTGGTCCGTGTGCCGTGCCGGGGCCTGTTCGCTTGACAATTGGCCCAAAGCCTTATGATACACGGAATTAGGGATACGTAGAGGGGGGTTGCGCGAGTTCGTCGATGCGGGGTCCGTGACAGTTTAGGCGGAGCCGGAAATCTCGTATTTGGAACGGCTGGTACGGGCGAAGATGCGTGCAACGCGTTCGTGGCTTGGCCGCTCCCTTCACGCTTCCGCATTGGGCGCGTTCAGTGTCGCGGTTCTGATAAACCACAATCGCCCCGACCGGAAGTGTCATGGACCCGTCGATGCGGGCGGGCCTCGGCCTTGATTGAAGCCGGTGTCGGTTCGCGCGGGCCGTCTCGAACGTGTCGGGCGGTGGTCAGTTCCTTAGAGGGGCGTTGGAAACGGTGAAGCCGTGATTGCACAAGCTGAAACCCGTCAAGCCCGGATCGCGGAACGGTTGGCCGGCGAGCACATCCTCGTGACCGGTTCCACCGGTTTTCTGGCCAAAATTTTCGTCGAAAAATTATTGCGCTCCGTGCCCGATGTGGGTTCCATCTGTCTTTTGGTGCGTCCGCGCGCCGACGGGACAGCGGCTGGGCAGCGTGTCCGCCGCGACGTGATCGGCAGCAGTGCGTTTGATCGCCTGCGCGCCGTCCTCGGCCCAGGTTTTGAGGAATACTGGCGGTCGAAGATCGACGTTGTTTCGGGCGATTTGACGCAGGACAGGCTTGGGCTGTCGAAAAAGAACTACGCAGCGCTGGCCCGGCGGGTGACGGTCGTGGTCAACAGTGCAGCCACCGTTACATTCGACGAGCGGCTTGACGCTGCGCTCGCGTTGAACGTTGAAGGCCCGCGCCGGCTGCTGCGCTTTGCGAAGGACGCGGGCAACGTACCATTTTTGCATGTCTCGACCGCGTACGTCAGCGGCGTGCGACGGGGGGACATCCCCGAAGAATTGACTCCGGCTGGTCATTCCGTCGCATCGTACATCGCCTCAGAAAATGGCAAACCTGACGTTGCGGCTGACTTTGACATAGAACAAACGCTCGCCCGCCTGTACGGCAAGGTCGAGGACGTTGTGGCTAAGCATGGCGGAGCCGGCTCGCGTGCCCGACGCGACCTGATTGCGGTCGGCATGGATTATGCACAGGAGCATGGCTGGAACGATACGTATACGTGTACGAAGTGGTTGGCGGAGCAGTTTCTGGCTCGTGATCGCGATCAGGTTCCGCTGGTGTTGCTGCGTCCGGCGATTATCGAGGGCAGCTACGACGAACCGGCGCCGGGCTGGATCGATGGTTTGCGCATGGCGGACCCGCTGATTCTCGCGTTTGGCCGAGGCAAGCTGAAGGAATTCCCGGCGGACAAGTCGGTCGCGCTCGATTTCATCCCCGTAGACTTTGTGGCCAACGCGATGGTGGCTGTCCTGCCGGCGGGCCGGAAGAAGCCGATGCTGGAGGTTTACCAGTGTGCGTCGAGCGGTCGCAACCCGGTGCGCATGACGGAAATTATTCGTTCGGTGTCGCAGGCGTTCCGCAAACGCCCGATGCGGGACGACTCCGGTCGTCCGATTCGTGTTTCGGATATGCAATGCATCCCGCGCGATGAATTCCTCCGCCGCTGGCAACGACGGCTTAAGTACATCCGGCGAATGCGCGGGTTCTTGAAATCGACGAAAATCGCACCGCGCCATCGCAAGAAGCTGGCCTCCATCGAGGCGCAGGTCGCGCAGCTCATTTACTTCGTGAAAATCTACGCGCCGTACACGCATCTCGATTGTCGATTCCTGGACGATAAGTTGCATTCCGTGTTTGAATCGATGCACCCGGAGGATCAAAAACAGTTTTCGTTCGATGTGGCCCGCATCGACTGGCGGGATTACATCGTCAATCGGCATGTCGTGGGCGTGCGGCACTTCGTGCTCGGCTCGGGTACGGAACTCGAAGCGCCCATGCTGGCGGCTGGCTACGCTGTCGAGGAGGAATCGCCCGCGGCTCCTTCGCCGATGCAGGTGTTGGCGCCGTTGCGTGGCGAGTCGATATTCTCTGTCATCGAAAACGCCGCCGTCCGTTACCCCAAGCGCATCGCGTTGCAGGTTTGTCGCGACGGCCGCTGGACACGCTACACGTACAAGCAGCTTCTCAACACGACGGCCGCCGTATCGAGACGGTTTCAGGAGCAAGGCCTCTCGCAGGGTGACCACATCGCCATTTATTGTGAGAACGGGCCGGAATGGGGCCTGGCCTACATCGCAGCCATGCGCAGCGGCCTGACTGTCGTCCCTCTGGACAAGCAGTTGCCCGCTTCGACGGCCGTCGGGATGGCCGAATTCGCCGATGTGAAGCTGTTTTGTGCAGCGCCGGGCGTGTTGAAGGATATCCGGTCCGAAGTGGACGCTGAATCGACCATGAAGATCGTCGCGTTGGATGCGACGTTTGTGCCGCCACCGGGGACCGCCCGCGACCCGGGGCCTGAGCCTGCGAGTGTGCCGGGTGATGCCGTTGCGTCGATCGTGTTCACGTCGGGCACGACGCTCGCGCCCAAGGGTGTCATGCTGCGGCACGCGAATTTCCTCGCGAACGCGCGCAGTCTGGTACACGTTCAATCCGTGCACGCTGACGATCAGTTTCTGTCGGTGCTGCCCATGCACCACGTGTTCGAGTTTACCGGCGGATTCCTCGTGCCGCTCTCCAATGCATCCACGGTGACGTATGTGGAGAACCTCAACGCGACCGAAATCCTCGAAACCATGCAGGCGACGGGCACCACGGTGATGATGGTGGTCCCCCGGCTGCTCAAACTGTTTCACGACGGCATCATGCGCGAGGTCGACAATCGCGGATGGTTGGCTCGCAACATGTTCAGCCTGTTTGGCTGGATCGGTGATCGCGCCGGTAGTGAACTGTGCAAGAAGTTATTCGCCCCGGTCCACAAGAAGTTCGGCGGGCGATTGCGCATGTTCGTGTGCGGCGGGTCGGCGCTGCCTTCCTGGCTGTTCCTCGCGTTTCGGCGGCTTGGATTCCCGGTGTACGAAGGTTACGGCCTGACCGAGACATCGCCGGTTTTGACGGTCAACCCCAATGGCGATCCACGGGCTGGGTCGGTCGGTCTGCCGCTGCCGGAAACGGAGCTTGAAATCCGCAATCAGGACACATCGGGCGTGGGCGAACTCTTCGTCCGAAGCCCCAGCGTGATGGCGGGCTACTACAAGAACAAGGACGCCACAGCCGAAGTGCTGGAGGAAGACTGGTTCCGAACCGGCGATCTGTGCCGGCGGGATGCCGACGGATTCGTCTATGTGGCTGGTCGGGCGAAGGATGTGATCGTTACGGCTGCGGGCAAAAATGTTTACCCCGACGAGGTCACCGCCAACTACGCCGATCTTCCGCATGTCAAGGAGATGTGCGTTCTGGCGGTCCCGAACAGCGATGGCATCGGCGATCGGGTGGATGCGGTGGTCGTGCTTAATCTGGACGAGGTCGCTGATGTTGATCGCGGCAAGATTGAAACCGAAGTCCGCGATGCCGTGGCAGCCGCCGGTGAGAAACAGCCAAGCTATCAGCGCATCAGCCACTTGTACTTCTGGAGCGGTGAGTTGCCGCGCACCACGACGCTCAAAGTCAAACGCAACGAAGTGCTCCGGCAATTGTTGGCCCGCCGCACCGACGCGCGGAGTCGCGGTCGGCGCATGGGCGACGGCTGGTCTGCGGAAGAAGCGTCGGCGGCGCCTCAGACCGCCAACGAAGCCTGGCTTCGCGATACGTTGATCCGATTTACGAACCGATCGCCGGCCCAGGTCAAGCCGGAAGCGCACCTTCTGTTGGACCTTGGTGTGGACAGCCTGCTCAAGGTGCAGGTTCTTGGCGAGATCGAATCGTGCTTCGGTGTCGATTTGTCGGATGAAGTAGCCGCCCGCGTAAGTCGCGTCGCCGACCTGCTAGCCATCATCGGCAGTCGCACGCCGGTCAACGGCTCGTCCAGCGGAAAAGCCGCGTGGCGATCCAAAGTGCAGGGCAATCGCGACGGTCAGCCTTTCGTGAATGGTCGCACGCCGCTGCTTCTGCGGCCGCTGCGCTGGACGTTGCGTGGTGTGATCGCACTGCTGTGCAACAGCTACATTCGCGTTCGGGTTGAGGGCGTGGAAAACATTCCCAAACGCGGCGCGTTTATCCTGGCAGCCAATCACGCTTCACATCTCGATTCCGCCGTCGTGCTCGCGGCTGTCTCCGGCGCGCTACGCCAAACGTCACGGCGATGCTACGTGGCCGCTGCGGAAGATTACTTCTTCGACAGCCCCTTCAAAGCCATGATCTTCCGGGACTTGTTCGACTCCATCCCGTTCGACCGCAACGCCGACGGTATGCGCGGGCTGAGTCGTTGTGCGGAAGCGCTCCAGCAAGGGCACGCTGTGTTGCTCTTCCCCGAGGGTACGCGCACGGTGACGGGCGAGATTCAGTCCTTCAAAATCGGAGCGGCTGTTCTGTCCGGCGAAATCGGCGTGCCCGTCGTGCCGGTGCGCATCGCCAATACATTCGATCTGTTTCCCAAGGGCCGACGCTTCATCAAACCCGGGGCTGTTGAAGTTCGATTCTCGCCGCCCGTGCAGCCGGCCGATGTAGACAAACTGTCCGCCGACGCACGCTACAAAATCTACCGGGATGTCGCAGCCGAGGTGCAGCACTGCGTTGAATCGGAAAACGGGCGGAGCGTCCTCACGCATGTCTGACGGGCAGGCTCGAAGCGCCGAAAACTCGCCCGGCGAAGCCGCTTTCTTCGACGTTGACGGCACACTGGTATCCACGCATATCGTCCACCAATACGTCTTCGCGCGCAAAATGCTCGCGCACGATCGCGGCTGGGCAAGCCGAATGATGCACCCGCTCTGGTTCGCAGCCTTCACAGTCAGGTGCCTTCAGTATCTCTATCTCGATCGTGTCAGCCGGACGCGTATGAACATCGCCTTCTACCGCAACTACGCCAACCTGCCAGCCGATGGCGTGCGGGCTGTTGCGGGGGATTGCCTGGAGCGCGTCCTGAAACCGAATTTGTTTCCCGCCGGTTTCGCCTGTGTCGGCGAGCATTTGAAAGCCGGGCGGCATGTCGTGCTGGTCACCGGATCGATCGACTTTTTCATCGCCCCGCTCGCACAACACTTTGCGCAATGTCACGACGTTTCACCGCAAAGCGTACGTGTGTTGGCCCGTACGCTCGTCGAACGCGAAGGTCGATTCACCGGCGCGCTTGACGGTCCGCCCATCGGCGAGGGCGAGAAGGCTGAGGTCATCCAAAAATACGCGCACGAAGAGGGCATCGCTCTGGATGCGAGCTATGCTTACGGTGACAGCATCGCCGATTTGGCCATGCTCGAAACCGTTGGGAACCCCGTGGCGATCAACGCCGATTCAGAACTGACACACGTCGCGAGCGAGCGCGGTTGGCCTGCCTTGACCTGGAAAAAGAACGCGGGGGACGGATGAACGCAGTCGTTTTCGAAAAGAGCATTCCCCGATACGTAGCCCTGAAAATCCTCGGGCCTCGGCGGGCGGCGCGTATCGCGGTCAGCAACTTGCTCAAGCTCTGCCCGGTATCCATGCGCGACATACCCGAACCGAAACTGCCCACGCGCGAATGGCTGCGCGTAAAGCCGACGCTGTCCGGCGTTTGCGGCTCGGATATCGGCGTCATCCTCTCCAAGGGCAGCCCCTATCTTTCGCCGCTGACCTCGACCCCGTTCGTGCTGGGGCATGAGGTTGTGGGCGTCGTTACCGAAGTCGGCGCGGATGTCGCCCGCTACGAGGACGATCGCGATTTGTCGCGTATGCAGGTGGGGGATCGCGTGTTGCTCGAGCCCGCGTTGGGATGCGAAGCTCGAGGCATCCGCCCGCGGTGCAAGCCCTGTGCCAATGAGCAGGCAGCTCTGTGTCGCAACGTGACACGCGGGACACTCTCAGCCGGGATTCAAACGGGGTACTGCCGCGACACGGGCGGCGGATGGTCGAGCGGGTTCGTCGGCCACCGGTCGCAGCTCCACCGCGTGCCCGAGGGAGTGTCCGACACCGTGGCTGTCCTGACCGAACCGCTTACCTGTGTGATGCACGGCGTGCTGCGCGCCCTGCCGCCGGACGACGGCACTGCCCTGGTCATCGGTTGCGGATCGATAGGCCTGTTGACCGTAGCCGCTTTGCGTGCGAAATCCAAAGCGCGCATCGTCGCCGTCGCGAAGCATCGCCATCAACGCGAGCTGGCTGCGAAACTCGGTGCGGATGTCGTGCTGCATGCAGGGTCCGCCCGCAACATTCGCGAACGCTACCGCACCTGGGCCGACGAATTGAACGCCGAACTGCACTACCCCGAAATCGGCAAGCCTACCGTCGTCGGCGGTGCCTCGGTAACGTACGATTGTGTCGGGTCTTCCATGAGCATCGACGACGCCGTGCGCTTCACCGATGCCGACGGTCACCTGGTGCTCATTGGCATGCCGGGCATTCCTTCCAACATCGACTGGACCGCGATATGGTACAAGGAGCTATCGGTGCATGCAGCCTACGCCTACGGACCCGAGCAGGTAACCGACGACGCAGGCAAACCGCGTCGCGTGCAGACGTGGGATATCGCCGTCGAAATGCTGAGTGACTGGGGGGATCGGCTGGCACCGCTGGTTGGCGAGCCGTTCGCACTGGGCGATTACCGTCGCGCTTTTCAAGCCGCTCTGTTCACCGGCGTTTCTGGGACCGCCAAAACCGTATTCCGGATTGAGTCATGATTGCAGGAAACGAAGAAACCCGCCGCGCGCCGATCACGAAAAACGGGGACAGCCCCTACACGCATTTCGTCGGTTCGGACGATCCGCCGTACCTCTTTCACTGCGGTGAGAACTTCGAGATGCACAAGCTGCCCGTGGGCACGCGCGTACTCCTGCCCAAGCCGCCGCTCCCCGGCATCCGCGACGTGCGCGGCGCGATCAACCACGCCCTCGACCATCCGCTCGGCAGCGAGCCGCTAACCGAACTGCTCAAACCGGGCATGAAAGTCACCGTCGCTTTCGATGATATTTCCCTGCCGCTCCCACCCATGAAAAGCCCGGACATCCGCAGGCAGATTATGGAAATCGTGCTCGATCGTCTCGAACGCGCCGGTGTGGAAGACATTCACTTCATCTGCGCGATCTGCCTCCACCGTCGTCTCACCGCCAGCGAACTGAAGCACATCACCGGCCCGCGCATCTTCAAAGAATATTGGCCCGATCGCTTGTACAACCACGATGCGGAAGACCCGGAAGGCAACGTCACCGTCGGTGTGACGCCCGAAGGCGAAGACGTGGATATCAACCGTCGAGCCGTCGAATCCGATCTGATCATCTACGTCAACATCAACCTCGTCACCATGGACGGCGGGCACAAATCCGTCCCCGTCGGACTCGGCACGTACAAGACCGTTCGCCACCATCACAACGTCAAGACGATGATGGCCACCGACAGCTATATGGACCCCGAGACGAGCACCTTCCACCGTTCCTGCGATCGACAGGGGGACGTGCTCGCTGGCCACGCGCGCATCTTCACCATAGAAACCACACTGAATAGCGACACGTTTTCACCTCTGCTCGGATTCTTGCAAAAGCGTGAATCGGAGTGGTCCGCGTTCGACCACCTCAACTACCGGGCCAACCGAACACTGCTCAAAGTCTTGCCCGGCGCAGCGCGTCGCTGGGCCTATCAAGCCTTACCCGCGCCCTACGGATTGACCGGTATCCACGCCGGTGCCACCGCACCCGTTCACGAAAAAACTCTCGTAAACGTACACGAGCAACAGATGATCGACGTCGATGGGCAGGCGGACATCCTGCTCGTAGGCCTGCCCTCCATAGGCCCCTACAGTGTGCATTCCACGCTCAATCCCATCCTGGTGTACTGCATGGCCGCCGGTTACTTTTTCAATTTCTACCGAGGCCGACCCCTCGTGCGTAAAGGCGGCGTGATGATCGTTGTCCATCCGCTCGAAAACAAATTCCACAAAGTACACCACCCGTCCTACATCGATTTCTTCAACGAGGTGCTGACCGAAACGCGCGTGCCGGCTGAACTCGAACAACGCTTCGAAAAGCAATACGCGGAAAACGAACACTACATTCACCTCTACCGAACGTCGTACGCCTACCACGGCGTGCATCCGTTTTACATGTGGTATTGGGGGTGCAAGGGTATGGACCACATGGGCAGAGTCATCGCGGTCAACCCGAGCAGCTCCGCCGCCGCCGAGCGGATCGGCTTCGCGCAGGCTCCGTCGCTCAACACCGCCATTGGACAGGCCAAGGAGTTCCTCAACATGCCCGCAGACCAAGCCAGGATCACCTACTTTCACTGTCCGCCCATCGTGATGTGCGACGTACATTAGCTGACCAATCATGGCCCGTGTCGCGTCCTTTACCATCGTCTACAACCCCGTAGCAGGTCGGGGGCGAGCCGCGCGAATCGCTGCGGCTGTGCGCGACGAACTCATCCGCAGGAACCAATCCTGCACGCTCATCGCCACCGAAAAACGCGGGCAGGCGGAATCAATCGCCCGCGACTTGATCTCAAGCAATTCCTCGGGCGGGCCGGTCTGCGTGGCTGCCTGCGGCGGCGATGGAACGATCCAGGACGTCGCCAACGCCCTCGCGAACGTATCCCCCGACCGCGCCGTGATGGCTGTCATCCCCGCAGGGCGATGCAACGATTTCGCCCGCGCGCTCGGCCTGCCAAAATTGCCCACCGGGTTGGCCGACGTGTTGATCGACGGCGTCGCCCGCCCGACCGACCTGGGCAGAGTAGGCCAACGCTACTTCTGCACGATCGCCGCAATGGGGTTCGACGCAGCCGTCTCGCGCTTCGTCAACAACATGCGCATGCCGCTCAAAGGACCAGCCGCCTACGTCTACGGCACACTGAACATGCTCCTGCGTTACCGCACGCCGACGCTGCGTCTCACCGGCGACTTCGGCCAACACGAAGGACCGGTGTTCCTGGCTGCGACCGCCAACACGCCCTGGTACGGCGGAGCAATGTGCATCGCTCCGCCAGCTGACCCCTTCAACGGAAAACTCGACGTGTGTCTCGTCGGGCCAACGACCAAATTCCGCGTCCTCGGCATGTTGAGTCGCGTCATGAAAGGCCGACATGTCGAACTGCCCGAAGTGAGCATGCTGCGGACTACCCGCCTGAACGCGGAACTGATTTCAGGCCAGGATGTCGAAATCTGGGCCGACGGCGAACCCATAAGCCAACTCCCCGCCACCATCGAATGCGTGCCCGGCGCGGTGACCATCATGCTGCCGCGCGAGAGGCCTGTTGATAAATCGCCGGTGAATCCGTAACGTAGACGACTGAAATGACCGAAGAAGACCAGCCCAAAACGTATCTCGCAGAAACCAAGCCCAGCGTCGAGTCGGCGTCAGCCATCGCCCACGCGCTCGAGGCGATGGCCAACGAAGCCTTCCAAATCTTCACCAACGCGCCGGGCCGATACCGCTACGATCTGCACAATAAGCAAGGCTGGCTCGATCTGCGTGAGTCTCTGTGGTCCAGGCGATTGGTGGAATCAATCCCCGAGCCGACGCGCCGCCAACTCGACCTGCTCTGCGTGAGATGGCTGCACCTGCACAAGCATCTCACGTTCATCTCCGCCACCAAGCCGGTCTGGAATTCCTGAAGAATAGAGCAATCCCGCAACGTTTTCACGAGCCGCGAACTTCAGTTCGCGCGGACGATCAAAACACGATCATTCATCACCAAGCCGCGCACCGCATTCAGAGCAGTAGATCGTGTCGTCTTCAACCGCCGTCACCACCAGCTTGCCGTGACACTGTTGCGAGTTGCAGCGTGCCGCCCGATGGCCTGTGTCTTCCTTGCAGTACGGGCACGTGACCGGGAATCGCCGAAATCGGAACTTGCGCTCGATAACGAAATGCCGCCCGCAAGACGAGTTGTAACAGACAACGTCGAAGAGCGCCGTCGTCGCCCGAGGCTCCACACGCTTCCCGCCAGCCGGTGCCATCGCGTTGATGCCCGCATTCACAAACAACAGCAGCATCAGCCCGCCGATACTGTACACACCGTATCGAACGATCGGCGTCTGCCAGATGAGCGAAGGCTCCTCGCGAACAGCCCCCACCCAGTCGCGAAACTGCTCGCGCGCGTTCTCCTTCCGCTCCTTGGCAGCCTCAAGTAGATCGACCCATTGATTGCGATTCGGTGCCGGCATGTGTCACGTCCTTCACCGCATTCTATCGGCGCGGACGACACGGTCGAGTCGGCCATCAGCAACCTCACGGCGTCGTCGCAAACGCCGCCCCGGACCCACCGCACGGCACCTCGGTTGGATACGGATCCGCTGGCAGCGTATCGATCCGCCAGCGCGAACCGAACGGAACATCCCCGCTACGAATAATCACGCAATGCCAAATCAGATAATCGCCCGATGGATAGGAACGCAATCGCGGCTGCGGAATCTGATGGCCGTTCATGTAGACGGAATCAACATGACCATCCACAAACGCAGCCTGGTAGGTCTGCTCCGGGCCGTGCCAACCCTTCATGGCCAACTCGGCATCGTCCGGCAGCGGTCCTCCACTTGCGAAAGCGCAACCGTCGCTTCCGTAATTCTTCCGCCACGCATAACGCCCGGCGTTTTCAAAAATAAAGAGCGTCTCCTCCGCATTGGGCACCGTGGACAAAGGACGAAGGAGCGACGTGTTGGACGAGAGTGTACAACCACCGCCCGGGACACCGATCCACTGCGCGCTGGCTGTATAACTGTTCCCGTAATGATCGTAGGACGACAAACCTGAATCACGCCACGCCGTTTGGTGATACCCCGCGTAGCCGTAATCTTCCGGACAGCGATAGACATCAAGCTCCAACCGGATATCGCGAAGCCAGTTGATGTTGTTCTTGCCCGGTTCATCCTGATAATCCGTGAAAACATCGCCGAACAGGACTTGATTAAGTCCCCGCGTCGCAGGCCCCCGACCGGCGGCGGTACCCCATTTCGAAGTGTACGGATTGGTTCCGACCTGCGGCTCACCTCGACCCGCCTTCCCACCCCATTCCACCTCATTCATCGTCCCCGGCTGAGTTCCGAACAGCGCGTGTTTGGGCAGGCTCAACTCGCCCGGATCGGTCATCGCATGAATTGCGCCCGCCATGCTGATCTGCGATTGATTATCGCGACACTGCGCGATCTGCGAATTCCCCCGCATGTCAGCCGCACTGGTCACGACCACCGTCATGACCGCTCCGACGGACATCATCGACATCGCCGCCTCGATAAGCGTCAGACCTCGCACGCGGAATCTCCGCACTTGCGTGAATTTCATCCGCCCGCCGCGGCTGCGACGATCCTGCAACAACAGACTTTGTGATGTTCTCATGGTTCGGCTCCTCGTACACGGTTCCCATAATCGCCTCGTCAAACGACAGGCCGTCCCGCCCGCCGCGTTCTTTCATTAGGGATGTCTCGGTTGGGAGCGATTTCTGACACGAAATCCGAAAAAAAACGAAATTTTCACGATAAAGAGTGAAATTTGAACCCACCCCACGAGCCGCGGGTGTGGCTAGGGATTTTGGCATTTCAGCTTTCGGCAGCGACTGACCGCTGTTGCCGTAGCCAAAAACGGGGGTCAACTCCGGATACGAGACCCTTTGCCAAAAAGAATTGCCACACCCACGAGCCGCGGACTTCAGTCCGCGCGGACGCCCCCAGACCCATCCATCGTTGTTTTCAATCGCAGCGTCTCCATGCAGAAGCATCGCCGTAGCAAATTGCAAATCTGTTACGAATTCCAAATATCACGATCCTCGTGACAGGAGTGCAGCCATTTTTCGTAGCATGCCTTGGTCCGCCCCGAAAGGGTCAGCGAGTGTGACCGTGGCTTGCCGTTTAGCGGACGCAGCGATGTCAGAGGGGCTCCCCCATGAAAGCATCACCCGCCCAACGGCAAGCCAAAATCGGCTCATAAATCGTAGCGGCGCGGGTGTCCGTTCGACGTGAAGAGACGAACAGAGCCGCGCCCGTAAGGAAGCGGTGGACCGCGACAATCGCATATTACGACCGCGCTCGCGATCACCCAAATCGGTGCGAATTACCCTTCGATTCACGCGCGACAAAGCGCCGAGGGCTTTTCAGAGATGTTTCACCTGCCGTACCAACCCGATGCATTCAAAGTCCCAAGAGACAAATCCTCCGATACCACCATGCATGGCCGCACTTGGGGGAGTCTGGACAATCACTTATTTCTTGGCCCTTGGCGGACGATCGGATAGGATTCCAGCATGCCTCATGTTGCTCGAATCGTTGTCGCGGGACAGCCGCACCACGTGACCCGGCGTGGACGAAGCCGAGTCGTCATCAGTCCGGCTCGCCACGCACCCGCGGCGACCGCTGGCCTCGGACAGTTTGCAGAGCAAGCTCGAACGCCGTCTGGGTCGCCGGCTGCGACCGCTTCCGATCGGCCAACCGAAGAAGCGCGAGGCCGTCCCAAGGAGCAACACCAAGGGGAGCAGGGGGCAGAAAAGTGGTTGGCTGTCCCTCGTTTCTGAAGAATGAAAGGTGGTAGCCATGCGACACGTCATTGCAACGCTGGCAGTAATCGTGGGCATAGCCATGTTATGCAGCGGCCTCTATGTGCTTGGGGGATGCACGGCGGAAATATGCCGAGCGGCCTCGGGGTCCGCTCCGGGTTGGGCAAAATCACTTGGCAGCACTGGATCACTGGAGGGATGGTTTTCGGTCGCGTGGATCTTCGGGGCCTTGCGTCTGCTGGAATGGGGTCGTGCTTACCACAGGACCAACAGATTTATTGCAAACTACGCCCTAAGAAGGTTGAGGGAAAATCAAGACCTAGAGACTGATTTGCTCGTGAGCTATAGCGGTTGTACAGACGAAATAGACCTCCGCTTGCATGTGGCAGACTTGAAGCGAAGAGGCGTGCTGCCTGACGATGTTCGGTTCATTACTTCCGATGATGGTGTGGACGAGTCGCCCAATTGTTTTTGTGGTGCTTATGAAAAGACTGAACGCCGTAGGCGCGGGAGTTTGGTTCTATTGATCTTACTCTCATGCATCTATATCGTGCCGGGACTTATCTACATGATCTTTGCATGTCAAGGATACGATGTCGTGTGTTCGTCCTGCGGGCGTTTATTGAAAAGGACTTCCAAGTAGTGTTTGATTTTCCGCAAAGAATGGTAACCGGGGACAGCCACGAATGGCACTGCCGGGGTTTTCGAGGTAGGCGGGGATAGGCGGGACAGTCACCTATTAATTGACGCTGCGCGGCAGAGTTTCGGCATGCCTCATGTTGCTCGAATCGTTGCCGTGGGCGTGGCCATTTCTTGTGGCGTGGTTTGGTCCGTCTCGAAAGGATCAGTGAGTGTGGGCCGTGGCTTGCCGTTTAGCGGACGCAACGATGTCAGAGGGTGTTCCCAGTGGAAATAGCGCCCGCCAAACACTGGTTGCCGGTTTTCTGATTTCGACTTTCGAGGGCCCGTAAACCGTAGTGGGGCCGGAGGTGTTTCCGGGAGTTTTCACCCGCCGTGTCACCCCGATGCACTTGAAATCTCAAGAGACGAATCCTCCGACGCCACCATGTACGGCCGCGCCCTCAGAAAAGCTCATCAAGCCTTGCGATCGTCGTACCCGCCGCCCCACCCGGCGCCACCGGATTCCGCACATGCACACCGCCGGGGCGATCGACAAACACAGTTCGCCAACCTAGTGCGTTCGGCGCTACAAAATCCTTAGCCGGGTTGTCCGCCGCATAAAGACAGGCTTCGTGCGGGACCGACAATCGCCGCGCCATCTCCTCGAACGCGCGCACGTGCGGCTTCCAGAACTCTCTGCCCCAATCGTCGGTAACGATGATTTCGTCCACGCGATCGCGCAGGTTCAAAGCGTCGATCTTGGCGTGCTGCGTAACGGCGTACCCGTCCGTAATGATGCCGATTCGGTAAGCCGACGACAGCCGCGACAACGCATCCTCCGCGTCCGCGAAAAGAGAAATCGTCGGACGATGGTTGCGGTAAACGTCGATCATGTCGCGTACAAGACCGGGATCGTCCTCAAGGCCGCACTCAGCAAGAATGGCATTGAACACGCGGGCACGATCGGGCGAATCGAACAGAGCGCGCATGCGTTCCGCCGGATCGAACGATGCATTCAGGCGATCCGCAAAGGCATCCGCCACCGCACGGTAACCGCTGAACACATACGCACGTTCGGAATAGAGTGTGTCGTCCAGATCGAAGACGATGGCACCATCCGTATGGGCAAGAATTCCGTTGGGTCCAGCCGTCATTAGTCCCATCCATGTCAACAAGCAATGCTCCGAGCCTGACCTGTCGTTGGCCTGTTGGCTTAGTGCACCATCGTCGAAGTACGGACCGGCTGAGCTCTCACTCGCGGTCTACGCAGCGACTCATGATACCGGATGCATGACAGTTTCGGCGGGGTGTACGCGATCTATCAGAACCGCGACAGTTATGGAGCGGCTGAGCCGCGAGTGTGTTAGGTGCTTTTTCGCCCGAACAAGCCGTTTCGAATCGAAATTTCCGGATACGCCAATATTGTCATGCACCCCATGATACCCACCCGTGGCGGGAAATAAACTCGGTTGGTACAATACCTGAGACTCTGGGGGAATGAAACTGGAAACTGAAACGGGGACACCGCTAGTTTCCTTGGCCTGAAGCCGCTGCCGCGCGGTTGCGCTCATCCCTTGCCATGTGCATGACGTGTGACCGAACACACCAAGCCACGTCTACTCATCGCGCCAGCGGGCGGCTTCGTCGGGGCGGTTGCTGGATTCGTAGAGAGCGACGAGGAATCTCGCGGCGCGCTTGGCTTCGCGGTGATCGGTGCCCTGCTCGTCGGCGATGATGGCGTGTCCGTCGAGCAGCATCTTTTCCGCCTCGTCGAAATCGCCCTTCAGCGTCATGCATGCACCCATCGCGCAGCGCGTTTGTGCGGTCAGCCAATGACCTTCACCGAATTTTTCGATGCGGATGGCCAGGGCTTCCTCAAGCAGAGTGACAGCCTCCGCCGTCGCGTCGAGATCGATCAGGATCAAACCCAATCGCGTCAGAATCTTGGCCGTCGTCGGATGGCCGGCGCGTAGCTTGGCCCGGGCGATGGCCAACGCCTCGCGACAGATCGGTTCGGCGGCCTCCGCCTGCCCCGCATCGTGAAGCGTTCGCGCCAAATTGAATTTGATCGTGGCTAACACCGGGTGCCCGTCGCCCGAAACGGTGGTGAACAACGCGACGGCCTCGCGGAACCCGCTTTCGGCCTTCGCATAATCGCCGCGTTCATAGGCGATGCCCGCGATGTTGTTGACCAGCTTGGCTACCTCGAAATCCTCATCGCCCATGACCGTGCGGTTGATGGCCAGCGATTCGCTGTAGTATTCCTCGGCCTCGCCCAACTCGCCAAGGCGATGGTGCATCAGGCCCAGAAAGTTCAACCCCTGCGCGACTTTGTAGTGCTTCTCGCCGTACAGCTTGCGACGCAGGTCGATCGACGCGACGAGAACCGGCTCGGCTGCCGCGTAATCGCCCTCCTCGACGAGCAACTCACCAAGACGCACCTGCGTCTCCGCGACCGACGCATGCGCTCCGCCGAACGCGGCTTTACGAATCGCAAGCGCCTCGCGGTACAAGGCCTCAGCCTCATCGAATTGGGCGCCTCGCGTCAGCTTCGCAGCCAACACCTGTAGGCCGTAGGCGAGACTCGTGTCGCCCTTGTCCACAGACAATCGAAGCGTCTCCACGCCGGCGCGGGCCATGCGTTCCGCTTCCGTGTACCGGCCTCGGTTGGACAATGTTGTGCTGATGTCGCACGTCACCAGTCCGACCTGTTTGCTGACTTCGCTAAGTCGCTCGGCGTAAATGTCCAGCGCATCCTCGTACAACTTCGCAGCCTCCTCGTACGCGCCGGAGTTGTTCAGCGCAAGTGCGAGTGCTCGAATGCTGTCAGCCACCCGCTCGTCACGCGGCCCGAATTCCTGAATGTTGAGGTCTAACGATGTCTGAAGTTGCTTGATGGCTTCGTCGAATTTCCCGAGCGAACGATAGGAATTACCGATCGCTTCACGCAAAATCGCAGCCGCCTGCGCGTCGTCTGTGAGTGCGCCTTCTTTATCGAGTTTGCGGGCGGCTTCATCCAGCAGCGCACGCACGGAAACGTCCGCGCCTTTTTTGGCTGGCTGTACGGAGGAAAGCATCTCCTGCAAGAATTTGTTGATGCGCTCAGCGCGGGCACCATTCGTCTCCGCCTGAGCACGACTGACCTCCGCCTGGGCATGACTGGTCTCCGCCAACGCTTGGGCCTTGCGTGCGGCGACAGCTAATTCCTGGGCCGCCGCCTCGGAACGACGCAGAAGAACCGCCTGCCAACTCGTCACACCGGTCGCACCGACCAGACAAATCGCGATTGCACAGGTCGCCAGCACAGCCGCCCGATTGCGACGGATGAACTTGCTCGCGCGATAACGCACCGTGTCCTTCTGTGCGACAACCGGCAAGCCGATCAGGAAGCGTTGAAGATCGTCGGATAGCTGCATGGCTGAGGTGTAACGTCGCTGCGGCTCTTTGCGCAACGCCATCAGCACGATCGTGTCGATATCGCCCGCCAGAAGGCGCGACAGCTTGCCCGGCGTCGTGCGGCGCGTGCGTGTTACGGTCGCAGCCGTAATCGTGCTGGGAAGTTCGTCGTCATGTTGAAACATGGCTACGTTGTGGATCGCGCTGCTCGGGCGCTCCGGCATGACTTCGCAGACGATTCGCTCGAATTCAGCCTGAATACGCTCGCTGAAGCGGTAAGGCCGACACCCTGTGAGAAGTTCGTAAAGAATAATGCCAAGCGAATAGACGTCGCTTGCGGTGGTGATAGAGGTGCCGCGTACTTGTTCCGGGCTGGCGTATTCGGGTGTCATGAGGCGCATCATGGACTGCGTGTATTGCGCGGTCATGGGCGCGCCGTCTTCCCGCAGGAGTTTGGCGATGCCGAAATCGAGCAGTTTCGGCGTTCCGTCTTCGGTGACCAGAATGTTGCTGGGTTTCAAATCGCGATGCACGATCAGATTCTGATGGGCGTAATGAACAGCTTCGCAGACTTTGCGGAACAGGTCCAGCCTCGCGGCCACATCCAACCCCTGCTGATCGCAATATTTGTCGATGGCGACGCCTTCGACATATTCCATAACAAGATAGGGCAGGCCGTCTTCGGTAGCGCCGCCGTCGATCAATTTGGCGATGTAGGGGTGGTTCAGGTTGGCCAGCGTCTGACGTTCCGCCCGGAAACGCCGGACGATTTCCTCCGACCCCATTCCCGGACGAATGAGCTTGATCGCGACAGGTCTCTCGAACCCGTCCGATGCCTGCGTCGCGAGATAGACCGCCCCCATCCCGCCGTGCGAGATTTTCCGCCGGACCTGGTAAGGCCCGATCTGCCGCTCGGCGAAGACATCCGTCTTGTAATCGGCGAGCATGGATTCCGCCGACTTGGATACCGGGGTTTCGATGAACGATTCCGCGTCCGCATCAGCTTCCAGTAATGCTTCAACTTCGCTGCGCAGGTCGTGATCGTCTGGGCAGGCTTGATTCAGAAATCGTTTACGCTCGGCGGCCGGCTGATCCAGCGCGGCGTGAAAGAGTGCACCCACTTCTGCATGTCGGTTACGCATCCGCTTCACCCCGCGTGATTTCCCGATGCAGCCAGGCTTTGGCCATCCGCCAGTCGCGGCGAACGCTCCTCGGCGACAGGTCCAGCACCTCGGCGGTCTCCTCGACGGATAATCCCCCAAAAAATCGCAATTCGACGATGCGACTCTGACGGTCGTCCATGCCCGCCAACTTCTGAAGGGCTTCATCCAGGAGGACGAGATCGACGGCTGACACGTCGTCACCCAACTCAGACCCGCCGTGGGCAGCTTCGTTGAATTCGTGTCGAACCTGCATGCCGCCGCGTTTCTGGGCTTTGCGCGCGATCGCGTAGTTGACCAGCACGCGGCGAATCGCAGCGGCTGCGGCTGCGAAGAACTGAACCCGATCCTTCCAATCGACGTTATTTTGCTCGATTAGACGCAGGTAGGCTTCATGGACCAACGCTGTCGGTTGAAGCGTGTGGTCCTTGCGCTCCCTGCGCAGATACTTAGCCGCCAGGGCGCGCACCTCATCGTAAAAGAGAGGCAGCGCGTTCGCGGCTCCGGACTCATTAAATGATTGCGGATCTTTCCGCATGGGGTTCCCCCGTAACGTTCGGCGAAACCCGTATTCTAATACCTTCATCCGTGATTCCCAAGCACTTACAGTGTGAACGGACCCTGCACGCTCCCACGGGTCAGAATCCCCAATTTCCCCTCCTACAAAAAAAATCGCAAAATTTATGTCCGCCGGCGGACACCTTTCTTGCGAAACATGGGTGAGGCGAGACCGAGCGACCGAATGAGTTTGGTTTGAAACGGGTCTTGAGGGCAGTGGGTAGTACGGTCGCTCGTAAAGCTCTACTCGATACGAAAATCATGTTTGTGGCTGCGTCGTGCAAAAGGCGCAATCAGTAGCGTCCGGTAACGTAATACGCCAATACGAAACCGGGAAACGAAACTGAGCAAAGGGGAGCGCATCGTCGCAGGCCATGAGCATTTTCGATCCCCACAGCCGCGGTCAGAGCGTCGGGGACAGGCACCCCCCCGACGCTCTCCGCGGCGACTTTTTTTACCAATCCACATCACAAGGCACCCCCAGCCAGCTTGGCTGATTCGCCGAATCTCAAAAAATACGTCAATCACACTTTTTATTGTCCGCTTTGCTGCGTGAATCTTGCGAAACGTTGTGGGGGGAAAAGCGTAACGGGAATCGCGGCGCCGAGTGGATCAAGGCGCGCCCGATCGGTGTTTCCAGCCGGGCACGACCAAAGGGACGCAATCGTGTTTGTCTGTTGACGCGTTCGGCGCGTTTTGATCCACTCGGTGTCGCATTCCCACCCCTGTCTTTTGAGGGTGATGCCGCCGGTGCCGCACGAAAAAACGGACCCATCGCACGAAAAACCTGCAAACGGACCCGCCGCGGCCTTATAATGTACGGTCCGTCGTGGGGCAGGGGTTCCCGCCGTTCACGCACCCGCGCGAGGTGAAGCTGGATGCAACAGGTTGAAATGATCGCGATTCGGATGGCAACCGCCTTCGCGCTCGTGGTTTGCGCAGTCTCAGCCGTCCACGCCCAACCTCACAATCTCAACCCCGAGCAATCACTTTGTATCGACCTGCGCGGTGTTTCCGGTTTCGGGCCTGCCTGCCTCGTCGCGGATGACGAATGCGGCGACCCCCAACTTCACTGTGTTGACAACGATGACAACCCGCTGAACGGGGGATTGTGTCTGGAGACAGCCTGTGCGGATTTCAGCCAACCCATCATCGCCGATGTCGAGATCGGGCCAAGCACCGAGCCGGTATGTGCCGCTCAATTGTTTCTCGCGTGGTCGCCGGCTGAACTCGACCTTGTCGGGTACGCGCTCGACCCCGAAGGCGAAACCGGTTTTACAGAGGAAGTTTTCAGCGTTCTCAATCAGGCCGCCGGTACGCTCGATCTGGCTCAGGCTTTGCCGATTGGTACCGTGTGCGACACTGCCAACGGTGCCAATGACGGTGGCACGATCGTCCGGCTCACGTTTATGGCGGTCACGCCCTGCGCCGTATTCGACATTTCGTTCCGCGACAGTGGTACGCCCACGCAATTGAGCGGGGCCGCCGGGCCTATCGCCATCGTCGGTTGTAACGGCGAAGCGCAGCCAAGCCCGATCGACCCGGCTGAAACACGGTCGCCGCCGGTTTGGAATTGTCCGTCGAGCAGCATCGGCTCAGCCGATTGCGACGAAGTGTTGCGTACCGTGACGTTTCCGCCTGTATCGGTCAGCGATTCCTGCGGGGCTATCTTGACGCCGATTGAAGAACTCTGCACGGTTGAATACTTCCCCACCTGCACGGGCGACGTCGATTGCACGGATGGCCTATGCTCCGGTGGAATTTGCACGACGCCTTTCGTCATTCCGCAGGTCGATTTCGAGGCGTTCTTGAACGGCGGCGGGCAGTTTTTCGCCGGACGCACGCACTTCAACTGCACCTACACAAACATCTGCGGCCTCTCTGCGACCTGCGAAACGGACATCGTCAACAGCGGCCACGCCGACCCGCTGGCCTGTGACGATCCGACTCTCTACGTTGACAAAAACGCTATCGGACCGTTGTTCGACGGTTCGAGCTGGTGTACGGGCTTCCCCACATTGCAGGAAGCGTTGACTGCGGCTGACCTTTCCGGCGGGTCCGTAACGGACATTTTGGTCGCGGAGGGCGTCTACAGCCCGGCTGACGCGGGCGGCGACCGGTTTGCGACGTTCGAGGTTCGCGACGGTGTATCGATGTTCGGCGGGTTTTCCGGATGCGGCGAAGCTGTTCCCAATGAGCGAAGCCTTTTTCTCTACGAGACCGTGCTCAGCGGCGACCTCAACGGGGACGATGACGGTACGCCGCGGGGTTCGGCTGACAACAGCATTCACGTGGTCAGTGCGTTCGGAATCGGCGAAGAAACGGTGGTGGATGGGTTCACCATTTCGGCTGCCTTCGCCGACGACAAAACCCCGCACGACAACGGCGGCGGCGTGTACATTATCGGTGGTTCGCCGACCGTCGCGAACAGCACGCTTGAAGGCAACTTCGCTTTCGCTGGCGCGGCTGCGTCGTCGAGCGACGCATCGCCGCATTGGATTAACTGTAAGTTCAGCGGAAACGGTGCTAGTTTGGCTGGTGGCGGAATTCACGCAACATCCGGCGCGCCGCGCATCACCAACTGCACATTCCATGAGAACGACGCCCCGTCCGGCGGCGCTTTGTTCGGCACCTCGACATCCATCACCGTCGCCAACTCGATTTTCTGGAACAACGGGGCGTCCGCGATTGTGGGCGCCGCCGATGTGTCCTACAGCACGGTCGAGGGCGGCTTCGCGGGTACTGGCAACATTACGGTCGATCCGATGTTCGTTTCAGTGGGCGACGGCAACCTGCGCTTGCGGGCCAACTCGCCCGCCGCCGACGCGGGCAACAATGCAGCCGTTCCGCTAAACGTCACCACCGACCTCGACGGACGACCGCGCTTCATCAACGATCCGTTCTCACCCGATTTCGGCAACGGGCCGACCGCCATCGTGGACATGGGTGCGTATGAACTCATGCTCGGCGACGCCGCGTTCGACGGCGATGTGGACAGCGTGGATTTCCAAGCGTTCGCCGATTGCGTGGGCGAACTCGCCAAGGGGCCTGCGGGTGAAGCGTGCGTCGCCTTCGATTTCAACGGCGACGGGAACGTTGACTTGGCTGACTACTACGGCTTCCAGATCAGCTTCACCGGGTCGGCCAAGTAGGCGAACAACTTCCCAGCCAACTCTTTCCGAGTCGCACCCTGAGGGCGATCAAAACCGCAGCACGAAGGAAGCGTTCTGCACCTTGTGTGGAACATTGCTCCCTCACAGTCACAACTCGGGTAGGATGCGGTCCGCGCGAAACACTACGCCAGGAAACGGTCGCATCATGCCATCACTGCCCGAATGTCCCGAGTGTCGTTACTCCCTCAAGGGTCTGCCGGAAAAGCACGCCTGTCCCGAGTGCGGGCTGCGCTACGACGAACACTCCGTTGTGCATCGAACGAAGGTGCCGTTTGCGGTATACGGGGGTCTTTTGGGTTTTCTCGGGGGCGTGCCCGGCTTTGTTCAAATGTTTCGAGCAATTCGGCTGGAGCTTGCGATTGTCATTAGTTTTCTTTTCGTGGCAGCCTTCGCCGTGGCCACGTTCGTCGTCGTCCGTTTTGCCCGCCGCGGCTGGATGGCGGCGGCGGTGGTGGATGGGCTTCACTTGCGCTTTCAGGGTACGTCGCAGAAAGTCATTGCCTGGTCGAACATTTCTCGCGCGACGCTTCTTTCCCGAAAGCTCAATCGCGGTTGGCGCAATTTCCGGTTCGGCGCGACGATTTTTCTCAAGTCGGAACGACGTACGCTGGATGTGATCGGTGTTTTCAAAAGCGAAGAAGAAGCCAGCGCATTCGTTGATACGATCAATCATTACGTGAGTACGCAATCGGACGCGCCGGCGGCGTAGGTGTCGAATTGTCCTTTGTTGCGGTTCAATCCGAATGGGTCTTACCGCAACGCAGGCCAGCGTAACACCCGTTCGAGCAGGCGGGGGTCGTCGCTTCCATCCGCGTTGAATACGCACCGCGACTCCCATTCCGACAATCGCACGCTTTGTTCCCGCAATCGCTCGATCGGGACCATCTCGTAGTATTCGCTTCGCTCGATCCCGCCGATCTGCGAGTTCGAGCAGCGACACAACAGCGTCGTCACGTTTCGCGACTCGCGTTCCAGGTACACCCAGGGGCCCATCGGCATCGGTCCGCCGTCCAGCGCTCGCGCGACCACGACGTCCGTTTCGTTGGCTGAGGGTTCGATTGCGAAGCGTCGTTTTGGCAGCGGCTGGCTGAATTGCCGGGCAGCCTTATCCTCAAGCCACTGTGTTACATAAACAACTCGCCGGCCACCCGTGTCCGCGAGCACTTCCCAAATGAACGGGAAACCGTCGTCATCGAGCGTCATGCGGATTCCCTGGGCGGCTAAGCGGTCCGGTTTCTCCCCGTCGCCGTAAAGCCAAACATAGATGCGTTGCTCGAATGCGTCGTCGCCGACCAGCGCGGTCGCCTCGCCAACGTAGATCGTTCTGCCCGCTGACCCGATCCACGGTGGTTCTTCGCACGGATCGGAGCAGGGGGCAGCCACAAGCGGTGCCATCGCGTGATCGTCCTCCGATGTACCGTTGCGTTCCGGTTTCAGGAATATCGCGCGGTCGATTGTGCGAGATGTGCGTTCGTAGATGATTGCGACTGGCGATCCGTTCATCGGGCCCGTGCAGCCGATCGACAACGAAAAAGCGACAAAAGAGGCGATTATTCCAGTCGCACGCAGCCGGAATGAGGCATGTGCGATTCGTCGGATAGCGAGCATCGTGCCCTCGATCAAGTTGAAATCAAAAACGCCGGTCGAGGAACGAACCCCCGACCGGCGTTGAGTTTAGCAAACACGCGTCGTGAAGCGACTATTTGCGCGTGTAGTTGATTTCCATGCTCTTGAATTCCTTGCCGTCTTCGCCGGCTGAGTACCATTCCATCATGTGCTTGTCGTGGTTGATCACCTTGATGACTGTGCGGTACGCGACGTTCTTTCGGCCCGTCATCCAGTCGTCCATCTTGCCGGTGTACGTGAAGGTCGTGTGCGATGCGTCCACATCTCCCTCCATGAGCAGGATCATCGTACCCATGTTGTCGACCCACGTGCTCACGTACTTCTTTTTCATGTTGTCGTAGCCGCTGAGTCCCATGCCGGTGAATGGCATGCCGCCCATCCCCTCGCCGGATGTTTCGTCCATGAGGAATCGGCCGCCCATGACCCACGTCGATTTGGACTTGCCTTTGGATTCAATCCACGGCGATTCCGCCGACATGCGAAACTTGATGACGTAGGTCCAGTCGCCCGCCATCGGATCGAGATAGGCGTGATTTACGCCGGGCATCATCAAAGCCATCGTCTCCGGCGACATATCAAATCCGCCGCCTTCGCCGTGGCCGTGATCATGATCTTTGCCCCCATGACCGTGGTCATGGTCGTGACCTTTGGCTTTTTGCGCGGACTTCTTGTCCTTCGCCGACGCAACGTCCAACGACAGCACCGTCATTCCCGCCAGAACAGCCAACCCCAAAACCAATCGTGTTTTCATCGCAATATGTCTCCAAACGAACGACCTGATTACCAGCCTGTCGCGAAGCGCGCGAATGCACCCTCCACGCAAGCCACAATTACGATGCTGATCAGGAAGTTTCGCGAGGTGCGGCGGATGATTCCGGACCTTTAGAAAAAGCCCGTCGCAATCGCCGAAAGCACTCTGTCAGCCCAAGCAATCAGTTTAAGAATGCCCACTGTTGCATGCAACCGGATCGCGTCGGGAATTGTATGATTGTGTCAATTGAGCGTTTTCAATGTCCGTCGGCAAAGCGTGCGTCAGCCGTTTTGTTGGCTATTCAACTCTTGCTTTACGACAAACGCGCCGATTTTTCGTCGCGCCGCGACGCCGGCTACGCGCTCGCACATGATCTTGCTCCAGCGTTGCTCGTCCGCGCGCATGCCCATCCCCTCGTAGAATGTCCCGAGGATGCCGTCATAGGCTGCGATCGAACGCGTCAGGTCCGCGTCGTCCCGGTACCGTTCATGGTGCCAGACCGCTTCGAGCGGCAGGCGGGGTTTCGGCTCGAACTTTTTCGCCGGCCAACCCAGACACATCCCTGAAAGGGCGAAGACGTGCTTCGGCAATCCGAGAAGATCAGCCACCTCGGGCGGGTTGTCGCGCATCGCACCGATCATGCAGATGCCCAGCCCGACCGACTCGGCTGCGACGGCTACGTTTTCCATGACGAGGGCGGTGTCCACGACCGCCAGGATGAAAGACTCCGTCAGGTGCAGTGCATCGTTCGGTGCATCGTGCATGCGACAGCACAGGTCCAGCTTATGCACGTCCGCACAGAATGTGAGAAAGGCGGCGGACTCGTGGATGTGTCGCTGGTCCGCACACAGCTTGGCCAGCTTTGATTTCTGGTCCGGCACGGAGACGGAGATGACTGAGTAGCATTGCATGTTGCTCGATGTCGACGCCCGCGTTCCGGCGTGGATCAGTGTTTCGAGCAGGTCGTGGCTTATCGTTTCTTCCGTGAAGCGCCGCGCCGAGGCATGCGATTCCATTACGTCTATTGTTGATCGATGTTGCGTCATCCCGCTCGTTTCCGCCTTTGCTGTTGAAGATAATTTGACTTTGTTTCGACGGGGGCGTTGTTACAACGTCGTCGTACATGCGTCAACGATGCGCGCTGCGACGGCGGAGTCGCGCGGCGGCGGCATGAGTTTTGTGATCGCGCAGCCGAGTTGATCGCTACGCGCTCCCCGGCGGCTGGTCTTGCGGCGACCACGTTTGCAGCATGTGCATGTAATTTGTTCGTTTGTACGCGTTCGGATCCGGGCAGTTTCGGATGTTCATGCTCCCGCGCATCTGCGAAAGGGATTCGTATTCCATCTCCGTCATCCACGCGACCATTTCTTGCCGGATGGCTTCCAGTCGCTCCAACCCGTTTTTCAGCAAGACCGAAACCAGTTGAACAACGTGGGCACCGCACATGATCGCTTTCACTGCGTCCTGAGCGTGATGTACGCCGCCGGTGATCGCCAACGATGTGTCGAGCTGCCCGGAGAAGATGGCCAACCACCGGAGTCTCAGCAGCAATTCTGATGAATCGGAAAGTTTCAAATGCGATCGAATCTCCAGTTCTTCCGTGTCGATGTCAGGCTCGAAGAAGCGATTGAACGCCACCAGCCCGCTCGCGCCCGCCACCACCAGCCCGCGTGCGAAGTTCACCGGCGATGTGTAGAACGGCGACAGCTTCACCGCCAGGGGCAGCGACACAGCCTTTTTGATTTCCGAGACCATTTCGATGGAACGCTCCTCGATCACGGAACCGTTTTCGTTCCCGTCGAAGGCGACGTAGTAGAGGTTCATCTCGATTGCGTCCGCGCCGGCTTGCTCCACGCCTTTCGCGTATTTCAGCCAGCCGCCCGGCGTTGAGCCGTTCAACGACGCGATGACCGGGATTCCCAACGATTCTTTCACCCGCCGAACATGCTCAAGGTATTCATCCGGGCCTATTACGAAATCCTCAGGGTCGGGCAGGTAGGTCATGGCCTCACCGGACGAATCCGCATGACCCTCCGTCGATGCGTGCGTCGCCAGCGCTTCCTGCACGATCTGCTCCTCGAAGATCGAACGCATCACAATGGCCGCTGCCCCGGCATCCTCCACGCGCTTGGCTGAGTCGAGCGAGTCCGCCAGCGGCGACGCGCCGGCTACGAACGGATGCGGCAACGCGAGACCGAGATACTGACACGACAAGTCCATCGTCCGATCCTCCATTTCGATCAAGAACCTTCGTAACTCTCAAGCCTTGTACTATGCCTGTTCATCTCGTTCCAGTATACGGCAAACGTTTTCCGCATTCCTACAACCAACTCATCGAAGTTGGCCCGTGGACGGTTATCGCGTCGGTTGCGGCTCTGTCTGCGAGGCGGGCCTTCCGTGGCGCTTAAGGCCGGAAATTCTTATTTGTAGTAAGACGGGCCTTTGAGGGTTGCGCGCGGCGGAAGTTCGGGGGTTGGGCGATTGTTGAACTTGTCGTAGGACTCCGTGTGCATGTTGGTCAGCTCAACCGGCACGCCGCGAATGAACATGTGCGATACGCGGCATATCGTCTGCGAGGGAGCGTGGGTTGTGACGATCAGGTCAGCCTGCTTGCCCGGTCCGATCGAACCCAGGCGGTCTGCCACGCCAAGAACGTTGGCCGCTCCGAGCGTGAGTGCGAAGACCGCTCGCTCGGGGGGTAGTCCGTGCGCGACGGCCATGCCCGCCTCGCTGCTCAGGTCGTATGCGTTCGAGGCGCTGCCGGTCGCGAAACACCACCGCACGCCGGCGCGGTCCAGAACGGCTGCACAGGCATAGATGGAATCCCACGCTTCGAATCGGCCTGACGGGTAACTCGTGACACGTTCGAGAATGACCGGGATGTCCTTTTCCGCCAACCGGTCCGCCAGTTTCCACGCCTGCGTGCCGCCGCGGATGATCGGTTTAAGATTGTGCTTTTCGGCGAATTCGATTGTGTCGAGGATGTGTTTGTATCCGCTGGCGGAAAATATCACCGGGCTCTCGCCACGTACAAACGGTCTCATTGCTTCAAGACGCAGATCGCGCGTCGGTGCAACAGTGGGATCGTCTCGGCCTGCGTCGACGGCGGCTGCGTACTGGCGCGCTCGTTCGAAAAATGCGTTAATTTCTCGCATTCTCTTTTCGTACTTTTCCGTTCGCTCCTTCTTGTCTTTCTTCCTCAGATGTTCCGGCAGTGACGGCACAGACATGTGCAGCCCGACACTTTCTTCGATGAGCATCTCGTCGGCAGTCCAGCCGCCCAGGTTGATTAAGGCGGACTGCCCCGAAATCGTGCCGCCCGTCGGTCGGGCGAGTTGCGCAGTCACGCCAGCCGCTCGGGCGATACGAATGTGTGCGCTGTGCGGGTGAATGGCTGACAGTGTTTTTAGTTCCGGTGCGAACTCCGCAATGTCGAAATTGTCGCGCGAGGCGCGAAGGCTGCCGATTTCCGTCAAGCCCAACGTGCCCGACCCGTCAATCAAACCAGGATAAACATGCAGGCCGCGCGCGTCGATCACGCCCGCTCCGGGTGGTACGGACACATTCGCGCCCACCGCCTCAATCGTGCCGTTGCGAATCACGACCGTTCCGTTCGGGATCGCGTCGCCGCTGATCGGATGAACCGTTGCACCGGTGATGGCGTACAGCCGCTGTGTAGACTGTGGAATTGTTATGTCGAACGTCGGATTCCATTCCAGCGTGCCGGCCTCGAAATTAGCTTGCGCGTGTTCGTCCTGGAAATAGACTTCGCCTTCGATCAACGTCATAACACACTTGGCGTGAGCGTTGAGCGGATGGCCATTGAAGATAGCCAGGTCGCCATCTTTGTCTTTCTCGATACTCCCCAGACGATGATCGATACCCAACTGAATGGCTGGATTGACCGTGATCAGCCGCAGTGCCGCGTTCTCATCTAAGTTCCCCCACTTGATGCACTTAGCCGCTTCTGTGTTCAGATATCGAATAGTGTTGGCAGAGTCCGAGTTGACCGAACAATTGATCCCCATCGCGGTCATCATAGCCACGTTGTGCGGCAGCGCTCCGTAGGCTTCGAGTTTGTAGGCCCAGGCATTGGCGAATGAGGACGCGGATGCACCATGACGTCGGATTTCCGGAGCGATGCGGTAACCTTCCAGCACGTGCTGCAACACCGCGATACGAATGCCGAAGTCTTCAGCCGTGTGCATCATTCGAATAATCTCATCGCTGCGATAGCAATGCGCATGAACCCAAATGTCGCCCGCGAGAACGCTGGACAACGCTTCAAGCCTCTGGTCGCGTCGCGGAATCAATGTTTCCCGTCCGGCTGTTGCGTTGGCCCGGTATGTTTCCCATGTCCGGTCGTATTCCTCGGCAGCGACAAGCGCATCGCGCAGCACAGCCTCAACACCCATTCTGCTGTTCGGGAATCTTTTGCCGTGGGCGCTCGCTCTGTTGGATTGTTTGACATTTTCACCCAATGCCCACTTGATCGTTCGATGCGCGTCCTGGACGATCATCTCTTCGACGGGCCGCTTGTACTTCAGTTTGAATACGATGTTTTGCCCGCCGATCGGATTGGCTGACCCGTGCATTGCGTGCGTCGTCGTTGCCCCACCAGCCAATGCTCGAAACATGGACACGCTGTCATTGCGCACAACGTCCCCAACGCGCACTTCAGCCGTCACAGACAAAGCACTCTCGTTAACCCCGTCAATAGCCATATGCGAATGGCAGTCCACAATACCGGGCATGACGAACAACCCCGTCGCATCAATCACTGCGACACCATCTGGAGCAGAGACACTCCGGCCGATGGCTTTGATCTTCCCGCCTTCGATCAAGACCGATGCGTTTTGCATCGTCTCGCCGATGATCGGAATAATCGTAGCATTGCGAATCAGTACATTGCCGCCGGTCTTCAGCTTCGGAACGCGGTCAGCGTCGATTTCGCATCGCCAAGTCGGGCCTTGGTCGTCCTGATCTGTCGATTCCGACGCATCGTCATCTTCCGAGTCTGCCTCTGCCTCCGGCGATTTCGCATCGTGGTTGTATTCATGTTTCTCGCCGTCAATCAACACATAGCGCAGTTTGCTCTCTATGTCCTGCACAGGCCCATTGAAAATCGCCAGATTCGCGACCTGCCCTGTTCTGATGTGCCCGATCTGGTTTTCCAATCCAAATAATTCTGCCGGAGCGCTGGTCAACGCCGCGATCGCAGCCGACACAGGCAAACCACGATCCACCACAAGCCGAAGATTCTTCAGAAACTCTTTCGGAGATTCGACATCGTGCGTGGCGAACGAAAACGCAACGCCCGCTTCATGCAGCCGAATACAATTCGCGACCTGCTCTTCCCAAAGACGGCGATGCTCCATGCGCAACTTGAGCGGCTCGAAGACTGGATTTTCGTCATCCTCTTTTTCCGCTTCCTCTGATTCTTCATCCACGGGCGGTTCGTCACCGTTCGGCTCGTCGGTTTTCGCTTTCTTCTTCCCGCTGGCTGCCTTTGTCTTCTTGCCGTATTCGGGTTCCTCGTCGAAGTTGAGACTGACGATGACCGGCGTATGCGAACGCTTGAGCGCGTCGATGGCTTTGTACGCCTCCTTGCCCCCGCTGATCGTGATACGCAGATTGAATTCCTGTGCGAGCTTTATCGCCCGGCGAATTTCGTGATCGTCGTTGGCCTCGAAAATGATTGGCCTCGATCTTTCGAGCACGGGTTGCAAAGCAACCATCGCGGGATCGACCGGCGGACGCGACCCGTCGTGCGGGTTCCGCTCGAAGTGTTGCTGCTGCTCAATTGACCAGCGTGCATCCAGAAGCGTCTGCCGGAAAACCGCGAACACGCCAAGTACCGACCTGGGATAATTGCCCGGCTCCCATGTCTTGAACGATGAGTGTTGCGCTACATCGTCCACGAGAATTTTTCGTCGCAGCGGTGCATCGGAGAGATTGATGAGCGCACTCGTGCCGCCGAACACGCCCCCGCGTGGCGATATCAAACCCGTCGTAAAGCCGAACGCCCGATACCCGTCCAACGCCGCGTCGTCAGCATTGAAATGATCAGCCGCCCGAAACTGCGGCTGGACACCGCGGCGATTAGCCGCCCGAGTCTGCGGCAGCGATCGTTGGCGCACATCCGGATTCTCGTCCTCCGTGCGCTGTCGCGCCTCCTCCGTCCGCTTTGTCTCCGCAATGCCCAGGTACGAGTGAGCCGATACGAATCCCGGATACGCGAACATCCCGTTCGCATCGATGGCCTCAGCCTGTGGCGGAAGCGTGACGTCCGCGCCCACGTCAACGATTCGGCCGTCGCGCACAACGATCGTCGCGTTTTCCAGCGTCGTGCCGTCGGCCTGAATCACGGTAACAGACTGAATGGCGATCGGAAACGAGTTGCGTGAATCGCCCCGCGTCGCTTCGGCGAGCGAGAAACTCAAAACGCATGCCAGGACGCAGCTCGCCATCCACGCCGGTAAGCGCAAGTCAGACATATGAAAATCCTCACGATCAGGGAGCAAGAGTTCGCAAACCACACGCCGCGTCCAAACGGCTCATCTCATAGGCGTCGGGCGCTGGGTTCGGTGATGTTGCGGTCACTACTATTCCATCGCACAGAGACGCCGTTATGATGCTCCATTACTCTAGGCCCAAGACCAGCGTAGTTTGATCGCTTTTGTCCAAAAAAATACTCGAAATGCCTTCGGTTATGCGGTAAAAGTACGGTGTCAACGTCATGGCACTTTTACGCAAGGAGGCATTTCAAGTGAACGCCAACATACGC
>JAJRSP010000213.1 GCA_024278775.1 Planctomycetota bacterium
AAAAAGTCAAAGCCAATCTGAGCAACAGCCTGTCCAACCATTAACGACCTCCTTGTCTTGGGATAAGTGTTTCAGCAACCGTAGTTTATCCCACAAGGAGGTCGTAAAAAAGGGGAAAGCTTGAATAATCCGGGCTAACAGACTTCGGGGTCCGGGAGCCGGGTATGACCGGCGTTGGTGCCGCGATATCCTGTTCGGCTCACGGTAAATCGAAAAACTGACGAAAATTGCATATCGGGTGTATCGACCGGACGACCGTAGAGCAGCACCGGTGAGGCGCGGGCCTGATCCGTGCCGCGGTATAGATCCGGGTCGGCCAAGCGAATGATGGAGGGGCGTACTTCGTCCGAGGGCCGGCGGGGTTCGTGTGGAAGATGGAGGACGTGTTGACTTGCCCAAGCACCCCGGCGAACCCAAGCATCCGATGATCTCTCCGAACAGACCGCTCCGTGTCTTGCACGTCTTTGCTTCGCTCCACCGCGGGGGGGCCGAAACGTGGCTTATGGATGTCGTACGCAGTAGCAGCCGTGCGGAGTTGTCGATTGACGTGTGTTTGATCGGTGCGCCCGGCGGGCTCTACGAGGAAGAATTCGAGCGACTCGGCGGGAGGATTCTGCGATGTCGGTTGGGCCGAAACCCTTGGGGTTTCGCGCGACGATTCACGCAGCTTCTGGTTTTGGAGTCTTACGATATTGTCCACAGTCACCTGTACTACTTCTCGGGCCTCGTTCTACGGTCGGCCGCCCGGGCCGGTGTCGCCAAACGCATCGCCCATATCCACCCTGCCGAGGACCAGAAAAGCGTTACCCTCCCACGACGCCTTTACGTCCAATGGATGAGACGATGGATTTGTCGTTATGGTACCCGTTTCGTTGGTCCGACGAGGGCCAGTCTGGAGGGGTTTTGGGGGCCGGATTGGGAGGGCGATCCAAACAAGCGCGTGATTTACAACGGAATCCGAGTAGAGCGTTTTTCGGAACCGGTGGATCGCGCGGAAGTTCGCGCCGAGCTCGGAATCCCCGAGAACGCATCGCTTGTACTAAACGTCTCCCGCTTCGCGCCGCACAAGCGTCATGATTTTCTCGTAGCGGTGGCCGGGGAATTGTTGGCCCAACGGGATGATGTCTATTTTTTGTTGATCGGCGCCGGCGCATTGAAGGAGCCGGTCGAAGCGCAGGTGCGTGCGAAGGGGTTGACGGATCATTTTCGTTTCATCGCCGGTCTGCCGGATATCGATCGCTACTGGCTGTCGGCGGATGCGTTTGCATTCCCCTCGTGTAATGAGGGTTTCGGCATCGTGGTGGCCGAAGCCGCCGCCGCAGGTCTTCCCGTCATCGCGCAGGATATTCCCGGTGTTCGGGAGGCAGCCGAGGCGTGCGCGAACGCGACGCTGCTACCGTTGGACACTCCAGCGGCTTCCTGGGCGCGAGTCCTCGACGAGGCATTGAAGACACCCCGCATGGGTGAATCCCAGCGGCAAGCATTGTTACGCCATTTCCCGTTCACCATCCACGCGTCCATCGAGGCTCTCCACAATCTGTATGCCGATTAGTTTGATAGGACCAAGGAAGCCGATACGTGAGTATCGAGATCCTGACGTGGTTCTCTCGCGGGTGCCTCCGGTGGTACGGGTGACTTGTAACGTCACGGACAAGGCAATGACATGATCGCAGCCAAGAGCCGACTGGTCGCCAACCTCTCCACGAGTTTCGCGACCGTATTCGTCAACGCCGTGATCAGCATCGCTCTCACTCCGTTTATGATCCATCACATCGGTCTGGAGGCGTATGGCATGTTGCCGCTCGTGATTTCGTTCACGACGTTTCTTCAGGTGGGTACGTCATCTATGGCGGATTCGGTGAGTCGGTTCGTCGCCCTCCATTTCAACCGGGGTGACATGAACCAGAGCAACCAATACTTCAACAGTGCGCTGGGCGCGCTCCTGGCGTTGACGGCACTGCTGGTCGTGCCCACGATCCTGATCGCGGTCTACTTCCGTTATCTATTCCAGGTGCCCGCGGGGCGCGAGCTGGAGGCGAGCTATCTCTTTATTCTGGTCATCATCTCCTCGCTGCTCACGGTGCTGAGTGCGCCGTTCAAGGTGAGCGCCGTCATCACGCACCACCTCTACCTGACCAATCTGATTGAAATGGGAAGCCGCGGTTTGCGCGCCCTGGTGATCGTGTGGTGCTTTTTGTACCTTACGCCGACGTTGACCCACATCGGTCTTTCCTATCTGGGGATGGGCGTGTTCACTCTCCTCGGCACCGTCCTGATCGCGAAACGCCTCACGCCTCAACTCACCCCATCGCCGAAAGCGTTTCGGTGGAAGGCGCTGCGGGAACTCAGCAGTATGGGCTCATGGATCGCGGTGAACCAGGTGGGGGCCCTGCTCTATCTCGCGATGAGCTACGTCCTCCTCAACCTGCTGGCCGGTCCCGAGGCGGTCGGGCAGTTCAGCGTGATTGCGTTGTGGATTACACTGCTGAGCGCCATAGGGGGTGCGTGCAGCACCGTCTTTGCACCGATCTGCTACGAGTACGTGGCGCGATCGGATTACGAGGGGATGGTCCGTCAGTTGCGTCGGGCGATCCGCTTGCTCGGCTTGACGATGGGATGTGCCATCGGTCTGATGTGCGGATTCGCCCGGCCGATGCTGCAGGTATGGCTGGGGGCCGAGTTCGTGGATCTCTGGCCGCTGGCCTGGGTGCTCGTCGGCCCCTGGCTGTTCACCATCGCCGTGCGTCCGATGTTCGCGGTCTACCGCGCTCTCGACGAGGTCAAGGTGCCGGCCGTCGTGACCGTGGTGTTGGGTGTGGCCAATATCGTGGGCTCTGTGCTTTTGTTGTCGTACACCGATCTCGGAGTGTACGCAGTGGCCATTCCACTTTCCACGTGTTGGTTGATTAAAAACTTGCTGTTCACGCCCCTCTTTGCCTCCCGAATTACCACGCAGCGGTGGTCGCTGTTTCTCGTGGAGGTGCTGCCTGGCGCGTTCATGGCGGCCGGCCTCGCCGCCATCGGCTACTTTATCGCCAGCCACATGACCGAGACCACCATGCTGTCGTTGGCCGGGGTCACCTTGGGTTTGGGTGGCGTTTATTCCCTGGTTTGTTATCAGCTTGTTCTCCGCGATGATGACAGAGAGTTGCTACGTTCCATCATAGGAAGGCGGCGGGGCTGACATGAAGCGCGTGCTGCTCATCAATGAAGGCGGCCTGGGTAATCTCGGCGATGATGCCATCCGTCGCTGCCTGGAACATCTATTGCGGTCGCGCGGTTGTCACGTGGAATGGGCCGCGTTCTCGCGGGCCGCTCCATCACGGGATACGGATACGCCCCGCACGCCCGGTGGCACCTTCGGGCTAAGGCGTGCGTGTAAAGCGCTCGTACCCGTGGAGCTTGCGTGGCTCGCACGCTATGTCTGGACCTACCTGCCGTTCGTGCGTTCGGCGGACTATGACTTGATCCTGATCGGCGGCGGGCAGCTCATTCAATCCAACCGGGTGTTCGGGCTGGCCATGTTCTTATGGGTAAAGCTGCTTCAGCGCGCAAGACGACGTCGGATCATTTTGCTTGGGGTTGGCGTCGCGGACCGTTTGACGGGTTGGGATCGGTGGCTTTTTCGCCAATCGTTGCGCCGAGTGGATGAAGTGTACGTTCGCGATCAGGACTCGGCGGCAGCCCTCACCGATCTGCTCGACACTCCCATCAAGACCTGCCCGGATGTGGCCTTCTGCATTACGGAGTTGATGCCGGACGATGTGCCAGCCGAACGTCGCGCGTTGTTTTGCCCGGTTGACTATGCGTTTTACGCGCGCAAAAAAGGCCCGTGCCGTGACCGGCTCAACGAGTCACAGTATTGCAGGTACTGGGCCGATCAAGTAGAGTCGTACGCGTCCAGAGGTTACGACGTGAAGTTGTTTTGTACGAGCTGGAGACAAGACATCTCCTTCGTAGAACGGCTGCGTGACGACTTGGCGCAAGCGCGTGGTGTGGTCGTGGCGGTGGATACCGCGAACACCCTGGCGGAGGTCTGCGGGTTGATCCAAACCGCCGAAGTAGTGGTGGCCGCTCGGATGCACGCACTTATCCTGGCTTATGCATACGGACGAGACGTGGTGGCGTTTCATACGTCTGAAAAGATCAAGGCCTTCGAAGAGGAATATCTCCAGTCCGGGAAAGATTCGGCTTCGGTCCGAAGACGCATCGGCGACGTGTTGGATCATGTGGTACAGGCAATCCAGTGATTCTCCGACTTTCACATTTCGGTATGGCGGCGCGGGAGGGTGAATCACTTTTGAGTAACTTCCCCATACTTGGTGAGGGCGTAGTCCGAGTGGCTGGGCGTATCCGCAATGTCTAATCGACCTGAAGATGGTGAAGCCGCAAACGCGGCCTCGGTGACGCGCCCCCCCTTGAGGATCCCCAAAACCAGGCCTACCCGCCTCGGACAAGTTCACCCGACCGCCACCACGATCGTGATTATTATCGCGGTGTTTGTTTTGTTCAAGAGCATGCTCCCCGCTACGAAAACCCCCACCGTAACCCTCCCCGGCGGCTTTATCGACATCAAGATGCTGGCGCTGCTTGGCTGGGCCGGGCTAGTGGTTTGCGCCAGGTTGCTTGGCCTCTTTTCATTCCGTCTTCATCCTGCAAGCCGGCGCTATTGGCTGTGGCCCATGTTGGCTCTGGCCGTGTTCGAATTGCTGTCGGTACCGTTTAACGGAAGAACCTCCGAAGAGCGGTTCTATTCCTTGTTGGAATGCGCACAGCTCGCCGCACCCGTGCTGATTTCCGTCCTGATGGTCTCCGGCTTGCCCTACCGACAGCGACTTCGTGTCGGCGTCGGGGTCGTGGTGACGCTTTCTTTTGTCGTGCTCGCTTACATGGGGCTGTCTTTTCTCTTTCCGGGGTTTCGTCCGAGTTCTTCGTACGTCGATCGGGTCACCCTATCTCTTGGTTTCATCCGGGTGTTCGGACCACTCGGCAACGCGGCCAGCCTGGCCATCGTGCTGTTTCCGGCACTGGGGTTTGCCACCGGCATGCTGTTCGTGCCGGGCAGGTCCAGGCTATTCTGGGGCATGATATCCTTCATCATGTTCGCGGCCATCCTGGGAACCGGATCGCGTGGTGCCGTGCTGTGCATACCCGCGTTCGGCATACTGCTGCTGGGGCTGCGTCTGACGAAAGCACTGTTGCTGGTCGTGCCCATTGGGGTTTTGGTGCTGATTCTTGTGGTAGCCGTGGGCGTCCCGGAGCGGATGCGGCAACTCGAAGACAAAACCCGCGTCGAATCCTATCGAACGGCATGGACCGCTTTCACCTCTTCGCCAACCAGCATGATCGTGGGCGTGGGGCATGGCCATCTCTATATGCCCACGTATGCCAACACCATGAGGCGCGTCTATACCAGGAATCGCTGGCACATGCTCACGCTGCACACGGAGTTCGGCACCGTGCTCCACGGGGCCCACTCCACGCCGATGAAGGTGCTGCCGGAGAGCGGGCTCGTCGGTGCCGCCCTGTTGGTGGTTCCGCTGCTTTGGGTCATCTGGAGCGCCTTCGGATTTCGTATCCGCAAGCTGCGCGATCCCTACACATTGCAAGCCCGGTTCACGCTGGCGGGATGCATTACGGGAATGATCCTCATGCTGGTCAACACCTTCTTTTTCTCTCAGCCCTGGCTGGGGCTCATCTGGATTACGCTGATGCTCATCGCCTCGGAAACGGTGGCGGAGGCGGCACCGCCAAGGCAGATTCTCGGACAGAGGGTACGGGGTAGACGCGGATTGGAGTCGGCCTCACGTCGTCCGAGTCGACGGGGCGTCATGGTATCAGGGTTTTTGGCAACCCTGCTCTTGACGCTCGGCGCAGAGGAAGCTCCCGCGCAACCCGCCGCCCCCGTGCAACCAACCGCCGATGTGGCGGGCAATCCGGAGGCGGTGAAGCGCGTCAGTGACGGTCTTGAGACGCAGGCCAACGCCGCCTGGTGGGGGTACGATCCGGTGGATGCCACAGAAGCCATCCAGAGCGCGATCAACTCCGGCGCGAAAACAGTCACGATTCCAAACGTGGGACGTCCCTGGCTCGTGCGTCCGATCCACCTGGCGAGCGACCAGACGATTGTGCTGGAGCGGGGCGTGGTCATCCTGGCCAAGAAAAACGCCTTTCGAGGTATTCACGACTGCCTGCTGATGGGGATCGATATCAAAAACGTAGAGATACGGGGTTATGGTGCAGTCCTGCGAATGCGAAAGGCAGACTACACCGGCCCGCCCTACCTCACATCGGAGTTTCGTCACACGCTATCCCTTGAAGGAGCAAGCCACGTCAAGATTCTCGGTCTGACACTAGAAGCCTCCGGCGGCGATGGTATTTACCTGGGTCCGACACGAGACGATCGTCGTGTCCCATGTCGAAATATCGAAATCCGTGATTGCGTGTGCGACGGTAATTACCGTCAGGGTATCAGCGTCATCTCGGCCGAGGGGTTGCTTATAGAGAAGTGCGTCTTCCGCAACACGGATGGTACCCGGCCCAAGGCGGGCATCGATCTGGAACCGGCCAACGCCAGAGACGTCTTACAAGATGTCGTGATCCGTCATTGCGAATCTGAAGCCAACCGAGGTGCGGGCCTTCTGGTGAATCTGGCCCGAATCAACGCCTCCTCCAGACCGGTTTCAGTTCTTTTCGACAAGTGTATCGTGCGCAGTTCCTACGGACCGTCGATCCGCGCTTACGTAGGTACGGGATCGCGCGGCGAGGTCGAGTTCCGCGACTGCGAGTGCTACGATACGACCTATCCGGGCTTGTTCGCGGAGTGGGAGAAGCCCTCCTCCGCCACGCTGCGTTTCGTACGGTGCCGTTGGGAACGGGTGGCACGCCGAAAGACCCATCGGCCGCTGTCGCTCACCGTCGCCGCCGGTGCCGGACGCGTGGTGTTTGAGTCGTGCCTCGTGATCGACGAGCGTCCACGCCCGTTTATTCGCGTTAGTGACAAATCCACGATCGGGTCGGCGTCTAACGTGTCTGGGGATATTGAGCTGAACGCACCTCATGCAACCCAACTTGCGCCTCGCGAGGCACTAGCGATCAAGAGACTGCAAGTTACCCGTCAAAGCGCCACAACGCCGTAGCCGCAGATATTTCCTACGGGTGCGTGAGGCTGACGTGATGAGGTGCAGCGGTCTTTCACCGAGCGTGATCAAGCCTTGATGGTCGCGGCATGCTCCCGTTGCCACGCCAGGTTAGCCTCGCGAACCACTTCGTAAAACTTTCGCCGACGAGGCTGAAGATGGGACGCATGGAACGCCCGCGCCTTGTCCAGATTGCGTGCGGAGAGACGCGCGCGCCGATCGTCATCGGCTAACACCTCCGCAATCTTCTCGGCCAGCGCCTCGGCATCACCCGGCGGCACGAGTTCTTCGGAGGAAAGCAACTCCGGAATCCCGCCGATGTTGCTCCCCACGCAGGGCAAGCCCCGCGCCATCGCCTCGATCAACACGCGAGGTAACCCCTCCGTGCGCGACGGCATCACGAACAGGTCTGCGCGGTCGAATTCCGCACGTACCGGACCACCCGGCGGCAAGTTCCCGGTAAAACAGGTTCGCGCCGCGAGACCGCGTCCCCGCACCGCCGCCTCCAACTCGCCGCGGTGCTTTCCGTCACCCACGATCGTCAACCGAAGGGGTAATCCGAGACCCACCATAACGGCGGCCGCGTCGATGAGGACATCCACCCCCTTGTACATCTGATCGAGCGACCCCACCAGAAGCAATCGGATCGGATCGCCGAGCGAACGGCACGGACGAGGGGCGGCAACAAACGCCTCATCCGTGAGTTCCACGCTGGAGTAGGAAGTGACGAACGCCCGCGGGGAAGCCGGATAATGACGCTGCAAGGTTTCGGCCGTGACGTAGGCGGCCGCGCAGGCGTGGGCACATTGGCGTCGAACCGCACGGGGAAACCACCAGCGAAAAAAAGGTCTCGCGGGGTGCTTGGCACTTCCTGGCGAAAACACGTCGTACGGGTTGGCCACTACTTCCACGGCAATGGGCCTACCCTGTCGACGCAGCACGCCTTCCAGGTGTGTCGCCAGAACGCTGGGAATACGCAGGATGGCGGCGTCCTCCGGACCGATCGAGAGACGAACGGCGTGGGCAACCCGGCGGCGATGGAGCAGGTACTGAACCGGACCCAGATAATAGGGCACGGCCGCAAAAGAGACGCCTGGACCATCGGCCCGCTTCCAGGCGGGGTCGACTTCACGGAACTGGCGAACCCGCGCCAGCACGCGAACCTCGTCGAAGACCTCCAGGTAGCGTGTCCAGAACTCATAGTTCCCTGTGGAGGGGGTCCACACACGGCCGTCGGGCGTGCTGTCAAAACGACGTTCCTTGGTTACGACGAGCTTGACGGAAATAACCTCCAGCGGCTGAGACGAAGTGAGAAGATTCTTGTCACCGGGGCGGCTCAAGCTGTGAGACCGCTCTCACGTTCTACCTGAGAGACTGTAAACACACCCGAGCCGCGCGGCAAGACGCACGATCGTGGGTGTGGCCAGGGATTATGGCATGGCTTGGGGTGCCCGTCATTATCGCCTCCGTTTCGTCCCCCACCCTTTGCCTTGGGGCAAAGAATGGGGCACCCGTCGCCAATAAGAATGGCCACACGCCACGATCGGTATCGGTTAGCCTACCGATTCTTATCAACGTGTCACACAAGGCACGACCTGTTCCTCGTAAAACGCAATCATATTCGCCATCACCCGATCTTGTGTGAAATCATCGAGGATACGTTGCCGCCCACGCGTACCCAAACGGAGCCGATCTTCCGGAGAGCAGATCAACCGGGACAACGCCTCCGCGAGAGCGGACGCGTCACGAACGGGAACCAGTAAGCCCGTTTCCTCATGCTGTACCGCATCGATGCAGCCGGTGGCGTGAGTGGTGACGATGGGCAGCTCCATGCTCTGCGCTTCCACAATGCCATAAGGAAACCCCTCTCGCCAGCTCGGCAGTACCAGCATGTCCATACCGTTGTAGCAGGCCGCCATATCCTCCACCCATCCGAGGGTCTTCACGCCGATGTTGTCGCGCAGGGCCTCTTCGACAATGGACCGCATCTTAGGTTCACTGTGGGTGGTACCGCCGACCAGTAGAAGACACGCCTGGTCACGGGCAGCCGCATCAAGCTGCTGCCACGCGTCGATCAGGGTTTCGATACCTTTTTCCGCCAGCAGGCGACCCACATAACCGACGACCACGGTGCTTTCGGTCACACCCCATGCTTGGCGTTGTTCACGTCGATGCTGCCCCGTGGGGTCCGGAGCGAACTTTTTCACGTCCACACCGGAGATCGTACCCCGTCCCAGAACCTGCGATCGTCCGGGCACCGCCACGCCGAATTCGATGGCCGCGTGGCGCGTCGAGTCGCCGACGAACAGGACATGGGTGGCCAACCGGTTGGTCAGCCATTCCGTCGCTCGCAAGATGTGCAATCTCAGGCCATGAGCCGAAGTCAGCGCCAACCCATGGTTATGATTAATTCGCACGCGGACACCGGCCAACCAACCGGCCGTGATCCCCAGCAACCCCGCCTTGGTCATGTGTGCGTGAACCACATCCGGTCGAAATCGGCGGAACAACCGCCACAATCTGAACAGACTGATCAAATCAGACAGCGGGGACGTGTATTGCTCGATCTTGATGGGGACATGGCGAATGCCTGCGGCGTCGGCTGCTGCTTTGCCTTCTGCATCATCGGAGCAGACGAGAATCACTTCGGCCCCGTGGTCCCGCAACCGTTTGAAATGCTCGATCAGGAACGCCTTGGCGGATAACCCCAGGGTCGTGAGTTGGACAATGCGAAGATCACCTATGTTCGCCTGGATATGACTCATAGACTACGTACCCGCCAGCCGACCCCAGTTCCAATCTAAGCCGAGCCGTTCCTACGGGCAAGGGGGTCGGTGCCCGGCATCGCAGGACGTTTCGGCATGCAATAGTATGCCCTATGGGCCCAGGGCCGCGTAGGTTGTTGCACCCTGGACGGAGCACCCCAAGTTATCGGCCCTGGTGGCGGTCAAGCCCTTCCTCCCCGAAATGTTTGACCTTCGTGGAAGGTGGGCCGGCGTTCATGCATCCAACTCTAGGGGGTGCCGCAACCGGAACCCCACTTGTGGCAGACGGCGTTTCTTCCGGATCGCCGTGTCGACAAGCGATACAGGATTAAGCAGGACCGCTGACGACTCGTCAACAGAGGGGAAGCAAGAATGATTGTCCTTTTTATTAGAAGTCTGATGCACCGGTGGTTTGAGATGGTTCTTACCGCCGTCGTAGTGGCGGCGGTGGTGGCCACGCTCACGACACAGCGTGCGTTATCCTCGTCTACCGAAGCACAAGTCCATGAGCTTGCTCATAAGCTCGGCAAAAACATGCTTGTGGTGCCTCGGGCGACCAACATGACCAACTTTTATGCGATGGATTACGGCGACGCCACCATGCCGGGGTCCTACCCGGACCTGATACTCAACTCCGAGTTGCGCACGCCCATCAGCCTTATTCAGAGCCGTCTATACGGCAACGTCGAGCCGCAAGGTGTTCCGCTCGTACTGGTTGGGGAAGAGACGAGAAAGCGTGGTTGGGTGACTGACCCGTTTTCATCGGACAAAGTCACGCTTGGTAAAATGGCATCGGACAAGCTCGCTATTAAAACGAAAGCGCACTTGGACATCAACGGGTATCAGTTAACGGTGGCGGGCGTCACCCAGGCACCACCCGACGGTCTTGACGTTGGTGTGTTCGGACCTCTTGATCTTGCCCAAGATGTGTTGGACAAACCGGAAAAAATCAACGCGATGCGCCTCGCCGGATGCTGGTGCCGATTGGACGTCCCAAAGCTTGCTTTGCAAGTGGAGGATACGCTGCCCAACTCTCGGGCGGTTACGATTGCCGGGATGCTGAAAGCGCAAAAGGGCACTGTGGCAACGGCAAAACGCTATTCCAAGGCGGCGTTTGCGATCACGATCGGGTTGATCGCGGCCATCGTCATCGGGTTGATTGCATCGCAGGTTCGGCGGCAGATACGGCAGATTGGGCTGCTGCTCGCGACTGGATCTTCACCATGGTACGTAGTGTTTTTGTTTATCTGTAAGGCCGCCATCATCGGTTTGCTCGGTGGTTTGGGTGGGTATTATCTGGGAGCGCCTCTGACGAAGGACGTGGCCGCTAGATTGATCGGTGTCAGTCTGCCGGTGCCGAGCGGATTGCTGGTTCCCACATTAATCCTGACGCTCCTTGTGAGCGTGGCGGCGGCTATTGTCCCAGCCTTTTGGGCGGCACGTATGGACCCGACAAGGGTGCTTAGGGAGGTATAATGATGATTCGTGTAGATCATGCTTCGAAACAGTTCCCAGGTAAAAGCGGAGCACCCGTCACGGCGCTTCATGATATCTCGTTAGACATCAACCCGGGTGAGTTCGTGATGATTGTCGGGCCGAGCGGCAGCGGGAAAAGCACGCTGCTGTTCACCGTCGGCGGTATGCAGCACCCGACGGAAGGAAAAATCCTGTTCGCAGACACCGATCTTTACAGTCTCAGCGCTACCAAGCGGGCGGCGCTTCGGCGAACGCGCATCGGATTTGTGTTTCAAACGTTCAACCTGGTACCGTATCTGAGCTGTCTCGACAACGTCATCGTTCCCGCGGTATTGGCCGGTAAACCGAGAGGCACCAGTCTTCGAAGCGCCAGGGAACTTTTGGAACGGATCGGGCTTTCGGACCGGTTGAAACACCGTCCGTCGGAGCTAAGCGTCGGTGAGCGACAGCGCGTCGCCCTTTGCAGGAGCTTGATTAACGAACCCGATGTCATTCTCGCTGATGAGCCCACCGGCAACCTCGACGAAGCAATGACCGGTGAAGTGATGGATATTCTCCGAAGTTTGAACGAGGGGGGCCAAACCATCTTGATGGCCACCCACGATCCACGCCTGGCGGAGCAGGGTACCCGGCTGGTCGCCCTCCGAGACGCTTCCGTGGTCCGAGATGAACAGTGTGCGCGGAAAGAGGAAGCGGCATGACGCCCACCCTCTGGCTTTCTTTTCTGGAGCTCTCCAAAAGGCGCATGGGGACGGCCATTGCGGTCAGTGTGATCGCGTTGGCCGTGTCGTTCGCCGCCGGGCTCGAGTTGGTTTCCCGGGCGCGTGAGGCTGCCGTGGCCGCAGATCTGGACCAGATTGGACCGGCGATCCGGGTGATTCCGCGCGGCAAGACGGCCAGGGATCTGGCCCGGTTCGACTTGGAGGCGGCCCCGTTTCGTGATGGAGACATGCGCCGCCTGAGAAGCGAGTATTCGTCATACATTTCTTCGATCGAAGGGCGGCTGTCGCTCAAGGTTCCCTACAGGGGTCGACTCATTCCGGTTGTCGGTATCGTACCTGAGACGGTCATCGCACCTTTTGAGATACTGAGACAACTACAAGATGACCAGGCGCTGATTGGTTCGGAATTGGCCTCTGAGCTTGGCGTCGCAAAGGGCGAAACCCTACAGCTACAAGGCCATGCCTTGAAAGTTCTTTCGAACCTGCCGCCTATGGCCAACCAGGATGATAGCGCGATCTTCGTTCACGTGAGGCGATTGCAAGAGATGTTCAGTATGCCGAATGCCTTCAACGAGCTGCGGGTCTTTCCGGCACCAGGGGCGGATGTGAATACGCTGGCCTCTTTGATGGCTGCCCGCCACACGAACATGACGCCGCTCACCACCCAACGGGGAGAGAAGGCGGAGCAATCCATGAACAACACGCTTCGCGACCACCGCCGTGTGTTGTATATCGTGACCGGTGTCGTAATAGCCATCAGCGTCTTGATCTGGTCATATATGAACGGGATCGAACGCCGGCTCGAGTTGGCCACCCTGGTCGCGGTGGGCGGCTCCGCGTGGACGGTGGTGTCGATGATCCTGGTGAGAGGCGCGCTGCTCGGTATGTTCGGTGCGATCCTGGGGTTCCTCGTGGGGGCGGCGGTCAGCCTCGGACAGGACGTGCAATCGACGATGCGCATCCTGCCAGCCTTGGATCTTATCGGCATCACGATGGTGACGACAACGATACTGTCCGCTGTCGGCGCATTGCCGGCTGCCGGTCTTGCCGCCGTTCAAGATCCCGTAAAAACCCTCCAGACTGCTTGAGTTCGGGCGTCGCCACATCCTAATACCACGCGTCACAACATGGCGATTATGACATCGCTCCCCGAGCCGCAGCTTGCGCGGGGCTGGAACGCCGAGCCTCGCACGAATTCTCGAAACCGCGCGGCTGAAGCCCACGGCGCAGGGAGTCGTAGAACTTATGGAACGCGGTACTAACGGACCGCCCCATGGAGTCAGCATACGTTTTTTTCGAACCGGGCTTGACGAGCCGTACGATATATCATATATGGGTAGACGTATATGACGGTGGTACTGAGGACAACGCCCGATCTGTTTCGCGCGTTTGCGGACGCGACACGGCTGCGGATTCTCAATCTTCTGCTGGAGGGTGAGGTGTGCGTGTGCGATCTTTGTACGGTTCTCGATGAGATTCAGCCGAAGGTCTCGCGTCATCTGGCCTACCTGCGGCGCGTGGAGCTGGTCACCGTGCGAACGGAGGGCAAGTGGAAATACTACGCCGTCGCAAAGCATCCGAAGGGGTTGCAGCGGACGCTGCTTAGTTGCGTCAGATCGTGCCTGCGTGAGATGGATGAGTTGCAGGCCGACCTTGAGCGACTCCGCACGATGGATAGAGGCGATTGCTGTGGATGACAGGCCGGCACGGTGGGCGGGAATCACCGAAGGGGCTTGAACGAATCATGAGTGACGCCGGCCCGAAACGACTCTCCTTTTTCGACCGCTTCCTGACGCTCTGGATTTTCTCGGCGATGGCGGTTGGCGTGGGGGCCGGGTACTTCTTCCCCGGCGTGGAAGGGTTCATCCATCGCTTTCAGGTCGGCACGACGAACATTCCCATCGCCATCGGGTTGATTCTGATGATGTACCCGCCGCTCGCGAAGGTGAAGTACGAAGAACTCGGTGATGTGTTTCGCAACTTCAAGATCTTGGCCTTGTCGCTGGTTCAGAATTGGGTTATCGGGCCTATCTTGATGTTCGCGCTGGCCGTGCTGTTTCTCAGCGGATACCCCGAATACATGGTCGGCCTCATCATGATCGGGTTGGCCCGGTGCATTGCGATGGTCATCGTTTGGAACGACCTTGCGGAAGGCGACGCGGAGTACGCCGCCGGGCTGGTGGCGTTCAACTCAGTGTTTCAGGTGCTGTTTTTTTCCGTCTATGCTTGGCTGTTCATCACCGTACTGCCCACGCTGTTTGGTCTCAAGGGCGCGGTGGTAGCGATCACCATTGGAGAAATCGCCAAGAGCGTGTTCATCTACCTTGGCATTCCTTTCCTCGCGGGCATGTTCACGCGGTTCACGCTGCTCACGCTCAAGGGTCATGCGTGGTACGAGCAAAAGTTCATCCCGAAGATTTCACCGATCACGCTCGTCGCGCTGCTGTTTACGATTCTGGTGATGTTCTCGCTCAAGGGCGAGTATATCGTGCAGCTTCCGATGGATGTGGTCCGCATTGCGATTCCGCTCTGCATCTACTTCGTCGTTATGTTTCTCGTCTCTTTTTGGATGGGAAAAAGAATTGGGGCCGGCTACGCCAAGACGACCACCATCGCCTCCACGGCGGCGAGCAACAACTTCGAGTTGGCCATCGCGGTGGCGGTGGCCGTGTTCGGCATCAACTCCGGGGTGGCCTTCGCAGCGGTCATCGGGCCGCTTGTCGAAGTACCTGTGCTGATCGGTCTCGTGAACGTAGCGTTCCGGTTTCGGCGTCGGTACTTCGTGGCGGAAGCCCAAGAGTTACTTGCCACCGTAGGACACCAAGCATGAAGCGGCGAGTCCTCATCCTCTGTACGGGCAATTCGTGCCGATCCCAGATGGCTGAGGGGATATGGAACGCGCTGGCGGGCGACCAGTGGGTGGCGTTCTCGGCAGGCTCGTCACCGTCTGGATTTGTGCATCCCCTAGCCATCGAGGTGATGCACGAGATCGGCATCGACATCTCAGCCAACCGCAGCCAACATATCGACGAGTTCGCCCATGAGTCCTTCGACCTTGTGGTCACGGTGTGCGACAACGCGAAGGAGGCCTGCCCGGCGTTTCCCGGCGCGACACAAATCCAACACTGGCCTTTCGACGACCCGGCTGGAACGAGCGTGACAGGCGGCGATCAACTTGCTTCATTTCGTCGAGTTTGTGATGAGATCATGAAAACGATACGCGCCTATCTGGCGGGGTCGTAACGCATGTCGAATTGGCCTGCTGGCCTGCTACCCTCAATCTGCTCCAGCGGGTTGTTCGATTTCACTCGGACCCGAGGAACCGATCCACGGCCAGTATCCCGGCGGCCAGTATCCCCGCGGTTCGCGGTGGCTATGCGGAGATCACCGCCGCATATCGCTTCCCCGTTAACGACCGAGTGGCCTGGCAAAAGCCACTCGCGCCGTGTCACGAACGGATCCGCGAAGGGTGTACCGAGCAACCGCCTCTTCCTCGCGGAATTGCTCACTGACACCGAAGCGTGCTGTCGGGGCGTCCCGGTTCCGGAGTCGCGATAAGCGACGTGTCAGCCGATGTCTTGTGACCTTGGTGAATGTGAGCTTTGGAATGCGTGCTTTTCGGTGCTTGTCCATCGCCCCGGCCTGGTGTAGTATACCGCAGTCTGGTCGTAGCGGCTTCCGTCTCGACGCATGGTATGGCGGAGAGGATGCGGAATGCCGTACAAGGCGGACGATGCCGCATACGCGGGTGTAGCTCAGTGGTAGAGCGTCACGTTGCCAACGTGAATGTCGTCGGTTCGAATCCGATCACCCGCTGTCTCGCAGTTGGCACCGAACCCGGTGACGCGCGGCATT